>JAHIVA010000078.1 GCA_018816985.1 Patescibacteria group bacterium | reverse complement strand
AATTACTCAGGGGACTAGCCCCTGAGCTTGCATCCGGCCGTAGGCCGGACACATTTGGCTGATTGACATCAGCCTGCCCTTTAAGGGATTGATCTATATATAGATCTCGTATATTCTTAGATGCATTCAAGTCTGCATGCTCTGCATGCCCACATTCTTTGCAAACGAAATTTTCCAAATTTCGATTGCGTCGATCTGTATAACTACACATATTACATTTTTGACTTGTATATCTTGCATCTACAAATTCTACCTTTTTACCCAATGCTTCCGCTTTGTACTGTAATAAACTTTCCAATTGGTAATATGACCAATTGGAAAGTTTGCGATTCATTCGCTTTCCTTTCCGTTTGTTAGATATTCCCGTTAACTTTTCTAGTACAAAAACTTGATAAGGTAAATTTGCTATCTCCTTACTAATTATATGGTTTTCATTCAAACTAAACCGCGCTTCGCGTTGGCGAGAGCGGCATAAATGCCGCATCGCCGAACGCGTGCCTTTTGCTTGAAGTTTCTTTCTATTAAAAGCATATTGTCTTTTTATTCGGTTTCTGGTTTTACCAGAAACCGAATGATTATTTGAACAATATACTATATTCTTAAGTCCTCTGTCAATTCCTAATATTTGCCCATCTTGAAAATCGGGACCTTCTTTTTGATAATTCAAAGCAATAAAAAACTTTTTCTTATCGAATTTATAAATTAATTGTAATCCAGTAAATTTCCAAGTATTAAATATCTCTTGAAAATACTTAGGTATTTTCAAGAGAATTTTTTCTCGTTTTCCAAGAGTTGAAATAGTTAATAGATTACCTCTAATGGCAACACATCTAGTATCAAATCTGACCGCAGAGCGGTCAGATTTGCGGGGTTTTTTATTAGGATTTAATTTAACAGATTTAACTGCTTCCATAGCAGTATCTCTAACAGATTGAAGTAATCCAGTAGGAATATTAGGATAATTGGTTTTAATTAATGAATACAAAGCATGATGTGCTTTGGTTTTATTATAAGAATTAGCCTTATAGGCATATTCAACATGTATGTTGAATATGCTTGCACAAATCTTCATAAGTGGAAGAAACTTATGTTCTGAAAAATCAACAGGAATTTTAATAGTTCTACGCATCTTATTTTATATAAGTATATGCGTACAATCAAAAAAAATAATGCAGTTCATGAGTTAGGAATACATTTTGTCTTCTGTATTAAATACAGAAGACAAATTTTAACAGGAGCAGTAGAAATTGCTACCAAGCATATTCTAGCACAAACATGTGCAGAATATGCTTGGAAGCTACAATCGTTAGAAATAATGCCGGATCATGTTCATATATTTATTCAGGTCGGTCCTATGGACCGGCCCATAGATATTGCAAGAACATTAAAAAGTATATCGGCAGTACATTTATTCACAAAATTTCCTAACTTAAAAGGTCGGAAATTTTGGGGAAGTGGATTATGGAATGATTCGACATATTATGGAAGTGTAGGTAAAGTAGATGAAGAAGTCATTACAAAATATATTGCAAATCAAAAAAATAAAAAGGCCGGCAATTCATCTCAGGGGACGAGCCCCTGAGTCTTCTTGCCGGTTTGATAAAATTATTCGCGGGGTGTTAAAAACATAATGGACAATTTATCGAAAGAAATAATTAAACGGATATTTTCTGACATAGGCGTATCACCAGGTAAATTATTTGGCCGTGTAGGTTTAGTGGATCCTAAACTTAGACTTGCCAAAACCGTTACGGTGCGTTATGATGATGCTGATAGACAACATGATATATACGCCGGTCAAATTGTGGTGGCCACATCTACACTTCGTGGCTTGTTTATAGATCTCACCGTAGATGGTAGCCAAGAATATTTGTTTGTGTTTCGGATGGATGAATTACCAATACACGCTTTGAGAGCGGTATATGATGATAGTGATGATTGCTCCTTTAGAGTATTTGACAGCGAGAAGGAAATATGGCGAGAAGTTAGTATGTATGTGAAGGCCAGAGTACTTGCTGATTTTGAGAGGTTAGTGTCGTGGGGTGTGCTGTGGGAAGATTGTCGCGAAACACAGGATCTATATTCCGTAGCATTAGGCTTTGTAACAGCTAATTAAGTTTAGAAAGGTCAATTATGTCTGAAAATTTTTTGGCAGAATTTATAGCTGCGTGTGTAGGTACGGGGAGAAATACCCCAGTTGAAATGTGCCAAATGGCAGAATCTAGAATTAAAGAAATAGATCAAGAAATCAAAAAGATTGAAATATTAAAAGGAGAAAAAACTAATTTATATGCTGCGATCAGGCAATTAGGTGGCGGAAGGGCTAAAGAGCATAAAGAATATAGGTATATAGATTTTTCAATTCCTGAAGACAAGTTGGCAGAACATTATAGAATGTTGTGTATTAATATTTGTAATCTTATTGATAATAATCCGCAAGGACTT
>JAHIVA010000041.1 GCA_018816985.1 Patescibacteria group bacterium | reverse complement strand
TTAGGTTAGATATATTTATACATCCAACATCTATATTTTTATTAGGGTGTTCAAAATAATATTTTTTACTTCCTAATTTTCTATCAATTTCAACATTAAAAGAATGTACTTGTCCAAGTTCATATGTTTCATCTTCTTTCTTTTTATGAAAAGTGAGACGTAATGTTTTTTTTGCACCTTCTGTATCTTTATCTTTTTTACCCCAAAATACATGTTTATTTGAAAAAAGTAGAAGTTTTTGTTTTCCTTCTTCTATTGGCTTAGAAATAACAAAACCTGTCCCTGATTCTTTATCAGTAAGATTTTCAATTAGAACAGTGTTAAGAAATACTTGTTCTTCGAATTTATCAAATTTTATTTCCATTTTTATATATCTCGAGCGAGATAACCTTGCTCGTGATGGCTGGGAGACTTGGAATCGAACCAAGATTCACGGCTTCAAAGGCCGCTGTCCTACCGTTAGACGATCTCCCAATGTTTTAAAACACCTAATTTATAACACAAATATTTCAAAAAAACTAGATTATAACTAAGGATTTGACAAATAAGGCAATTGTTATGTATAATTACAAGCTTATAGTAGCCAGTGGCAAAAGCCTTAAATTTCACAGCTGGTATCTATAACAACCCCTTACTACGGTTTGGGGTCTCTACGGAGGTGCGTATGTTGTTCTTTCAAAATGTATTACCCACGGTTTTGGCTGTCGTCTTGATGGGTGCATTTTTTGGTTTCGTGTACCTAAAAATCATTCTTGTGCCTCGGCGCAAGAAACGTGAGGCCGACCAACTCGCTCGGCTAGAGGTTCTCAACGCTCTCAGTGCCGAGGAGGATCGGGTGAGGGCACTACCGAAGCTCAACACTCGGTGGCTCATGAGAGTACCACCGAGCGCAATGATTAATGGTTCACCTCGTTCTTTTGGAACGAGGTATAATCGGATTCGTATTTTTGATGAATACGGGCTCGATTGGGTGGGGTTAATCACTCCAGAAATTCTTGAAGGCCTTATAGCTGGAGAGTATATCTGGAGCGACTACTTCATCCCATTTCGTGGCGCCGGCGAAGCCTACGCCGGAAACGCAGTAAATGTCGATGGCTTGAAAATCGACATTTTCCCTCGGTGGATGACGGAGGGTATCAATCTTTCCGACTGGGTATTATGGGCCCGGATCGAGAAAAACTTTCTGGATCATTCACGGGAATACAACTATCAGTCTGGCCTTGCCAAATTGAACGAGCGCCAGAAGGAATTTCGCGAAAAGCGAACCGAATTCAAAAAACTTGCCAATCTTGCTCTGGCGAAAATGGATTTAAGGTAAAGATATCAACCCCGTCAGACAGAGCCTCGTGCTCGTCTGACGGGGTTTTGTTTTATTTATTATTCCTTATTTATTATTTTCACCAAAGCAAGTTCGAGTGGTAATTCGGCTATAAAGGCATTATCCATATTCTGGTAGGCTTGTAGAAGAGTAGTTATGGTTCCAGAACGTAGCATACCTTCTTTGTCCTTTTTAATTAAAATTTTCAAAAATTCTAAATCATTTTCTCCTAAATCCCCTGCCATCTCTTTTTCCAATTTTGGCGCATAACGTAAAATTATTGCCATACGGAATTTTTGAATAATAAGTTTGAAATATAGTTTCATGTCCAAGTTTGCCTCCGACGCTTTTTGAACAGTAGTTATTCCCTCCTCTAAATTTTTTTCTACAATCGCAGAAATGAAATCATTTACCAGAGTCGTCTTTGGCGCGCCGGTTATCTTTTCTACGTCTTCTCTGCTAATTTTCTTGCTTTTAGCAAAATTAATAATTTTCTGAAGCTCTCCTAGAGCATCCCGAAACGATCCATCGGCCAAAATAGCTAAAAGTTCTGCCGAACCAGCGTCTAGCTCAAAACCTTCTTTTTTTCCGATATCTAATAGCATTTTTCTACAGATAGAAGCGGAAGCTTTTTTAAAAGTAAAAACCTGACAACGAGAAATAATTGTTTCTGGAACCTTATGGAATTCAGTCGTAGCTAAAATAAAAATAACGTGTTTCGGCGGTTCTTCTAAAGTTTTCAAGAGAGCTCCCCAAGCATCTTTAGAAAGCATGTGCACCTCATCTATAATGTAAACTTTATATTTTGAATCAAAAGGTGAGACTCGCACGCCGTCACGTAATTCCTTGATGTCTTCAATACCCCTGTTAGAAGCAGCATCTATTTCATAAAGGTCATTAGTAGATACTCCAATGTTAGTGGCAAAAATTCGGGCAACAGAGGTCTTGCCTATGCCACGAGAACCAACAAAAAGATAAGCATGAGAGACCTTATTTGTTTCTACTGAGCTCTCTAGCACCTTCACGATATGGTCCTGTCCTAAAACTTCTGAGAAGCTTTTTGGTCTGTATTTACGATATAAAGCTAAATCATGCATAAAATGATTATACTAAATTTTTCTTAAAAAATCATTAATTATTTTTTCTACCTGTTTAGCATTTTCAGTCTTCATTAGTTTTATCCGAAGTTCTTTCGCTCCCTCAAAACCATTTACATATGCTTTAAAATGTTTTTTCATTACAGCAAAGTTTTTATATTTAGGCTTAGAAAGTTCTTTGTCAAAAATTTGAGTATGCTCTATTAGAATTTTTAGCTTTTCTTCAACTGAAATAGCTGGCTCCTCAAGGCAAGACCTTTTTGAATTCTTAAGGTCTTGCCTTTTCCCGCCGGCAAAAAACCATGGATTACCAAAAACTCCCCGGCCAATCATCACTCCATCACAACCATACTTCAGAACTTTTTCTTCTCCATCTCCTAAATCTATAATATCTCCGTTTCCAATGAGTAAAATTTCTTTACCACTTTTTTTAATAAGTTCTTTTATTTTTTTAATATGATTCCAATTTGCTTTTACAAGTGATAGTTCTTTAGTGGTACGCAAATGAATTATTAAGGCAGCAATATTTTCTTTTAATAACTCAGGAATCCAAATATCTATTTCTTCTTTAGAAAAACCGATTCTCGTTTTGACTGATATGGGAGTATGCAAACCCGCAGCCTTAATTCCAACTTGAGCAGCTTGTATGATTTTTCTAGCAAGTTGAGGAGTTTTTATTAAAGCAGAGCCAGCTCCTTGACTAATCACTGATTTATCCGGACAGCCCATATTAATATCTATTCCGTCAAAACCAAGACTAGCGATATACTGGCAAGCTTTTTTCATATTTTCTGTATTAGCACCAAAAACTTGAGCTACGATTGGTCTTTCCTGTTCCGAATATTTTAATATGTGTGATAATTTTTTTCTACCAAGTTTGTCACACAAGCCATCTGCCGAAACAAATTCTGTCCAAAAAACAATTTTATCTTTATTTTTTCTATCTTTACCATATTTTGCCAAAATATAACGAAAAGCAACATCAGTGACATCTGACATAGGTGCAAGACAAAAAAACGGTTTTTTTAATTTTTGCCAAAATCCTAAATCATTCATTGAAATTTATCATAAACTTTATTTTCAAACCGCAAGTCAATATATAAAAAAGATGAATATTTGTTTTTAAATTTTGATTTTAACGGTTCAGTGTTTAAGGCCGTCTCTAAATTCTCTATGATATTTTGAAAATCAGCATCTATCTTAAAAATTATTTTAGGTTCAGGGGCTAAAGCTGAAGATGTTCCTTTCATTAGAAAAATTTCTACGTCTCCAATATCAGTAATGTCCAAGCTGACAGGTTTTAAACCAAGTTTTAATAAAATATCTTTAAAGATGATTAATTGCTTGAAGTTTTGTTTAAAAAAGTAAGATTCAGATTGAATGCCATAAAATTTAAAGTAAACTTCACCAGAAAAATAAGGCGCTTCGTCAAAAATATAACCATCTTCATCCATAAAATAACATTTTTGATCATTCGTGTAGCTTGCGGGCCGAACAACTCCGCACCAAGTATATTTTGCAATTCGTTCTTCGGACGATATTTCTAAAATTTTGTTATTTTTAATTGATAAATTTATATTTTTTAGTTTTTTAAATTTTTCCTGCAACTTACTTTTAATGGCATTTTTGGGATAAAAAAATATATTTGTTTTAGGAAATAATCCTAAATATTTTCCGGCAATTTGCTCTTCAGCCATTTTTTTAATTGCTTCCATATCTGTTGTATTTTTGTTCAAAATTTCAACTTTACTAATATTTAAAACATCTAAATTAGAAAGATAAAGTAATAAAATACAAAAAACTATTAATCCCAAAATAAAAATAAAAAATTTAATTAGAATAATTCTTCGTCTATGCCTTTTTAATTCCAAAAGGCGTGGAGAATTTAAAACGTCCCGTTTCATTTTATAAATTCTTTATTTCCCATATATTTTTGCAAAACTTCCGGAATTTTTATTGAGCCGTCAGCTTGCTGATAATTTTCAATTAAAGATACCAGAATTCTCGGAGTAGGTATTGCTGTTGCGTTTAAGGAATGAGCATATAAAATTTTTCCTGTTTTGTCTTTATAACGAATACCAAATCTTCGTGTTTGAAAATCATGGTAATAGGAAGCGCTTCCAATTTCACGATATTTTCCTTCTTTTGGTACCCAAAGTTCCGTATCATAAGACTTAACATGCGCACCTTTCAAATCTCCCGTGCAAATTGCTACTTGTCTATACGGAATTCTAAGTGATTCAATAAATTCTTCCATATTTCTATTTAACTCTTCATGAAATTTTACTGATTCTTCATGACTCGCTTTGCATAAAATAAGTTGTTCTAATTTATAAAACTCATGAACACGAATAAGACCTTTTACATCTTTTGAATGCGCACCCGCTTCACGTCTAAAACAAGCAGAAAAAGCCAAATAACGTTTAGGTAATTCCTCTTCTTTTAATATTTCACTAGCATGGTAAGCCATCATTGGAACTTCTGCAGTACCAGCCAAATATTGACCATCTTGTGTTTGGAAAATATCTTCAGCTCCACCTGGAAGATGTCCTGTACCGAAAAAGTGTTCTTTATTAATAATGACTGGAGCGATAAATGGAGTAAAGTTTTTCTTTAAAAAAAATTCTTGTGCATAATTCCAGATTGCCCAACAAAGCAACGCACCGTCGTTTTTTAAAAAATACCCCCGAAAGCCGTGAGCTTTCACGCCTCGCTCAAGATCAATCATGTCAAGCTTATTCATAATTTCTATGTGATCTTTTGGTTCAAAATCAAAGACTGGTTTTTCTCCCCAAGTTTTTAATTCTTTATTATCCTCTTCATTAAGACCCTCAGGTGCGGACATATCAGGAACATTCGGTACTTGCAACATCATTTTTTTCCATTCTTCCATGGTTGCTTTTAGTATTTCTTCTTTTGCCTTAATTTCATCTTTAACCCCACGCATTTCTTCAATGAGCTGAATTTTAAGCGCAGGATTTTGATCACGAACAATGTTATTAGAAACTCTATTGACCTCACTACGAAGTTCTTCTACTTCCTTAAGTTGTTTGAGCCGTTCGTCGTCTAATAGAATTAATTTTTCAATATCTACCTCCACGCATTTCTTTTTGGCACCAGCTTGGACGATATCTTTATTTTCACGGATAAATTTAATATCTAACATATTCATATTATATACAAAAGTTGTTATAATTACAAAGTGCAAATCAAAAAATTGCCAAAAAATGAATTTCCAAAGGCGCTACTAGAAATACCTCAACCACCTAAAGATCTCTGGATAGTCGGAGAAATGCCTTCTGCAAACTTAATCTATCTTTGCGTTGTTGGCTCACGCAAGTTTACCTCTTACGGACGCGAAGCTTGTGAAAAAATAATTTCAGGGCTAAAAGGCTATCCAATAGTGATAGTTTCCGGACTAGCTATGGGAATTGATGCTATCGCTCACAAGAAAGCCTTGTCAATTGGATTAAAGGTTTTGGTTTTTCCTGGTTCTGGCTTATCTACTGAAGCAATGTATCCAAAAACAAATGCAAAATTAGCAGAAGAAATTATTCAAAACGGCGGATGTTTAATTTCCGAATTTGAACCAAACTTCAAGGCAACCTTATGGGGTTTTGGTAAAAGAAATAGATTAATGGCTGGTATTTCCAAGGCAGTGCTTATTATAGAAGCGGAAGAAAGGTCTGGCACACTTATTACTGCTCGACTAACAACAGAATATAATAGAGATTTATTAGTTGTGCCTGGGTCAATTTTTTCTCCAAATTCAAAAGGGGTAAATAAATTATTACACCAAGGCGCTATGCCTGTCACTTCATCGGAAGACGTTTTAGAAGCACTTGGTTTTAAATTAGAAAAAGATGAAGAAAAGCAAGCGAAATTATTTGCTGATTTATTACCCGAGGAAAAGTTAGTGGTAAAAATCCTGCGTGAGCCTTGCCCTCGCGATGATTTAATCCGAGCTTTAAAAATGCCAACCCCCATTGCTAATTCTCTTTTGTCTGTAATGGAGATTAAAGGATTAATTAAAGAAGAAATGGGAGAAATCAAGTTAGCATAATTTGCATTGAAAAACAATTTCGTGTAATACTGGGTGGAATGAAATTATTAATCGTTGAATCACCATCTAAAGCAAAAACTATTGAGAAATATCTTGAAGGTGCTTTTACTGTACGCGCATCTGTCGGGCACATTCGTGATTTACCAAAATCAAATAAACAGGCCATTGATGTAGAAGGTGGCTTTATCCCCCATTATGAAATTTCTAAAGGTAAAGAAAAAATTGTCCATGAACTTCAAGGGTTAGCGAAAAAAGCAAATGAAGTATTATTAGCGACAGACCCTGACCGCGAAGGAGAAGCTATCGCTTGGCATATTGAAACTCTTTTAAGGGAAGATAAGAAAGTAACAGCGCCAATTGAAAGAGTGACTTTTCATGAAATTACCAAAGAAGCGATAGAAGAAGCGATTAAAAATCCACGCAAAATTGATACAGCTTTACGTAAAGCTCAAGAAGCACGTCGGGTTCTTGATAGATTAGTTGGCTACGACTTAAGCGGGCTTATCTGGAAAAAAGTTAGATATGGGCTCTCAGCCGGAAGAGTTCAGTCCCCTGCGCTTAGGATAATAATGGAGAGAGAACGTGAAATACGTGCTTTCGTACCGGAAAAATTTTGGAAAATACTAGGATTATTTGAAACACTTAAAAAAGAAAAAATTACCCTGACCTGTTCAGAAGAACCACGGGATGAGAAATTATTTGAAAAAATAATGACTGAGGGAAAAAGAGGAACATGGATAGTAAAAGAAGTGAAAGAAAATGAACAAAAACGCTCTCCCCGCGCTCCTTTTACCACCTCTACCTTACAACAAACAGCCAGCTCTCGACTTGGATACTCCCCTTCTCGCACAATGCAAATAGCACAAAAACTTTATGAGGCCGGACATATTACTTATATGAGAACAGATAGCACAAATCTCTCAACTATTGCTATGGCTCAAATTGCCTCGTTTATTAAAAAACAATACGGTAATCAATACACTGAATCTAGAATTTATAAAACAAAATCAAAAAATGCTCAGGAGGCGCATGAAGCTATTCGTCCAACTCATATAGAAAAATTACAAGCAGGAATAGATGAGCAAAGCAAATTATATAGACTTATTTGGGAAAGAGCGGTGTCATCACAAATGACAGATGCAAAATTATTAAAAACAAAAATTATCGCAAACATTACAGAAGTTTCAATCCCGGATTTCACTGCTACTGGTTCTCGTTTACTTTTCCCCGGTTGGCTTTCAGTAGACATTGGAGCAAGAGGTGAAGACGTAGAATTGCCTCTATGCAAAAAGGGAGAAAAAATAAAACTTCTTGATTTAAATGGAGAAGAAAAATTTACCGAACCGCCTAGTAGATATTCCGAAGCAGGCCTAATTAAAGAACTTGAAAGTAGGGGGATTGGACGACCTTCTACTTATGCATCTATTATGAGAACTATTGAAGACCGAGGATATGTACGCAAAGAAGGTAAAACCCTTTTCCCGACAGATGTAGGCGAAGTGGTGTCAGATTTCTTAGAAAAACACTTTATGAAATATATTTCTGATAGTTTTACCGCAGAAATGGAAGATGAACTGGATGAGATATCAAGGGGTGAGCGTGAATATGAAAAAACATTGAAAGATTTTTATCTTCCTTTTTCTAAAGACGTAAAATTGAAAGAAAAATTAGAAAAAGCGACTAATTTAGGTCAGGCTCCAGAAAATATAAAATGTCCTAAATGTAATGGCCCAATGCATATTAAGCTTTCTCGCGGAGGTAAATTTTATTCCTGCTCAAATTATCCAGACTGCGAAGGAGCTTTAAATCTGGATGGTGTAGAATTAAAAGGTCCGAAAGAGACAGGTGAATTGTGTCCAGAGTGTGGCTTGCCTGCTGAAGCCCTGGCGAAGGCAGGAGGAAAAAAGAAAAAAAACCTTGGAGGAAAATTAGTTATTAAGGAAAGACGCGATGGCACAGGTACATTTATCTCTTGTTCACGCTATCCAAAGTGTAAATTTATAAAAAAAGACGAAGCGGAAGAAGTAAAAAAACGTACAGGAATTATTTGTCCAGTTTGTAAAAAAGGAGATATTTCAGAGAGACGTGGAAGATTTGGACTTTTTTATTCCTGCTCAAATTATCCGGATTGCAAGTTTGCTATCAAGGCAAAACCTACTGGAAATATTTGCAAAGAATGTGGAAGCTTAATGATGGAAGGTACAAAAACCATACCGGAACGATGCTCAAATAAAGCTTGTAAAATGCACAACCCCCATAAAATACCAAAAATTGAAGCCTAAAATAGCATTTTCTAAGATCTAAAGTAGGTGCTATACTTGTTTTATGGCGAATGTTCAAGAAATAATCAACCTAATTAAAGGAGGAATAAATAAAGAAGAAGCAGAACTTCTTAATAAAGCCTATAATTTTGCAGAAAAAGCTCACTTAGGACAAAAAAGAATGAGCGGAGAACCCTATTTTATCCATCCCTTTGAAACCGCAAAGATTCTAGCTAATCTTGGTATGGATACACAGACTATTGCAGCTGGACTATTACACGATGTCTTAGAAGATACTTCAGCAACTCAGGAAGAAATACAAGAAAATTTTGGTGCTGATATTTTATTTTTAATAAAAGGAGTAACAAAATTAGGAACTTTAAAATACAGAGGGCATGAAAGGCATATAGAGTCTCTGCGTAAATTTTTCGTCGCTATCGCGAATGATTTGCGAGTGGTTATTATAAAATTTGCTGATAGGCTTCATAATCTAAAGACGCTAAGGTTTGTACCTGAAGATAAGAGACATAGAATCGCTGTAGAGTCAATTGAAGTCTATGCGCCACTCGCTAATCGTTTAGGAATGGGAAAACTTAAAGGTGAACTAGAAGATGCTGCTTTTCCATATGCTTACCCTAAAGAATATAAAGAAACGGAGGAAATTTTAAAAGAGAAAAAAGGACTTTATAAAAAATATTTAACAGAAGTAAGCGAAGAACTCAAAAAAGAACTGGAAAAAAATAAAATAAAATTTGTGGAAATAGATTATCGGATAAAACATAAATATAGTCTTTACAAAAAACTTCTAAAGTACGATATGGATATAGAAAAAATCTACGATATTGTGGCTCTCCGAATTGTCGTTGATACAGTCGAAGAATGTTATAGAATTTTAGGATTAATTCATTCTCTCTGGAATCCATTACCTGGTCGTATTAAAGATTATATTGCTATCCCAAAACCAAACGGCTATCGTTCTATCCACACGACTATTTTTACTGGTTTAGGTGGGGTAGCGGAAATTCAGATAAGAACCAAAGAAATGCACGCAGAGGCAGCCTATGGAGTTGCGGCACACTTTGCTTATAAAGAAATGGGTAATAAAAAAAGTAAAGATGATAAAAATAAATTTAAATGGATTGAAGAATTAAAAGAACTAAACTATTCTTTTAATGATCAAAAAAACTTTATTGAACACTTAAAGATGGATTTTTTTAGTGATCGTATTTTTATTTTTACACCCAAGGGAGATGTTGTAGATTTGCCTGAAGATTCTAATCCAATAGATTTTGCTTATTCAATTCATACTGATATAGGGGATCATATTTTAGGAGCAAAGATAAACGGTAAAATGTCTCAAATTTTTACCAAATTAAAAAATGGAGATATCGTGGAAATAATAACCGGAAAAGATTCGAAACCTTCTAGTAAATGGCTTGAATATATAAAAACCTCCGTAGCAAAAAAGAACATAAAATCATACCTAGAAAAAAATAGCCTACTTTCAAAGCTCAAATCTTTTGGTCAATCTTAAATTATTACACACTAAAAGTAGAGATATTATATAGGTCGGCATCATCCTTTTCTGTTTCTTCTTTTGTTCTGTCATCAATAGGAATATTAGTAGCTGGAAGACTTTCGGGTTCCGAAACACCCTCTGTGGAATTATTGTTTTGATTATTTTTAGAAATATAGTTTTCTAACATCTCGGCTGGTTTTTTCTCAATTTCTCCTTTATGAATTAAATCTAAAATTGTTCGTAAATCTTCCGTGGAAAAAAAATCAATTTTAATCTGCCCGCCCAGTTCACGTCTGTCTATGTGGACGCGAGTACCCAGTTTTTCTTGAAATTCTTCTTCTAATTCAACAATCTCTGGGTCGGGCATAAATTCTTTTTTACGTACACGATCATAAGCAATTTTTCGAGCTAACCTTTCCGCTTCACGCACAGTTATTTTTTTATATAAAATTTCTTTAAACAAAACCATTTGTTCTTCGGGGTGGTCTACAAGCATTAAAATAGGCCGAGTATGCCCTTCAGTAATTTTTCCTTCAGATAAAGCATTAAGAATTTCTTCTGGCAAGGTTAAAATACGCAAAGAGTTGGAAACATATTCCCGACTACGACCCATTTTTTTAGCAATTTCATTATGGGTAAATTTAAATTCAGTAACTAACCTAAAAAAAGCTCGAGCCCGGTCAACAACATTAAGGTCTTCACGCTGTAAATTTTCAATAATAGCAAGCTCTAGTTTCATAATGGCCGTATCTCCAATACGAATTATAACTGGTATCTGAGAAACTCCGGCAAGTTTGGCAGCTCGCAATCTTCGTTCCCCTGCGATAAGTTCATATTCAGTCATCAATCCGCCACCTTCTTTTTCTACCTCTAAGCGAGAAACAATGAGAGGCTGAAGCACTCCATATTGCTTTATGGAATCAGCCAAGTCCCCCAATCGTGCTTCATCAAAATCTCTCCTAGGTTGAAACGGATTTGGTTTTATTTTATCGGTGTCAATCCAAAAAATTGAATTGGAATATAAATTAGACATGGATTGATTTTAACATAAAAATTTAGTAAAGTGTAAATGTGGAAAAACGTTTGCCCAGGTGGCGGAATTGGTAGACGCGATAGACTCAAAATCTATTGATGGCAACATCATGAGAGTTCAATTCTCTCCCTGGGCACATGGGAAAAAAAATAATAAAAAAGAATATCTCTTTATGTGGTTCAATGGACTTCCAAGTAAAAGGCGGGAAAAAATTAAGCGGGACCATCAAAACAAACTTTTCTAAAAACGGCTCAGTTGGGCTTCTTTGCGCCTCTCTTTTAAACAAAGGAATAACTACCTTACATGGTATTGCCCGAATTGAAGAAGTTTATCGAGTAATTGAAATTCTGGAAAGCATTGGTGTTTCCGTTAAGTGGCAAGATCAAAATACTGTAGTAATTACTCCCCCAAAGAAATTCACCTTAGAAGACATAGATGTTGACTCCGCTGTCAAAACTCGCTCTGTGATAATACTAATTGGTCCCTTGATTCACGCTCTTTCCTCTTTTTTATTACCTCATGCCCAAGGATGCAATTTAGGAAAACGCACGATTGCCGCTCACACTTATGCACTAGAAGCACTCGGAGTAAAAATAAAAACTACAGCCGAAAATTATGAAATTACCACCAAGAATTTAAAACAAGCAAAAATAGTGATGTATGAATCTGGAGATACGGCTTGTGAAAATATTTTGACTGCTTCGGCCTTAATCCCAGGTAAAACAACTATTTCTTTCGCTAGCGCTAACTATATGGTCCAGGAAATTTGTTTTTTTCTTGAAGCATTAGGAGTAAAAATTGAAGGTATCGGAACAGCAAATTTAACTGTTCACGGAATAGCTGAAATAAATAAAAATATCGAATATTGGAACAGTGAAGACCCAATCGAATCGATGATGTTCATTTCGGCTTGTATTGTTACAGATTCTAGACTTACGATAACAAGATGTCCGATAGACTTTCTCTCATTGGAATTGGAAAAATTAAAAAGAATGGGTTTGAAATATAAAATTTTAAAAAAATATTTTTCCTATAATGGGCGAACAAAACTTGCCAATATTGAAATATTTCCAAGTAAACTAAAAGCTCTAGTGGACAAAATCCATTCCAATCCTTACCCGGGAATAAATATAGATAATCTTCCCTTTTTTGTACCCATTGCCATTGTAGCTAAGGGTCAGACAATGATTCATGACTGGGTTTATGATAATCGCGCTATCTATTACACTGAACTAAATCGTCTAGGGGCAGATATTACTTTAGCAGACCCACACCGAGTATATATTCAAGGAGGAACACTTTTAAAACCTGCTCAAGTCGTCTGTCCACCAGCCTTGCGTCCCTCAATGGTTATTTTAATTTCTATGCTGGCAGCTTCCGGAACTTCAATCCTTCGTAATGTTTATATGATTAATCGTGGTTATGAAGAAATAGCTGAACGCCTAAATTCTATCGGTGCTGATATTAAAATTTTGAAATGACCCATTCGATAAAAACTCAGGGTCATAGTGAGAAAGGCCGAACCATTAAAAAAGTTATTGTAATACTTGGCCAAACAGCAACCGGCAAAAGTGATCTGGCCGTTAGTCTGGCTAAAAAAATAGGCGGGGAAATTATTTCAGCCGATTCTAGACAAGTTTATAAAAATTTAAATATAGGTACAGGGAAAATAACAAAGACAGAAATGAAGGGCGTCCTCCACCATTTGCTTGATGTCGTCAGCCCGAAGAAAAAATTTACTGTAGTGAAATATCAAAAAAAAGCAATATCAGTTATGGCTGATATTGCAAAAAGAGGTAAGATTCCAATTATTTGCGGAGGAACAGGATTTTACATAGATGCCATAACTAAAGGCACAATTTTTCCAGAAGTTCCACCAAATGAAAAATTGCGTAAGAGTTTATTACAAAAAGATGCGACCGCATTATTTTGTACTTTACAAAAATTAGATCCAGAAAAAGCTAAAAATATTGACTCTAAAAATAAAATTAGGCTCATTAGGGCAATTGAAATAGCTAAGGCTTTTGGTAAAGTTCCCCCAATCACGGAGGAATTTCCTCCGTATAAGTTTATAAAAGTCGGCCTATATCTACCACCTAATAAATTAAAAAAGAAAATAGAAAAAAGAGTGAAGAAAATGTTTCAAGACGGCCTACTTGACGAAATAAAAAAACTAAAGAAATCAGGAGTCTCAAATAAACGGCTAAAAGAACTAGGTTTTGAATATTTTGAACCGACTTATGAAAAAGTAGTAACCGAAACACTTAAATATGCCAAACGCCAAATGACTTGGTTCAAGCGAGATAAAGAAATTAAGTGGTTTGACGCGTCAAAATTTACTTTTAGTGGTATAATTAAAATATTATGAAAACATTAATACATTTTTTAGTTTCAACTTTAGCCATATTAATAACCGCTTATGTTTTGCCGGGAGTGCACGTCAGTGGTCTGTTCGCTGCTTTTGTTCTCGCAATAGTTCTCGGCGCGATTAATCTAATCTTGCGTCCAATACTTATAGTTTTAACTTTACCTATTACTGTTTTAACACTGGGACTTTTTATTTTAGTAATTAATGGTTTACTTATTATGCTGGCCAGCTATATTGTACCCGGATTTACCGTAGCTAGTTTTTGGTCTGCTCTCCTATTCGGCATCGTCCTTGCAATCGTCAATTGGGTTTTACAGGTTTTTGAAGAAGAATCAAGATAAATCATTACTTGCTTTTTAGTATTTTTTATACTAATCTATACACATGTCACAAGATAGACTTATAAAACTTGTCTGCGGAACCTGCAAACGCATAAATTACTGGTCCAGCAAGAACAAGAAACTCGTTACTAAAAAAATCGAGCTTAAAAAATACTGCAAATGGTGCCGAAAGCAGGCCAAGCATAAAGAAATCAAAAAATAGATTTTCCCTGCTTTTCTGCTATACTAAAGGCGACCCTAATTAAGGTCGTTTTTTATTATAGTTAAATTTCATAAGGGCGATTAGTTAAGTGGTATAACTTCGGTCTCCAAAACCGATGTCGGGGGTCCGATTCCCTCATCGCCCGCATTTTAAAAACCATTGTTTTGTAAGACTTATTTTGGGTTGTTCTAAGAGGGAATGGAACACTTCCTTGAGAATATGGTTGGAAACTAGCATTATCTAAATAATGTGGTATAGTGCAACCATTATGAATAATTCATTGAATTATAAGCTTAAATGCATAAATGAAGACTTTCAGGTAACAGAAGTCTCTTTAATGCCATCTTTTGTTTTAAGTGGCCCTCGCAAATTTACCTATATTTGGCTTCAAAAATCAGGATTTACAACATTTGAGGTTTTGGAACAAATTAAAGTCTTTTTTAAACTTTCATTTGAAGATGTAAGTTGTCAGGGATTAAAGGACGAGGAAGCAATTACAGAACAACTTATTTCCGTAAAGAAAATTTTATCTGAAAAAGACATCAAAGCATTCAATAAAAAACATACTTTTAAAAATAAGTTTGCAAAAATAAAATATATAGTTGGTTATGGCGAAAAACCCATAAAGGAAAGAGCTCTTCACGGCAACGCTTTTAAAATTGTAGTAAGAAATTTAAATTCTACCTTTGCTGATAACCTTTTAAACTACATTCATGACCATAAACAACTCTATTTTATTAACTACTATGACAACCAACGATTCGGAATGCCCGGTGGTCCACATAACACTCATTTGATCGGCAAATCAATAATGAAAAATAATTGGAAACAAGCTTATGATCAATTAAAAATCACGAATAATATTACCCAGGAGGTAGGATTAAAAACTAATGAGGTTTCTGATTTTAAAAAAGTATTTGCATCTATGAACCCAAAGAAGGTTTCATTCTTTGTTTCTGCTTACAACAGCTTTTTGTGGAACGCTGAAGCTTCATTGGTAATTAAAAAACATACTAAAAGCAAAATTTGTTTATTTGAAAATGTTGGAAAGTTATATTTACCTACTGATTATTTATTTCAATGTCCACACATCTGCGAAGCGGGAGGATATGAACTCATTGCCGAAAATCTTTCAGTTCAATCAAAACCAAACAAGAGAAACCTTTTAGTGGCTACTAATATGTATGCTCATGATTTAGAGCCTGACGAACTTTATAAAAATAAAAAGAAAATAACACTTTCATTTTATTTACCTACAGGAAGTTATGCTACAATGATCGTTAAGCAACTTTTTTTAAAATTAAAATATAGAAATTAATGGACAAAAATATAGAAATTGAAATACGCGGACCTTTATCAAAAGAAGAATTTGATAATTTAGTGAAGTTTTTCGAAGAAAAAGGGAAAAAAACTTCAGAAAAAGATAGAGTTTTGATTGACTATTCTACTTTCCTAGAAGGCGGAGTTGAAAAAAGAAAAAAGGATATACGACTAAGAGTCACTAACGGCATTCCTGAAATTATCGTCAAAGTTGGTGAATGGGGAGGAACTGAACAGCGAAAAGAACTTTCTGTTTTTACTAAACCAGGTGAATTTGATACTCTGGTTGAGATTTTTGGCGAGCTTGGATTTAGTAAAGGAATGTTGTGTGTAAGAAAAAGTAAAGTTTATGAGTACAAAGATATCGAATTTGCTTTAGTAGAAGTACCAGGACATAGTTATTATTATGAAGCGGAAAAAATGGCAAGTAATAATGAAAATGGTGATGAATTAATTAAAGAACTTGAAAATGTTTGCAAGGAACTTAAGCTTAATATTTTTGATAAAAAACAATTTTTTGAATATGTAGACAAACTAAACAAAGAAGCTAACGAAATTTTTGATTATAAAAATAATACTCCAAATTATTTTAAAAATAGATTCAATCTAAAGTAGAAACAGGCGGCCGGGGTTAAACCCAGTCGCCTGTTGGTGATGATACGCCGTAAAGCCATCAGCCATGATGACCCCTCACAAAGACTTTCCCTCGGATTATTTTGTGTGCGGGTCGATTATGAATGATAGCGTGTCTAGCGAACTCCTGGCCACACTCAGGACACTTGAGGTCGCCCTTAGTGAAATCCTCCGATATCATATCAGCGTAACACTTGATGAGCATACCTCCACCTTCCTTTTTGTAGCGGTAGAGCATGGTCTGGCACTTAGCGCAGTGCACTGCAATTGTGTATGTTTTTCCCATAGAACCTCCTAAGATGATGGTTGGATTGCATTCCATTTTGAAGGACATACTCCAACGCAGGCGTTGCACGAAATGCAGTTGTCGGTGATGACCGCCAGTGCGTTTTTGTTCGCGCGGCGAACTATTGAAAGAGCATTGAAAGAACAGGATTGAACACAGATTCCGCAACCCGTGCACCTCTCTTCAAGCACAACCGGACGGGGTGATGAAAACCGATGTTCATCCGTCTTCCCATGTGTGAGCCCGACGAGGTCGTTAACTGAACCATACTTCGGGTTCTCAGCGAGAAACCTCTTCAAGCCAGCCGTAATCTTTCTGAAAACTGTCGGACCTTTGAGCGCTGGTGCTGTATAAAGCTGAACCGCGCTGGCACCTGCCATCAGCATCTGGATTACATCGTCGGCAGTGAAGATTCCACCGCAACCGACGACTGGGATGCTGAGCGTCTCTGAAAGCTGATGCACACACCACAGAGCGATAGGGAAAATTGCTTTTCCCGTCACTCCACCTCCTCCACCCTTGATTCCAAGTTTGGGTTTGGCGGTTTTAGTGTCGATCAACATTCCAGGGCCGATGCTGTTTGTGCAAACAATAGCGTCAGCTCCCAGTTTTTCCGCTTGTTTGGCCATTGGGATCAGCAAATTCGAATACGACAATTTGATCCAAATGGGTGTCGTTGTAACGTCACGCACTGTTTTCATCAGTTTTTTTAGATGAAGTACGTCGACGTTTAGGTTCCCATGTAATGCCCCGGAATGAGAGCACGAGATGTTGATTTCAAAAGCATCAACACCCATCTTGTCAAAGGTTTGAATTAAATAGCAACAGCTATCCAAGTCGCGCCCTGAAAGCGAGATAATGACTGGACAGCCAGTCTCTTTGACCTGACTTACCCCATGATCTTGCCACTCCGTCCACGGTTTTTCGTTTCCCCACTCGCAGTTAAGCATGCTGTCTTTGTCAAAGACTGCGTAGCGTGGAGCAGGAACTTTTAATCGTTCCGGCGGAACATGTTGCTTTAGCGACCGAGTGACTATACTCGAACAACCAAATGTTTGAGCTCTTAGAAAGAACTCAGGTGTTTCGGTGATGTGTCCTGAAGCTAACAGCAACGGCGTTTGTAATTTCACATTACCAACTTGTGTGTTGAGAGACATGGCTATCCTCCTTGATTTTCTAGTTGTGATTTCAAAACCGTACACACTTCATCCAAGACCAAAGATTCTTTTGCTTCAGTAACTTCGATCACTGAAGCAAACAGTGATCTTCTCCGTAGGATTGTCTCTATCTCGCTTGTGGCATTTTTAACTCTTTTTTCTATCTCTGCCGGACTTTCCGTCTTTCGTATAACAGAAAGCCTTTTGCGGAGCAGTAAAAGATCAAACGTCACAAAACCGATAGCGAAAATCCTTGGGTTAATTCTGATTGCTTCCAACATATTGTCTGGATGCACTTCAGTCAGTTTGATGTCAGAACTCGGAAACAAGTCTTCTTTTCTCAGGCCATAACGATGACCAAAGAGATCTTGGACCAAGACAATCTCACCAAACTCAGCCATTTGATTGAATTCAGAAAGTGAAACATGGATTCTGTTTCCGCCCTGCTGTTCATTCGAACGCAGAGGACGGGTTGTAAACCATGCCAGTTCCTGAATCTGTGGAAAAATCTGTAGTAATCGTTCTTTTACGAAGCCCTTACCGATTCCGGAGGGCCCACTGAGAGAAATAATCATTGTGTCCTCCTTTCGTTTGGTTGTCGAAAAACTAACTTTCTGATTATTAATATACAACATATTTACCATTTTGTAAATCCCAATAAAATTAGTTAAATGGGCATAGTTTGTATCAAAAATAATTCAATTATGATAAAATTAAACCAGTTTATTAGCTTAACCAAGCAGATTGAACCCTTCGAAAACACTATTCCACTTAAGAATCATTATTTCGATAGTGTTCCACTTCAAAGCTTCGCAGCCCGCAAAATAATAGGTTAATAAGCTAAACAACAACCCTTGGCAAAAGCGGACTGATGCGTGTAGTTATTTCATAATTGATAGTGCCAATTTTCTTTGCTATTTCTTCAGCAGTAATTTCTTCTTTACCCTGATAGCCCAAAATTACAACTTCTTCTTCGGGCTTAATATTTTTTAAATGATTTATATCAACAATACACATATTCATTGATATTCGCCCTAAAATTTTACAGCGAGTACCAGCAATTAAAACCGCTCCTTTATTAGAAAGTCTCCTATCTAACCCATCAGCATAACCTTGCGGAATGAGTGCAATTTTTGTTTCCTTTTTGGTGTGATAGGTAAGTCCATAACCAATAGTAGAAAGAGGGGGTAAAATTTTTATTTGCACAATTTTTGTTTTCCAAGACAAGACGGGCTTTAATATAAAATTGGAATTTTTATATTTTGATTTTAAATAAGTTGAAGGCCACATACCATATATTCCAATTCCTAAACGAATAATTGAATGAATTCCCTTACCTTTTTCATAAGCTAAGAGCCCGGAAGTAGAAGAAATATGAGTTTGCAAGTTTTTAAAACCAAAATTTTCCGCCAATTCAAGCGCTTGAAAATATCGGTTAATTTGTTTATAAGCATGCGTTTTATTTTTTATTCGCAAAAACGATTCCTCAGTTAGTCGAGCATCTTCAATATTAGCAAAATGCGCATAAATACCGGAAAGCTTTATGTTTTCTAAACTTTTTATCTTTCGAAAAAGTTCTATCAATTCATCAAATAAAAATCCCTCACGGCCCAAAAGTGCATCTATGGGAATATGGATTTTTTGAATTAGGTTTGCCCTTTTGGCAAAAACAGATATCGCCGTTAATTGTTCTATTGAAAAAACAGCCAGAATACAGCCTAATCTAATTACCTGCAATAAATCTTGTTTTTGTACATAGCCAAAAACAAAAGTTTTCTTTTGACTGACCTTACGTAGTAATTGGAGCTCTTCCAGCCCATCTACAAAAAAGTAATCTGTATGTGGATTTAAAATTTTTACTATTTCATTTTGTCCATGACCATAAGCATTTCCCTTGACCACTACTGCAAACTTAGTCCCTTTTTTAGCTAAATTTTTAAACTGTTTAAAGTTGTGAATAAGGTTCGCTTTTGATATTTCTATATAAGAAAGAGGGGTTTTTCTTTTCATGGTTCGGTCTTTTTCACCATGACCCTGAGTTTTTATCGAATGGGTCATTTCATTCTTTGTTCTCAGTTATAAGTTCTAAAAATTTTTTGGGAAACATTGGCTCGTTTTCAGCTAGAGCTTGATGATAAATAACAGTTGAGGGAGTAAGTCCGGGAAGAGTATTTATTTCTATTACGATAATATTTCCTGTTTTAATTTGCACAAAAATATCAATTCTGGCATAACCACGAATTCCAAGTTTTTTAGCAACTAATTCAATAGATTTTTTTACTTTATTTATATTTTTTTGGGAAATAATTTCCGTTGGTGGTGGAGTAATATTTACCCCCGTGCCACCTTGAAATTTTTCTTCAATACTTAAAATTGTTTCTTCTGCTACGGTTATGCTTGGAGATAAAGCTTTTAGACGACCACCCCTACCATAAGCAAGTTTTTCTTCAATTACTCCTACGGTCATTTCTACATAACCATTTTTTCGAATATGAGAAATTTTACCTCCGCTAATTTTTAACTTATCTGTCTCAATAAAAGATTCGAAAATAATATCTGCTATCTCTCCTTCAGGCATTTGAATAATACTGGACTGATGAGTAAAAGTACCCGGAGTGGCAACTGAGTGCTTATTTTTTATAAATGAAATATAGGTTGCTAAATCCTTTTTATTAAAAAGCCTAACTACTCCAGCCGAACAACCATCACCTCGAGGTTTCGCGATAATTGTTTTTGTTCCAAGTGTTTTTAAAAGCATAACCCAATAGGCTTCTTTTGTTTTATCATTAGATAATTTTGGAATATCTTTAACTTTTAATAAAATATGTGGAGCGACGCCAATACCTTTAAAATTTGCTTGAGAAATTACTTCATTAGTTAGCCACTTATCCATACACAATTTTGAAGTAAAACTATCTGAACCATTGTACTTAATTTTGTTTTTTTCTAAAATTCTTTGGATTGTTCCATCTTCACCAATTCCGCCATGTAAGGCTAAAAATATATGTGAATATTTTTTGAAAATTTTATTTAAGGTGTGTTTTTTTGGCATAAAAAAATCTTCAGTAGCATCGGTTTTTTGCAAAAATAATTTTATTTTTACTTTTTCAATCAAGAAAAACAGTCTTTTTATATCCTTAGGAGCTTTTTCCGCATTTTTTATTATCTCTTCAACTGTATGGTTTAAAATATAAGAATAAGGAAGTTCCCAAACTTCTTTTTCTTCAACTAAGAGATACGGATGTGGTTTATAAACCATAGATCCTCGTAATTTTAACCAAACATTAGTACCACTCATAAGTGAAACTTGCTTTTCTGCCGTGTCACCACCAAAAAGTACGGCTAATATTTTTCTCCCGCCACGACGGGTAAATTTTTCATCCAGAAATGGATTTTCTATTAATCTTGAAATATTTCTACGAAGACAAGCATTATTAACGATAAAACGTAACAGGTCTTGATGGGAAAGACCGATTCTAGATGACTGTTGAAATAGAAAACTATTTTGTTCCATCCCAGAAATCGGATTGAAATCAGCAAACCAAACGTTGCCATCAGGCAAAAGAAATCCATCAAAGCGGGCAAAATCTCTCATTCCAAAAACAGAAAACAATTGCTCCGCTTCTATTTGTATTTTTTCTATTATTTCATTTGAAAATCGAGGCGGACAATGATAGGTAACTTGACGGGTAGGTAAATATTTCTTGCGAAAATCAAAAAATTGATGTTGGTCATAATCCATTTCCATTTCTGTTGGTAATATAGCAACTGGCATATTAAATCTATTCTGTAAGATGATAACCGTAAATTCTTTGCCTTCAACAAAGGGCTCAACTACCACACGCGTATCCATTCGCTTACTAAATAAAGTATTGATAGACTTTATTGTATCTTTTTTATTTTCTACAGAAAATACACCAATACTTGACCCTCCAGAAGCAGGCTTTACCATCGCTCGGTTTATTTTTTGATTTTTCCAAAAATCTTGAACTTTTTTCTTAATTTCTTTTTCACTATTGGTAATTTTTAATAAAATGGACTGCGGAGCATAAAACCCAAGAGATTTTATATACTCATTTGCTTTAAATTTGTCAAAAACTTTTTTACAAGATACTGACCCTGAGCCAATAAAAGGAATATTGTTTTTTTCAAGAAAACTTTGTAATTCCCCATCTTCACCGAAAGAACCATGAATTACCGGAAAAACAATTGTCACACTTTTTAAAACCTTAATCAGCTCAGATTCTGAAAGTTCTTTACTAAATTTATTTAATTTAAAATCAAAATCGCTTGGAGTGTTAGAATAAAGTTGGGCCGTGGAAATCTTGTAAGCTTTTTTTTGTTCATTAAAATAAATTGGAATAATCTCTACACCCTGGCTACCCAAATGATCAAGCACACTCCGAGCCGAATTCATTGATATTCCACGTTCAAGTGACGGTCCACCTGTTAAAAGCGCTATCCGAAACTTTTTTCTTGAAGTTTTGCGAGAATCTATTTTTAACATACCCTTATATTATAAGAATAAAATAGAAAAGTCAAAGAATATGTGTATAACTTCCTTTTTTCTTGCAGAAAATTATTTTAAAATAATTTAACTACATCATGATAAGTGATAATAAACATTAGCAATATCAGGAGATAAAAACCAATTATATTTAAAGTATTTGCTATTTTGGGACTTAAGCGTGAACCTTTTATTTTTTCAATTAATAAAAAGAAAAGCCGTCCGCCATCCAAGGCTGGAAACGGAATAAGATTTATAATGGCTAAATTAATGGAAATAAGGGCGGCAAAAGACAAAAGATAAACAAAACCAAACTGGTAAGCATCTCCAACAATACTCACAATGCCCACAGGTCCGGTAATTGCGGCAAGGCTACCTCTCCCGCTTAAGGCCTCTTCTAGAAGCCCATAAAGCCCTACAACAGTATTTTTAGCCGTAAGCCAAACTAGATGCAATCCTTCTAAAAGTGCGCTAAAAAAGGGCAGTTTAGCTATTCCAATTTGATCCATAGATATACCGATTGAAAAATTTTGGTTGTCTTTTGGGATGTTTAAGGCTGGGGTAATTTGAGCTAATTTAATTTCAGTATTTTCTCCTCGGATATATCCTATATCTATTTCTCTTCCCTTACTTTCAGCCATAAAAGATTTAATAGTTTCAGGACTAATATTTGTTGTAAAGTTATTGTCACTTTTTATATTAATTATTTTATCACCAATTTTAAGCCCAGCATTTTCAGCAGGAGATTTTGCTAAAACAGAGACAATTACTAAGTTCACGTTTTGTAATTGATAACCAGCAGACTCGTTTCCAACTGAAGTTGGAAACCCTGACATAAAACCAAAAGAGAATAAAAACCAAGCTAATAAAAAATTAGCAAAAATTCCAGCAAAAAGTACTAGGGCTTGCTGCCACTTGGGCTTACTAACCAAACTACGCGAAAAATCTTGCTGAGAGTTTGCATTTTTTTCTAAAAAACCAACCTCTACAAAATCAGCTTCATTTAAACTCTCTCCAAAAATTTTCACAAAACCTCCTAAGGGCAATAAATTAAAACTATATTCCGTCTCCCCTTTTTTAAAACTAAACAATTTCGGTGGAAAACCAAAACCAAATTCATCCACTCTGATGCCGAATCTTTTCGCAACAAAAAAATGTCCAAACTCATGGACCAAAACCAAGACTAATAAAATTATTATAAAAATAATAATACTCATATTACTAACCCATTACTTCTTTTTCTTTTTTCTCAAAAATTGCTTCTAGCTTACTATTTGTTTCGGTAATAATTTTTTGCAATTCTTCTTTAGCGCGGAATTTTTCATCTTCAGTCATTTTACCCTCCTTTTCTTGTTTTTCAATATCAGCTACCACGGCTTCTCGTTCTCGACGCACATTAATCCGACTTTCTTCCAATTTTTCTTTTAAAACTTTTACTAAAGTTTTTCTAGTATCGGTAGTCAATTGTGGAAAAATAACCCTGATACCTAAATCATCAGTCGCCACTGATAACCCTAAATTTGAACCGACAATAGCTTTTTCAATTGCTTTTACTTGAGACTTATCCCAAGGTGCAATACGCAGTGTTTTAGGGTCTTCAATAGAAATAGAAGCTACATTCTTCAACGGAACATATGAACCATATGATTCAACAGATACACCGTCGAGAATCATCGGCGACGCTCGCCCGATATTTAATTGGCTATATTCTTTACTTAAAAATTCCTCTACCTTTTTAAGCTCTGTTTTGAAATTTGAAAAGTTGTATTGCATATTTTCATTATATCAAGACTATTACTTATAGCAAGAACTTAAGTTATAGCAAGAACGGTTCTTGCTACTCACG
>JAHIVA010000040.1 GCA_018816985.1 Patescibacteria group bacterium | reverse complement strand
GATCATTTCAACCAAAACGTTTTGAGTGAAAATCTGACAGTTTCGGGGCATAAAGATACTATTTTTATTTGACAAGAACCTTAATGGGGGGCCTTGAGTGCTCAGAAAGAGGCGGAGTCTGGTAAGCGGTTATTTCGTGTCGGGCCCATGGATCTTTAGTCCGGCTAATTTGTCCTGAATTTCTTTTTTGAGTTTGTCATTATCTTTAATTATCTTCAAGGCTTCTTCCCAATGTTTGCGGGCTTCTGTTTTATTGGCAAGCTTAAGATATGTATCGCCTAAATGATTTTTTATTTCAGGATTATTTTTATTTAATTCATTGGCTTTTTGAAATCCAGCCAAAGCTTCTTCGTATTTACCTTGTTTATATAAAATATACGCATAGGTATCAATGAAACAAGCATTCTGAGGTTGTCTTTCTAGGGCTCTGTTTATTAAAGATATCGCTTCATCAAGTTTTTCTCCCCTTTTTGCATATAAATACGCCAGCTCATTTAATGCAAAAATAAAATCTTTATCGACGGCTTTTTTGTACCATTTAATAGCTTCCTGATAGTTTTTTTCTTTTTCATACATTAGAGCCAATTTCAAAACTATTGGCTTCCTTTTGTTTAAAATTTTATTTTTCACGCATCAAACCAATTTTGACACGTCCTATGCGGTTTTTTATAAAAATCCCGCCAAAATCCTAATTTTTGTGTGTTGACCTCCTGTCTCGAATTTTCGAGCTCTACTTATTTTTATCTCTTGAAAATAACTTAAATGTTTCTAATTCAACATATTAAATAACTGCTTGACCGTTATGGCAATCACACCGAACATCAAATGACAAAAGACTTTTTCATGTCCTTTGACTCTGATGTGGCGAGCTCCGTAATTGTCTTTCAAATCCGAATTGCCACGCTCAACCGTGCTGCGTTCGCGGTAACGGATTTTCTGGGCTGGAGAAAGTTCGATTTCTTCACCTCGGCGCTTATTCGGATCAATGATTGGAACTCGACCAAGTTTTTTTGAAAAATCCTTGATTTCCGGCGCGTCATAAGCAGAATCTGCCAAATCATAGAGTATTGTCGCCCGCTCCGAAGTCATTTGCATCAGGGGAATTGCAACCTGGCTGTCGTGTGGAGATGCCGAGGTCAAAATAGCCGCTAACGGAACTCCGCCGTCAGCAAGTGACAGATGCAATTTATAGCCACACCAATGTTCAGATTTTCCCTTGCTGTTTTTCTTGCCGCCCCAATCGCAACCTCGGGGTAAATCAAAAAGATTCTCCTCAAGACAGCGATTAGGCTGAAGCTCAAGGCGACGAGTTTTTACTTCAGCAAGCTCTTGCTCTTTCATTGTCGCCAGTTCCGCTTTGCTTTTACGACCACGCTTCTTCTTTTTTTGGGCTTTCTTCGGTGTGTTTTTCCGGCATGCTTTTTCACGACCGTTTATCGCTGTTGAATCCATGCTTGCATGACCAACAATTTTCTCGTCATAGTTTTCTTCTATTACTGCTCCATGCATTTTGTCAAGCAAATTGAGCTTGGCAAATTCGCCAAAAGCACGAGAAAAAGTTGCTTCCGAGGGCACTTGCGACGGGTATTCCCAGCCGCAAAGCTGTCTCCAGCTCGAGTTCCCTTTTAAATTTTCAATCAACACCTTGCTTGTCGGCAAATCATAAACCGATTTAAGAAAATACGCCCGAAGCATTTTTTCCCGGCTCTTCAACCGACGACCAAGTCCGCACCAGCTTAATATTCCATCAATAAACCTTGATGGCTTTACCAGCTCAATTATTCGTAAAAATTCTTGTTGTTTTTCTGTTAACTCTCCAATTTCTTCTTCCACCATTGGAAAAAGCCGACTTTGAATCTTAATGTATATCTCTGATAGATTGTTCATTGTTACCTCTTGTTTTACTGCTTGAGGTTAATATGAACTTTCTATCTCTATATTCCGACTCAATTTTAATTAAATACTTTTGAAATTAGCTCCTCCATGATTATTTTTACTATACAGGCTGCAACGGGGAAAATCCAGAACATTCATCCAGATGGGGTATTTGTTAAAACTGATTTAATCAGTAATAGAAGTATCTGGTGTCAATGT
>JAHIVA010000039.1 GCA_018816985.1 Patescibacteria group bacterium | reverse complement strand
TTTTTCATCACTCCTAAAAACTGACGAGCGTAAGCGGATAACGACTCAACATAACGCCGCTGGCCTTCAGCATACAAAGTATCAAAAGCCAAGGAGGACTTTCCAGAACCCGAAATACCAGTGATGACTACTAATTTATTCTTGGGAATATCAACACTGATATTCTTTAAATTATGAACCCTTGCCCTTCTAATTTTAATAAAATCTTGCTTCATATTTTATATATCAAGTTATGTATTATACTCTAAATTCTTCACTTTTTCAACACCCAAAAAACCAACACCCGATGTTGGTTGTTGGATTAACAAACATCGGGTGTTAATTAAAACTCTTAATAAAATCTTTCAGCAAACAAAAAGCTGGAGGAGGCCCGTCCTCCCCCAGCTTTAAAGATTTACTAAATTTACAGGGGTGCAACCCCTGCAATTTAACCCCTGTAATTTACTATCTCTTAATCCAAAAACTGGAAAGTGGAAAAAATTTGAAACAAGGAAGGCTCATGAGTAGAAATTACTAAAAAACCCAGAGATGACTAAAACGCTTTAAATGTTTTCACTATTTCTACTGCTTCTTCTTGCCCTAAAGCATCAGTAAAGCCCACCCAACGTGGAGGTAAAGCAAAAACATATTTTTGATTTTCTCCTAATTTATTTGGACCGACTGGAGCAGCGCTGACATTTAAATTTCCTGCCTCAATTAGGCTCCATTCTTCCGTGGTAAAAACCATTATAGGAATATCCTGATAAGTCCCAAGACTAGGAGGGTTTATCGTCCATTTCGGATTTCTTATTACAATTTGTGGACCTTGGAATTTCGTAGATTTGCTATCCAATGTTACTCCACTCCAAAATCCTACAAAAACCGAATATCCTTTCCAAGAATCAAGTAAGGATACCTCAAACCCATATTCCTCGTTCCTATAAACCTTCCAGTCAGCGGTTTCGTCAACGGGCGGCGTTGGAGTTGGAGTTGGGGTTGGACTCGTTAATGAAGGCAACGAGCCAGACTGCCAAGCTAAAATTCCTCCCCCAGCCAAAACACCCAAAATAAAAACAATTAAAAGATACTTCCAGTTAGTGTTTGGGTCTTTGATAATGTTTGAAATGCTCATAGATTTTTTTGTTAATTTATTAATTAATTAATTTTCGACCTTTTAATTTAACTCTTTTAATATTTTTAAAATATTATTTTTTAATTCAGGTAAATCTTTCTTTGCAATCCTCCAAACCAATCTTAAGTCTACTCCAAAATATTCATGAATAAGAACATCTCGCATTCCCGCTATCTTTTTCCAAGGGATATCAGGATATTTATTCCTAAAAGTTGCTGGTAAATTCTTTACTGCCTCTCCAATGATTTCTAATCTTCTAACAACCGCGTCTTGGGTTTGAGTGGTTTGAAAAAATTTATCTCTCGAGATCTTTTTTGTATACTTTTCTATTTCACCTATACTTTCTAAAATATGTTTTAGAAAAATTTCAGGGTTTTTCATAGATTACTTTCTGTTCACTTAAAATTATATCTTTCAAAAGAGGATGAAGAGAATCATAAGTGAGAACATCTACTTTTCTTTCTAGAGTTTCCTCTAAGTCAAGTTTCAGTCCAACGAGATCAAGCAAGCTTTTTTCCCCTCTAAATTCTATTAAAATATCGATATCACTTTTTTTCTTCATTTCTCCTCTGGCAAAAGAGCCAAAAATCGCCGCCCTTTTTACATCGTGACGTTTTAATATGAAAATTATTTTCTTTTTTATGTTTTGCATTGATGTCTTCACAATTTTGATTGATTTTAAACTATGGAAATTTCAATAAATTCCGATCCAAGACAATGCATGAACGAACGATAGCAAACAAGCACATATTTCATAATAACAAACCTAAAGGATTTAAACAATAACGCCCCGCTTCGTAAAGAACCAACACCCGATGTTGGTTTTTTGGGTAACCAACAGCGGGTGTTAATTAAAAACTTTCAACCAAAAAGCTGGCGGAGAACTGTTCTCCGCCAGCTTCAAAAATTTATCAATTGAAATCTCTTACTCCACCCCGTTAGAGAATTGATTACTTAATTCAAATAGCAAAGTTTGGTATTGCAAAAAGAATTGTAAAAATAAATATGCCTTTTATTCTCTAACGGGGTCCAAAAACTGAAAAGTGGAAAGGATTTGGTCGTAAACTGGATCGTACTCGAAAGTATCTTCCAAGAG
>JAHIVA010000038.1 GCA_018816985.1 Patescibacteria group bacterium | reverse complement strand
TCTTAGTGGGAAGGAAAACAAAGCTGGAAAACAGGAAAAGAAAACTAAAAAACAAACCTAAAAAGCTTTGGATGTTTTTAGTTTTCTTTTCCCTTTTTCATTAAAGTGATTATATCAAAAAAATTTTCAAAAGTCTGCCCCCCCACTTCCTACTGTTTCTTTTGCGCTGAAGCGAGACGAAGCATTATTTCGTGTGCAGCGAATTGAGAATCGGTAATGATAATAGAATTATCATTGGCAAAAATATACATCATTACAATGCCTCCATCTTTGTCATAAAGCATACGCGCATTTTTATTTTCCACTACACCATCCTGAAATTCTTTATTCAAAAGATAGTTAGTCTCCGCTGAAATTTTTACTCCGAAAAATCCATACAAATCAAAAAACATTTTATTTTCCCAAATACGCAAAGAATCAAAAATATCAGCAGTCGAACGCATTTTAAGCAATATAAAAAAATCGCCAGCATTGGGTAAGGTAGATTTTAATCCGGTAAACACTGCCCCCATTAAAAAATTATTAGAAATAAAAATCGGATTGTCTCCAGGAACAAAATTACCTTTAATCAAAGAAAGAAATCGTCTTAAACCAATGATTTGCTTATTTTCCGTAAGATAAACACCCTCCACTCCGCCTAATTTTACTTTTAAATTACTGATTTCACTTAAAACAGTTTGCACTATTTCTTCTTTTTTAAATCCGAGAACTTCCAGAAAAACACTCTGGTCATTAAAAATAATCGGAACAAACTGCTTTTCAACTGACACTGTATTATTACCGTCTTTCTTTAAAAAGAAAAAAGACAAAACCAGCAATCCAAGCATTATCAGTAAAATACCAATAAGCATAAAAAGTCTATTCTTCTTGGATTCTGGGGACAGATTATTTTTTTCTTGTTCGTGCTCTTCCTCTCCATGAATTATTTTTTTAATTAATCCTTCTTTATCATTTTCAATTACCTCCGCCATATCCCCAGCATAAGTTTCCACAATAGTATTTTTTATTTCATTATTTTTTTCCATTAAAAAAATCCTTATCTGCTTCTTTAATAGACAAGCCAATTTTCCCCCTTTCATGGTCAATATTAATAATTTTTACGGGCACAATCATACCCTCCTTTATTATATCGTTAATTCGCTCTACACGAAACGGCGCCATTTCAGAAATATGCACCATTCCATCCGTGAAAGGATTCAGGGCCACAAATGCTCCGAAATCGGCAATTTTTACCACCTCGCCTTTCAGCACTTCTCCTACCTTAAATTCATGAGTCATTTCTTCCACTATCATTTTGGCTTTTTCAGCAGAATCTCCCACCCCGGTCAAGTATACCGTTCCATCATCTTCAATCGTTATTTCTGCTCCAGATTTTTCCTTAATCTCTTTGATAGTTTTTCCGCCACCACCAATCACCAAACCAATTTTTTCTGGATTAATTTTAATAATTAAAATCTTTGGCGCATTGGGAGAAATATTGGCCCGCGGTTTTGGAATTTCTTTTTCAATTCTATCAATAATGGCTAGTCGAGCATTTTTAGACTGTCGCATCGCTTCTCCTAATATTTTTATCGGTACTCCGTCTACTTTTACATCAAGCTGAATGGCAGTTACCCCATTTCTCGTTCCAGCAATTTTAAAATCCATATCCCCATAATGATCTTCCGGTCCTTGAATATCTGTCAAAATTTTATACTTTGCATCGCTCTCATACATCAAACCCATTGCAATACCAGCAACTGGAGCTTTTATCGGCACCCCACCGTCCATTAAAGCTAAAATCGAAGCACAAATACTCGCTTGTGAAGTGGAACCATTTGAGGCCATTGATTCAGAAACAACTCTCATTGTATATGGAAATTCTTCCACTGTTGGCAAAACCATTGCTAGAGCTTTTTCCGCCAATGCTCCGTGCCCAACTTCTCGACGATTGGTAAAACCCGCTCTGCCTGTTTCTCCGGCAGAATAAGGTGGAAAATTATAATGATGCATAAATCTTTTCTCCACTTTCAATTGTAAGCCATCAACTAAATTTCTATCTTCCGGACCACCCAAGGTGAGAACCGAAAGAACGTGAGTACCTCCACGATAAAAAATTCCTGAACCATGTAATTGCGAAGAAAGTCCTCCAGCTTGCGCATACAAGTCACGAAGTTCGTCCATCGCTCTCCCGTCTGCCCTTTTGTTTTCTTCAATCGCTTTTTTATGCAGAATATCATTTTCCGTATTATCAAATAAATCATCCTCCAAAGCAAAATCAACTCTCTCTGGAAATTTTTCCCGCACTAGATTATTCCAAACAGTATGCAGGTCATCTATATTTTTTTTACCCACTTCGCCAAAAATAGCTTGCTCCATTTTCGGTAAAATATTTTCATTAAACAAAGCCACGGATTCTGGGTCTATTATTTCTTTCTCAATAACTCTTTTTTCTTTGCCTATCTCGGCTATTATTTTTTTCTGAAAATTTTCCAACTTAGTTATCTCCGCACTTGCTTTTTCGAGCGCCGTTTCTAGCTCTTCTTCTTTAGTTTGCCGAGCAGAGGCTTCTATCATATTAATATTTCCATCTTTACCACATACCGTCAGGTCAAATTTATATTGGGTATCTTCGTTTATACGAAGACTTTGCGCAGGATTAATAATTAAATTATCACTATTATCTTTATCTGCATATTTACCAATTCGCACACAACCAACAGGTCCATTCCAGGGGATATTAGAAACAACCAAAGCAAGAGAAGCGGCATTTACCGCTAAAATCGTTGGGTCATTTTCATCCACCGAAAGAACCGTCACAATAACTTGTACTGCATGACGCACTGATTGATCAAAAAGAGGACGAAGGGTTCGGTCGATAACCCGGCTGGCGAGAACTGCTTCTTCCGACGGTTTACCTTCCCTTCTCACAAAACGCGAGCCTAGAATTTTCCCGGCTGCATAAAATTTTTCCACATAATCAACTGTTAAATTAAAATAACCGAGGCCAGCCTGTTTATCTTTAGACATACAAGCTGTGGCAAGAACGATAGTTTCTCCATATTTTAAGATTACTGAACCATGCGCCTGTTCAGCTAAATCGGTAAAAATAGCAGTTAAAATTTTTCCACCAATTTCTACACTATATTCTTTTTTTTGCATATAATTTTAAAGTTCGTGTTCAGACTACAGTGTTGTTCCAAGTCTTGGAACACTACTTTGTGTCTAAACGCGAACTGATTAACTAATAAAGTACTAATTTAGATTAGCATTTTTAGCCTGAAATGCAAGAATTATTTTCCGCCTATTAAATATTTCCTAGGATTAAGAGAGAGATCTACAAAGTCATCAGCAACCTCGCGTAATTTTCCGGAAGTTGATTTACCGAAAGCAATCACTTCTACTTGAGTCATTGTTTGTAAATATTCCACTAGTGGAATGAAATCACCATCGCCGGAAACAATAACAACTGTGTCTAAGCGAGGCGCAGTTTTAATAGCATCAACGGCTAAACCAACATCCCAATCTCCTTTTTTTGTTCCAGAATGAAATACTTGCAAATCTTTTGTTTTAGTCTCAATACCTAACTTTTGTAATGCTTCAAAAAAATTCTTTTCATCCCCAGCTTCTGTGCTGATAACATAAGCAACAGCATGGACAAGCTTTCTGCCAGCCACCGCGTCTTTTAAAACCGCACCGAAATTAACCCGCGCTTGGTACAAGTTACGGGCCGAATGATATAAATTTTGAGTATCAATAAAAACGCCGACCCTCTGTTCTTTATGTTTTATGACTGTCATATTTTAATTCTAGCAAAAACAAAAAAATTAGGCGAGTTCCATTTTCTTCATTAAAGCAGTATAACGAGTCTTGTTTTTACGTTCCAAATACTTCAAATGAGTACGCCTATCGGCAACCATTTTAATTAGCCCCCGGCGGGAATGGTTGTCTTTTTTATGTTTCTTCAAATGTTTCGCCAATTCCAAAATTTGAGTGGATAAAACAGCCACCTGCACCTCTGGAGAACCTGTGTCTTTATCGTGTATTTGATTTTTCTTTATAATTGTTTGTTTTTTCTTAGTCGCTAACATATTCACGATATTAACACAAAACTGTTATAATTGCAATATGCCTTATTTAAAAGAGCTTAAAACCCAGTTTCTGGAATATCTGGAGATAGAAAAAGGGCGAACAATCAGAACAGTGGAAAATTACGACCATTATTTGTCTGTTTTTCTTGAGCAAACAAAAATTACGGACCCAAAAAATATTACAGATTCTAAGGTCCGGGATTTTCGTATTTGGCTCAACCGCCAATCAACTGGAAATAACCGAAAAACGGGAGATACCATAAAAAAGAAAACCCAAAATTATTATCTAATTGCCCTTAGAACTTTTCTTAAATTTCTAATAAGAAGAAACATCGCTTCCCTTCCAGCTGACAATATAGAACTAGCCAAAATCGGAGAAAGACAAATTGACATCATTTCCCAAGAAGAATTAAAAAGGCTTTTAGCTGCTCCGAATAAGGAGAAAAACTTAGAAAGAAGAGCCCGCGATAAAGCAATCTTGGAAATGCTTTTTTCTACTGGCCTTCGTGTTTCCGAATTATGCTCTCTACAAAATGACCTAGATTTACATCTGGATGAATTTTCTATCCGCGGAAAAGGCGGAAAAGTCCGAGTAGTTTTTTTATCCGATGAAGCAAAAAAAGCAGTAAAGGATTATTTAGCCTTAAGAAAAGATATGTCTGATGCTCTTTTTGTACAGATTTCAAAAAAGCCGGACTTAGGGTCAGATTCTAAAAAACAAAAGTCCCTAAGTCCGGCTTTGGGAAATTCCGTGGAAAGACTTACTCGCCGTTCAATAGAAAGAATTGTAAAAAGATATGCTATCATCGCAGGTATCTCAAAAAAAGTAACTCCGCACGTAATCCGCCACGTTTTCGCCACTGACTTACTTAGCAATGGCGCAGACCTGCGTTCTGTTCAGGCGATGCTCGGTCATGCAAACATCGGCACCACCCAAATCTACACCCACGTTACCGACAAACACTTAAGAGATATACATAAAAAATTTCACAATAAAGGTTAACAGCCCATCAAAATAGCTTTTGCAGGGGGTTTTGTGAGCAACGGCGAGCAAACTTCAGGATTTTTTAAGCTTCAAAAAATCCGTACCCGAAAAAAGCTTGTTTTGATGGGCTATGTTATGATTAACATAATGAAAATAATTTCCTGGAACACTAATGGTTTACGGGCAACGGCTAAGCAGGGATTTTTCACTCCCCTGTTTGCAAAAAAACCAGACATTGTCTGCTTACAAGAAACAAAAGCCATGCCAGAACAATTACCCGAAAACGTGCGTAGTGTTTTCGGCTATTATTCTTACTTTTCCCATCCCAAAATTAAAAAAGGCTACAGTGGAGTAGCTATTTATACCAAAGAAAAACCCCGGGAAGTTTTTTACGGTATGGGTATTAAAAAATTAGACGACGAAGGCAGATTACTGGGAATAAAATTGAAAAATTTAACAATCATTACCGGATATTTTCCAAATGGCGGAGCTGGACCACACAGATTAAAATACAAATTGGAATTTTATGACGCTTTTTTAAAATTCATCCTGAAGCTCCGTAAAAATGGTGAAAACGTTATTTTCTGTGGAGATGTAAACACTGCCCATGAAATAATAGACCTCGCTCGTCCAAAAGCAAATGAAGAAAATACTGGTTTCTTGCCCATTGAACGTGCTTGGATTGATAAAGTAATAAAAAATAAATTTATTGATGTTTTTAGAAAGTTTTATCCAAAAAAAATTAATGTTTATACCTATTGGGATATTAAAACTCGTGCTCGGGACCGCAATGTCGGTTGGCGACTAGATTATTTTTTTGCTGATGAAAAAATCGTATCAAAAATAAAAAGTACCGGAATGCTTTCCGATTATTATGGCTCCGACCACTGCCCCATTTGGCTAGAAATTTAAAAATCATAAAAATAAATTATGAATCGAACAAAATTTTTAAAAGATGATATTCAAACTTTCCTTTTATCGTTTAAGGATTGTAAGTAACTTTTCTATAAGAATTTTTTATACTTTTCAGGATGATACAATTTGGGTATTGCACGCTTTTATTAAGAAAAGCCAAAAAATACCTCAAAAAGAATTAGAAGTAGCCATTAATAGATTAAAATACTTGCGTTAAGATAGCATATATGCTATCGTTAGATAATAAGTGGTCTCGGTTTAAAATTATTGGTCAAATAAAAATATTTAGTTACACATTTACGCCATGGCCAATATGTGTATATGGAATATTTTTACAAATTTTACTATCTACTTAATTTCTCCACAAGATTAAAACTATCCGCATGTCCGAAATGCCCAAAATAAGATTTTATCATTGATATATCATTAACAGAAAAAAGACCATCTTCTTTCCCTCTCCGTAAATATAATTCACTTTTAAATCTTCTAACAACTTTTTGCCTTACAACCATATGGGTAGGTTTTATAAAATATCCCAAAAAATCTATCCCCTTCGAAACATGCTGAAAGCATATCTTGTCTTTATGAAGATCAAGATCTAAATATTTTTTAAGAAAATCTCGAATGGGAACTATAAACGAAAGCAACGTGTCTTTTTTAGATTCAACCATTATAAAATCATCTACATATCTAGCATAATTGCTACATTTAAGTGTTTTAGTTACAAATTGATCGAGTTCATTAAGATAAATATTAGCAAAAAATTGGCTTGTGAGGTTGCCTATTGGCAAGCCATTGTTTTTACCTGAATAAAAAAGTGTTTTATGCATTGGGATTAGTTTTATAAGTTTCATGTCCCCTTTATAAATAAAATTTTTAGTTGGATCATGAAATATAATAGTGTGGGCAAGCCATATCATGTCTTTTTTCCATTTATTATTTTTTACGCATAAATAAATATTTTTTTCAACAAGTTTAAATAAAATTGGTTTATTGATTGAGGAGAAGAAACTTTTAACATCAAGTTTAAGATAGTACCCATTAGGGTTATGATAGACAAAATTTTTTACTGCTCGAACCGCACGATGAGTACCTTTATTCAAACGATTAGCATAAGAATGTCTAATAAAATTATTGTCACAAAATAAATGCAATTCGTTGTGAAAGAGATGGTGTACGACCCGATCTCTAAAATCAGCTGCAAATATCTCTCGAGGAGTGGGACGTGTCACAATAAAAAGAATATGACGCGACGGAATATATGTTCCTGACAAAAGTTCTTCTAAAATAGAAACAAGATTCTTCTCCCGATGCATTTCAAAATTAAGAGCATTTACAGTGTTCTTTTTGCCTTTTTTACAATCATTATAAGCCTTAAAAAGTTTTTCAAGTGTAAATATTTCTGACATAAAAAATTTAAAACAAAATGAGGGCTGGAGGCGGGAGTGCTCGGACACAGCGGACATAGTAGCTATTAGCCTTATCATTGTTGTTCACATTGCCATTGTTGAAATTCACATTCCAAGCATTGGTCGTATTATTGGCATAGGTAGTACTCGACCAATAGTTGTCCGACTGAGTATAATTAAAAAGTTTCCGACTAACCGTGTCTCTCGTATACATTATCCTCCATGATAATGAAGGGCGGAAACTGAATTCTCAAACCCACGCTAACGCATTCAGCGAATGCATTATTCCGGGGAGCGAACAAAATAAATTATTTTGAAACGCTTTTCCTCCAACCCTCAGCTTGTTTTGAAAGAGCTACCGTTTTCTCTAATAAATATAGATAACTTTTTTCGCCACCGAGTTGTTTAAGCTCATTGGCAATACGGAGAAGAATAATAATTGATTCAGAACACCAGACAAGATTCCCAAGCAATTTTATTCTCATTCCTAATTCACGCGTATTATTAATTTCAAGAATAAGTCTTATGGCTTCAATGTTCGTTTTTATCATCTCCCCTCCCAACAAATATTTATATTGTTTATTGAATTTGGGCACTCGATTATACATTTCACGGAGCAATCCAAATGCTTCATTGTAGATCGGGAGATGTGAATATTGAGCCATTTATTTAAATTGTAAATTAAAATTTAAAATGCAAAAATTACCAAATATTCAAATCACCAAATAATTCATCGGACACAGCGGACATAGTAGCTATTAGCCTTACCAACGTTGGTCACATTGCCATAGGAGAAATACACATACCAAGCATTGGAAGTATTATTGGCATAGGTAGTACTCGACCAATAGTTGTCCGACTGAGTATTGGTGAATAATGGATCTATCGCCGGACTAGATCGACCGTAGTCCGCTATCGATTGTAATTCCTTTAAGTTGGGCAGCCGCCAATCTGTCTGCCCGGCGTAAGACAAAGCTTCGCAATTGGTAATGGCATTAGTCCAAGTCATTATGGCATTAAACGGCGCACCGACAGCATTGTGATCTTTTACCCACATCAAAGTGGTGGCGTTGTCGGTAATCGTGCCATTGCCATTATCAGTAAAACGGGTGCCGGCAAATCCTTTCTGATAGGTTCCGTCGTCGTTTGTTTGATACACTGTCGTTTGTCCGGTCTTGGATAGACCGGGGCCGGCTGCGCTCCCAGCCACACCAAAGATATTGACCCCGGAAGCGATATTGCCTTCAACTAAATCGGCGTCACCGGAGATTTTAGTGATTCCGTCGTAAAAACCGATTGGAATGGCGACATCGGTGACAGCCGGGGTAAAGTCGGCGT
>JAHIVA010000037.1 GCA_018816985.1 Patescibacteria group bacterium | reverse complement strand
TTTATACAGTTTTAACGCCCAATTTCTAAAAGTCGGAAAGTGTTTTTGTGAAATGAAACTTTGTATTTTCTTTTCCGTATCATAACCCTTTAGCCAAAGTTGTTGCTCATTCCAAAAAAATTCGTTCCACTCAAAAATTTTCGGCAAAATATCGTAGCCTATTGAAAAACGATCTCTTTTTTCAATGTTGTTTATATATGTTTGTGAAAGTTGAATTGCAAGCTCAAATCTTTCATGCTTTATAGCGTTATCAATATGAGATATAAAAATGTTTGTAAAATCTCTTTCATTAAATTCCGACTTTTCAGACCAAAACGAATTCCAAGCTCTAACCATTTTCTCTGCTTTTGCCTGATTTCTAAATTTAAATATTTTTGAGAAATTTAGACTTTTTAAAAAATCTATTTCGAATTTATGCCTCTTTCCTCTGAAAAATACTTGAAATTTAAATATTGGTTTGATCAGAATAAAAGCTACAACAGCTGTAAAAATAGCAACTATTAGTTTTGATTTTAGTCCAATGCTATGAATCTGCTGATTATCAATGGAGTCCTTAAAAAAAGAAATTATAAAAATTGATAGTACAGCCAAGACGGCAGTGCTAGTGATATTAAGAATTTCGTAAAAAATGACCATTTTTGAAAACTCACCCCTTTTCTTTTGCGTTTTTACCTCAGAAAAAATTTGTTCCCCAATAAAAATAAGCACCATTAAAATACCAATGATGACATTTTGAAACAAAGACGGATCAAGATTTTGCAAAAGACCCGCCCCCAATATCCATAATTGTTGAATTATTTCTGCCATATTTTATTTCTTATTCAAGCGTTTCGCTTTTTGCGGAATTACATAAACAGTTTTTATGAGGTTTTCAACAATATCCATAGCAATATCAAGCTCGTCATCGTTTGCGGCGATTGTTTCGTGGGCTGAGTTATTGCCTAATAGTCTTGTACTGTGCAAAGTTTCTGCGCTATCGTGCGTTAGCACGCCTTTAGTAACCAGGTCATCGATCTTGTTTTTTAAATTACCGCCTTGTGCCTCCTTTTCTCTACATACGGCTTCTACTAATGCCCTTATTCCTATTCCAGCAAGAATACTAAGCCGACCACACAAAGCTCCGTGAGTTTCTTTGTAAATTTTCAAAACCTCATCTGGCAACAAATACATATCCTTTACTTGCTTTCTGCCAGCAATTCGGCTTGGGTACAGTTTAATATCCTCGTCGTAATCAGTCTCGCCAGTTTCTGGATCATAACGCATATCTTCAGAACAAGAGGATGTCGTACGAAAAGAAACCTCTTTGCAACCCTGACAGATTATTATTTCATAATCACGCGAAACGGAAATTTCGTCTTCCGATTCCAAAACATTCACAGAAAATAAAACCTTATGGCAAGTTTCGCCGTCGCACTTTATACAAGCGAGATCATATTCTTTGTCTTTAGTTTTATCATTCTCAATCTTGCGCATATTTATAAAATGTCGTTAATCAATTGAGATATTTTTTTCTCAAAAATATCGATTGTTTTTGCAGAAGCAAGAACACATTCTTTTTCTTTGGTAATTTCTGCAACTATTTCTTTTTGGGTTTCAATTGGCGGAAGTGGCACGGTGATTGTCGCAAAATTTTTCTGGTATATCGCAGCAACACTCGTTGTTCCACTTACCAAAGTTTTTATTTTTTGCTTGCCTTCTTCCGTGTTGAGATAGTAGTTAATATAATCAGAATCAGCTTCTTTTCTAAATCTAATCCTCAAAATATTATTATTGAACAAATATTTTCCATTTTCGCCATGATAGACAGTGGATTTGCCGACCAAGTTCGGGGCGTTTCTTGTGTTATAAATGAAATCCCCGTCGTTTAAGGTGTATTTCTCTAATTCTTCCTTGCTCGCTTCAACATGGACAACAGAATTTAATTCCAAATTGCCGTCTATTGAGATATTTTCCATTTTTACATACGGATATGGGAAAACATCGGCTTGCATTGATTTATCCTTAACCAATCCCAATTTTGTGTCTAAAAACAAATTGCCCAATTCAATAATCTGCCAAGTTGAATCAACCTTGATTGTTGGCTTGTAATTGCTGATAATTTGTTTTGCACCATCAATAATATTTTGATATTTTTCAATCTGCTCAACAATTTCTTTTTGGATTTCAATCGGTGGAAGTGGAATTTTTGTAAATTTTAATTTCGTAAAGTGTCTTTTGTAGCCGTCCGATTTTATTGGTTTATTTTTTAGATAAAAATAAAGAAATTTTGGTAATAATTTATCATTCGTTTCTATAATTTTAATCCCATCTGCTCCCTGAGCAAAAGGATAATCAACATACTTAATTACACAAGTATGATCACCAAAAACAACTAATGCCTTAGTGGGTTTGATAATCGCCTTTTCGTTATTAGTCCAAGCAGATATTTCTTCTTGCGATTGGTCTATTATCGGAAATTTTCCAGATTGTTGAAAAGTATTTTTCTGAATTTTTATTGGCGGAGTAATTGTTGTAATAATATCTCCCAATTCCACCATTTCCCATTTTTGATTTATCAAGGCAACGGCTTCTTTATATCTTTCACCCGAAAGATTGTAGTCACCCGTTGCAATTATTTTTTCTTTAGAAACAAGGTGAGCAATTTGCTTTTCACTTTCGCTAAATTCAAATGCATTATTGTCATTTAATGCTGTTTTGTATTTTTTAATAATTTGCAAGGCCAAGGGCAAGTCATTTTTACTATGCTCGCGTCTTTGTGCGCCAAGGTCAAAGCCGTCATTTTGGATTTTTAAGAACAAGAAACTTTTTGTTTTCTTGGAAATTTCATTATCAAAAAGTAAAATGCTCGTTTTCACTCCCGCGTACGGATTGAAAACACCAGCCGGAAGCGAAACAACCGCAAAAAGTCCATCCTCAACTAATTTTTTACGCAATTGCGTATAAGCGTTATTTGATTGAAAAATCACGCCCTCTGGCACGATAATTCCAGCTCGCCCCTTTATCGTTAAATGCTCAACGATATAATCTACAAACAATACTTCTGCTCGATTAGCTTGGATAGAAAATCTTTTATGCGGAACGATTCCACCTTTCGGTGTCATGAAAGGCGGATTTGCCATTATGACATCAAAAGTTTCGTCCCAACGCTTTTCGCTTGAAAGAGTGTCATATTCGTGGATTTTTGGCTCTGGGAATCCGTGCAGATACATGTTCACAAGTGCCAATTTCACCATATCAGGCGAAATATCATAGCCAGCAAGATTATTCATCAACTTCAATTTCTCATCTGGCGTGAGCGTTTTTTCTTTGTTCTGCTTCAAAATATGTTTATAGGCGGAAATCAAAAATCCAGCTGTTCCACAAGCAGGGTCAAGAATTGTTTCGTTTTTCTTTGGATCAACAACTTCAACAATAAAATCAATGATATGGCGTGGTGTGCGGAATTGTCCCGCGTCGCCTTGACTTCCGAGAATAGAGAGCAAATATTCAAAAGCATTTCCTAAATTTTCGCTGTGTTCATAATTAAATTCATTGATCTCTTTCAAAAAAAGCGAGAGCGTCCGCGCGTCATTGTATGGCAGAAATGCGCCTTTGAAGATATCTCTAAACAATTGCGGAATATGCGGATTTTTTGGCATATTCGTAATTGCTTGAACATAAAGATCGAGACGGTCTTGTCCTGAAAGTTTATTGTCCAAAATTTTCGTCCACGAAAACTTTTTCCAATCATCAACGAAAAATTGAGTTTTTAATCCAACCTCTTCGTTTTCCTTATCCATATCATCCATAAACTTATAGATAAGAGCAGTTGTAATTTGTTCAACCTGCGCCTTTGGATCAGGAACTTTGCCGACAAGAATTTGTCGGGCGGAGTCTAGTTTTCGTTTTGTAGTTTGATCTAGCATAATATTTTTGGTTACCTCATATAAACATTAACGGGAACATAGTCTTTCACATATTCAGGAACAGTTTCCCGCCAGCCGTTTAATTCTTTAAATTCCGACATCGTAAATCCTGCATAAACATTCAACTCTGCAAATTGTTTCTTGTTGATTATGTCTCG
>JAHIVA010000036.1 GCA_018816985.1 Patescibacteria group bacterium | reverse complement strand
CTTAAGACTGTTACTGGTGTAGAGGGTGTAAGATTCAAATTTCCAAACCTATTCGATGTAGGCTATAGCCCAGAAGTAACATCAAAAGAACAAATACTTTCACTGGATGTGTTTAAAACATATAAGGCTACCATTATAACTGAAGATGGGGAGACAGGCGATATACAACTTATAGATAGCACCGGACAACCTCAGTTATCAAGTAATTCCGGAAGTTGTTGTGGTGGTAGTTCTGGTGGAGGTTGTGGTTGTGGTTGTGGAAGATAAAAATTAATAATTAAATCAATAATATGGAAAACAAATCAAAAAAAGAGTTAAAAAGGATTCAACAAAAACAAATTAAAATTAAAGGAATGCACTGCAAAAGTTGTGCCGCAAAAGTAGAAAGAGGATTAAGAGCGCTAAAAGGAATTAAAGATGCAAGGGTAAGTTTTCTCAAAGAGCAAGCTTTTATCAGGTTTGATTCTTCACAGGTGGATTTTAATACCATAGACAAGAAAATCCAAGAAATAGGCTATAAAGTGAGCAGCGAAGGATGGGTTAATAATTTTCAAGAAAGAATAATTAGAATTAGACTAGAAAATCCAAATATTTTAATGATATTGGTTGCCATAGCACTGATTTTGACATTTATAAATTTTTACCGCACTACTAAATTACAAAATCAACTTGCTTCTGTAATTAATGGAGTAGTTATTGAATCTGAGGGCCAGTCCGCAGGAGAATTCAAGGAAGTGGCACCCCAACAGCTCTCTCAACCGCAACAGCCATCAAGAGCAGAGGTAGGCGTTGATGATGATCCTATAAAGGGTTCTGAGAATGCCCCTGTTACAATAATAGAATTTTCTGAATATGAATGTCCCTTTTGTGAAAGATTTTTCAAGCAGACCTTACCTCAAATAGAAGAAAATTATATTAAAACAGGTAAAGTGAGACACGTTTTTCGTGATTTTCCCTTGAGTTTCCATAGAAATGCCCAAAAGGCAGCTGAGGCTTCAGAATGTGCAGACGAGCAAGGTAAGTTCTGGGAATATCATGATAAATTATTTGAGAATCAAAATGCATTAGATATAAATAGTCTTAAGCGATATGCAAAAGATTTGGGCTTGGATGCAGCAAAATTCAATGAGTGTTTAGATTCAGGAAAAATGACTGCTGAGATTCAGAAAGATTTTGCTGATGGTTCAAGATATGGTGTGAGCGGAACTCCAACATTCTTTATTAATGAAATTGAATTAGTTGGCGCTCAGCCTTTTAGTGCATTTGAACAAGTTATTGAACAAGAATTAAATAAAGAAAAATAAAATGAAAAATAAAAATAATAAAATATGGATTTTAGTTTTAGGCCTTGTGTTTTTAGTTGCAGCTTTCTTTACAAAGGGATTTGGACTTTTCAAATCAAATTTAGCCAGTCCAGAAACTACTAATCCTGCAGGTTTTGTAAGTATTCCGGTGTCAGAAATAACGAATAGTGCAAAATGGTATGAATACGATTCAGACAGAAACAAGATAAAGTTTTTTGTAGTTAAAGTAAGCGACGGAACAATAAAGACGGCCTTTGATGCTTGCGATGTATGTTACACAGAAAAAAAGGGTTATAGACAAGAAGGATCCTATGTGATCTGTAATAACTGTGGAAACCGCTATCCAATAAGTGGTCTGGGAACAGAAAATAAAATCCCAGGCGGGTGCTGGCCAGGCTATTTGCTAAATGTAATAGAGGGGGATAATGTTATTATTAAAAAATCTGATTTAGAAAATAATCAATGGAGATCATTATGAAAATTAACTTAACCATTTTTATATTAATAATTCTGATAACAGTTGGGGCTGTGATATTTTTTATCATAACAAAGATTAATGAGAATAGTTTTGAAAAGAATAGAGAAAAAGTTTTATCAAAGCTTTATTTGGTCATTGAAGATGCAAAAAAAATTGGTAAGTATAAATGTTGTATAGAACCGCCTTGTACAATGTGCTATTTAGGTGACTGGATATGGCAAGATGGAACTTGTGACTGTGATAGATTGATGGCAAGGGGAGAGTGGGATAAAGTTTGCCCTCAATGTAAAAAGGGTATAGAACAAGGAAAATGCAAATCAGAAATTGACCCCTGTCTTATCCCACAAGAGGTAAAAGAATGAAAAGAATTTCTTTACAAATTAAAGGAATGCACTGTGAGAGTTGCGCAAAGACTATTGAGAGAACTTTGTTAAAAGAAGAGGGAATAGCTTCTGTCAATGTGAATTTTTCATTAGAGAAAGCAACTATTGAATATGATCCAGAAAAAAGTGATAGAGAAAAAATTCAAAAAGTAATCGAAAGGGTAGGTTACGGAATTCAGGAAAAGGAGGCAGAAATGAAGAATGAAATTAGAAAAGGATGGCAGAGATTCTGGTTTGGAGTTTTTCTAACTGTTCCTGTATTTGTTATTACAACTTTCTTTTATAATCCTAAATGGAACTTTTTACTTTTTCTTTTAGCTACGCCAGTTCAAATAGTGTTGGGCTGGCCTTTTTATAGGGGTGCTTATTTTGCTTTAAAACAAAAAACAGCTGATATGAATGTGTTGGTTAGTCTAAGTATATCGGCTGCTTATTTGTATTCCCTTTTCGCCACTTTTTTTATCACAGGCCCAGTATTTTATGACGCTTCTACAACTGTTTTGACCACTATTACTTTGGGTATGCTTTTGGAAAAGATTTCCCGGGGCAAAGTAGGAGAAGCAATTAAAAAACTGATGAAGCTTGAAGCAAAAAGAGCAAAGATTCTGAAAGATGGTCAAGAAATAGAAGTTTCTCCAACAGAAATTAAAAAAGGAGATATAGTTATTGTTAGACCTGGAGAAAAATTACCAGTAGACGGAATTATTATCGAAGGAAAATCAACAATTGATGAATCAACCATTACTGGAGAATCAATGCCAGTCGATAAAAAAGTGGGCGATGAAGTTTTTGGGGCGACTATTAATAAAGAAGGAGTATTTAAATTTAAAGCAATTGGAGTAGGAGAAGAAACTACTCTTGCCCAAATTATTAAATTAGTGGAAGAGGCCCAGGCTTCAAAAGCACCCATTCAAAGAATGGCAGATAAAGTTATAGCTTGGTTTGTGCCAATCGTGATGGTAATTGCCCTACTTTCTTTTATAGTTTGGTATTTCTGGCAAGGAAGCACCTTTTTATTCGCTCTGACTGCTTTAGTCTCAGTTTTAGTTATTGCCTGTCCCTGTGCCTTGGGAATTGCTACTCCAACTGCCATAATGGCTGGAACCAGCAAAGGAGCAGAAAAAGGAATTTTAATTAAAGGAGGACAATATTTAGAAAAAGCTAGAGAATTAAACACTCTTATTTTTGATAAAACTGGAACTCTGACCAAGGGAAAGCCGCAGGTAACTGATGTTCGGGGCGAAGTTTTGCAATTAGCAGCAAGCTTGGCTAAAAATACTACTCATCCTCTAGACATAGCAATCGTTAAAGAAGCTGAAAAAAGAAAAATAAATCTATTAAATGTCCAAGATTTTGAGGCAATTCCGGGAAAAGGGATTAGGGGAAAGATAGAAGAAAAAGAGGTTTTGTTAGGGAATCGAAGGCTAATTAAGAGTGATCTAGGAAGGGAATTAGAAAAAGAAGGAAAAACAGTAATGTTGATTTCGGTTGACGGAGGGATCCGCGGAGTAATTGCTGTTGCTGATACTTTGAAAGAATATTCTAAAGAGGCAATCAAAGATTTAAAAAAAATGGGTCTGGGAATTTGGATGATTACCGGAGACAATAAAAAAACCGCTCAGGCTATTGGAAAAGAATTAGGGATTGAAAAAATTTTAGCTGAGGTTCTCCCCCAAAATAAAGAAAAAGAAGTTAGAAAACTTCAAAAAGAAGGAAAAGTAGTGGGAGCAGTAGGGGACGGTATAAATGATGCTCCGATGCTAGCTGCTGCAGATATCGGTATTGCTATGGGGGCTGGCACCGATGTGGCCAAAGAAACCGGAGGAATTATTTTAGTTAAAGATGATATAAGGGATGTAGTTAAAGCAATTAAACTTTCGAAAAAAACCTTCTCTAAAATAAAACAAAATCTATTTTTGGCTTTTATTTATAATACCTTAGCTATTCCAATAGCTGCTGGTCTTTTTTATCATTGGCTGGGATTTTTATTAAAGCCAGAGGTTGCAGCTCTTTGTATGATTTTATCAGACATATCAGTGATAGGAAATTCTTTGCTTTTAAGAAGATATCAATTAAAATAAAAAGGATATGATAAAAAAGTTGATTTTTGCGATTTTAATTCTTTCTCTCTGCAGTTTTGATTTTGTTTTTTCCCAAACTGAAGAAATTCAGATTCATTTCTTTTATAGTGCCATTTGTCCTCGTTGTGCTGAGGAGAAAGAATTTTTGAAAAACTTAGAGAAAAAATATCCAGAAATTGAGGTGAAAGAATATGAGGTAATTTATAATTCAGAGAATCAAAAAATTTTAAAAGACTTTTATGAAAAATATGAAGTTCCAGAAAAGGAGAGAGGATGGGTACCAGTAACTTTCACCCCTACTAAATATTTTGTTGGTTTTAATCAACAGGTTGCAGAAAACATTGAAAGTTGTTTAAGAGAGTGTATAGGTCAAAATGGAGCGGCTTCTCAGAAAATTAAAATCCCAATTTTGGGTACTCTCGATCTTTCAAAAATGTCTTTACCAGCCTTGACTCTAATTCTGGGAGCTTTAGATGGTTTTAATCCCTGTGCAATGTGGATTTTACTATTTTTGATTACTCTTTT
>JAHIVA010000035.1 GCA_018816985.1 Patescibacteria group bacterium | reverse complement strand
GTGCATGCTGAACTTTATGAACTTTTTACTGGGATAAAAGAAGGACGGAGCTCAGAGACGGAGATCACTCTTTATGATTCCGTGGGGATAGGACTAGAAGATTACTCTGTGCTACGGTTTACTTATGAATTAGCGGAAAAATACAAACTTGGAAAAAACTTAAATTTTACACCGGTTTTAACCAATCCCAAAAACTTAATTTCCCTGATAAATTAATTACTTGAAGCGTTTTAATCTTTATTGTGATATAATTTTTTACGAAGAATTGTTTTTATCTGTGGCGGGTGATCGCACTCACATAGGCACATATGTTGGAGTTTCGCCATCACCCGCCTCAAATGAAAATAAAAAAATAAAAAAACACAAAATAATTTTTTGTGTTTTTTTATTTTTAAAAAGTTTATTCTGAGCGAAGTCGAAGAGTTATCCACAGTTTTGTAAAAAAAGTATTGTATTATGTTTTGATATGCGAGATAATTAAATTAGTTTGAAGCAATAAATATTTTGGTCGGTTTATTGTAAACTAATTTAATAATTTAATTTAAAAAAATATTATGGCAGCAAAAAAGAAAGCAAAGAAGGCAGCAAAGAAGGGAAAGAAAAAGGCAGCAAAGAAGGGAAAGAAACGAGCATAGTTTCATTTTGTCTTTTTGAAAAACTTCCGTCGAAAGTCGGAAGTTTTTTTTATTTTATGTTAGTATATGTCTATGAGTTTATTCAGTAAAATATTTGGGGACGAAAGCTCTAAATTCATTAAAGATACAAAGGAAATAATAGCTAAAATAAATTCCCTAGAGGAGACTTTTTTAAAGTTGTCTGATTCAGATTTTCCCTTAAAAACACAGGAATTTAAAGAAAGGTTAGCAAAAGGAGAAAGCTTGGATGATTTATTGCCAGAGGCTTTCGCTTTGGTGCGAGAGGCGGCCAAGAGAAATTTAAAAGAAAGACATTACGATGTTCAACTTATTGGAGGTATTGTTCTACATCAAGGTAAAATTTCTGAAATGAGAACCGGTGAAGGAAAAACTTTGGTGGCCGTTTTGCCAGCGTACTTGAATGCACTGTCGGGAAAGGGAGTGCACATTGTTACTGTGAATGATTATCTCTCACGCATCGGGGCAGTTTTAATGGGTCAAGTTTATAATTTTTTAGGATTAAGTGTGGGTATTATCAATTCGCAAAATGTTTCTTATTTATACAATGCAACTCATAAAGAAGAGGATACAAAGCGAGACAAAGTCGGAGAATTTAAAATTGTTTACGATTTTTTGCAACCGTGCTCTAGAAAAGAAGCGTATCTGGCAGATGTAACTTATGGCACAAACCATGAATACGGTTTTGATTATTTGCGAGATAATTTAGTAACTTCATTTCCTGAGATGGTTCAAAGAGGGCATAATTTTGCAATTGTTGATGAGGTGGATTCTATTTTGATAGACGAAGCGCGTACTCCGCTTATTATTTCATCTGCCTCAGGAGATTCAGAGGATTTTTATATTAAATTTTTTCAAATTGCGAAACAGTTAAAACGTGATACAGATTATGAGGTGGATGAAAAATTAAAAGCCATCTCACTTACCGATGAAGGTATCAGTAAAGCAGAAAAACTTCTCGGAGTGGAAAATATTTATACCGAAAAGGGTATTAAATATGTACATCACTTAGAGACAGCGGTAAAAGCACAAGCTATTTTTGAACGGGATAAAGACTATGTCGTAAAAGAAGGGGAAGTCGTCATTGTTGATCCTTTTACCGGCCGTTTACAACCGGGTAGGCGTTGGTCGGAAGGAATTCATCAGGCGATTGAAGCCAAAGAAGGTGTAAAAATTGAAAAAGAAACTCGTTCCTCGGGTTCGATTACTTTTCAAAATTATTTTAGATTTTATAAAAAGCTTTCTGGGATGACCGGTACTGCAGCTACTTCAGCGGAAGAATTTTTGAAAGTTTACGGGCTAGATGTAATTATCATTCCCACTAATCGTCCAGTTGTCCGTTTTGATTATAGTGATTTAATTTTTCAAACAGAAAAAGGCAAGTTTCAGGCTATTGCGAAAAAGGTAAAAGAATTAAATATGGAAGGAATACCTGTTTTAATTGGAACAATTTCTATTGAGAAAAATGAACTTCTTTCTATGTATTTAAAACAAGAAGGAGTACCGCATGTTATTTTAAATGCAAAGAATCATGAAAAGGAGGGTGAAATAATTGCTCAGGCTGGCAAGCGGGGAGCGGTAACTATTGCAACCAATATGGCTGGACGAGGAATTGACATTAAGCTCGGTGGAAATCCGATAATAAAAGAAGAATATGAATTTGTTAAAAGTGTAGGGGGGCTTTTTGTTTTGGGCACAGAAAGGCATGAGGCACGCAGAATAGACAATCAACTTCGTGGCCGTTCTGGCCGACAGGGTGATCCTGGAGCGACACAATTTTATGTATCATTAGAAGATGATTTAATGCGTGTTTTTGGTTCAGAAAGAATAAAAAATATGATGGGGCGGTTTGGCATACCAGAAGATCAACCGATAGAAAATCGATTTATTAATAAAACCCTGGAAGGAGCGCAGGCTAAGATAGAAGGTTTTCATTTTGATGCCAGAAAACATACCTTGGAATATGACGATGTAATGAATCATCAGCGTAAAATTATCTATGAAAGAAGACAGAAAATGTTACGAGCGGACAAAATTGAAATAGAAGCTTTGCTTGTTAATATTTTGGAGACCAGAAATGATTTTAATAAAATAATTGAAGAAAAAAGAAAAAAACTTGGAGATGAGGCTTTCTTTGAAACAGTGAGAAGAATTGCTTTATATACCACTGACACTCTTTGGATGGAACATTTAGAAGCGATGGATTATTTGCGTGGTTCGGTTAATTTGAGAGCCTATGGACAAAGAGAGCCCATTGTTGAGTATAAAAAAGATGGATTAATGATGTTTAAAGAAATGGAAGAAACCTTTAAAGAGCAAGTTCTTTCGCTGATTGGTACGATTAACACTGAAAGTGCGATAAGGGTAGGAACAGAAAATAATGCGCCAAAACAAACTTTAATTACTAGTCATGACGAACCAAGTGAGCTTGGGGGTAAAAAAGATACAGTTATGCAAGTGAGTGGGATGAAGAAGGAGCCTGGCCGTAATGATCCTTGTCCTTGTGGTGCCATTAACCCAGCTACCGGTGAAGTTTATAAATATAAAAAATGCGGTCTCATCAACGCTCCGCAACACCGTAAATCGTTGGTTAATTAGAAAGTTTAAAGTATTAAATTTTTTATGAAAAACTTAGAAATTGGCGCAGTTTATAAACACTATAAGGGAACTAAGGTTAAGGTTCTTTTTGAGGCAAAAGACAGTGAAACAAAAGAGCATTTGGTTATATATATGCATTTAGAAGATGGTGTTATTTGGGCTCGGCCGAAACATATGTTTTTGGAAAATATTGTTTTAGATGGAAAAGAAATTGAAAGATTTCAAAAGGTTGAACTAGAAAATTTGGCAAAACCAAATGAAAAACATAATTAAAAGTTTAAAACTTAAAAGGCGGGGGATTGCGATGCTGGCAGGAATGCATTTTTTTGGCAACCCTTCGGTGAAGTTGAAAATTGTTGGAGTGACGGGAACTAATGGTAAAACTACAACAGCAACCTTGCTTTATAAAATTACAATTGCGCTTGGGCACAAAGCTGGACTAATTAGTACAGTAGAAAATATTATTAACGGAGAGGTTCTTACTGTTCTTGAGGATAGACCAATTCCCGGCACTACTCCGGACCCCATAACTTTATATAGATTATTTAATAAAATGATGGAAAAAGGTTGTGAATACGTTTTTATGGAAGTTTCTTCTCATGCCTTGGATCAGGGTCGAGTAGCAGGGATAAATTTTACTGGAGGAATTTTTACGAATTTAACCCACGACCATTTAGATTACCATCAAAATTTTGATAATTATTTTGGCGCAAAAAAGAAATTTTTTAATATGTTAAATGAAAAAGCTTTTGCGCTTTCTAATACAGATAACGAATACGGGATAAAAATGTTAGAAGCTATAAAAGCCCGTAAATTTTTCTATGGATTTCAGGATTTCCCCGAAGTCAGACTTAGGGGAAATTCCCCTAAGTCTGACTTCGGGGAAGAAAGTAGTTATTTCTTTGGAGAAATTAAAAAACTAGATTTTTCTGGACTGGAACTTGAAATAAACAAGGAAAAAGTAAAAACAAACTTGCTGGGTAAATTTAATGCTTACAATTTATTGGCTGTTTGGAGTGCTTGTGTGTTATTAGGTTTTGATAAAGAAAAGGTAAAAGAGCAACTTAAAAATGTTTTACCACCTAAAGGGAGATTTGATTATTTTAAAAATATCTCAGGAGTTATGGTAATTGTAGATTATGCCCATACTCCTGATGCTCTCCAAAATGTTTTAAAAACAGTGCAAGGAATAAAAACCTATTCGACAAGCTCAGGGCGAGTAATTTCAGTCTTTGGTTGCGGAGGTGATCGCGACCCGCTTAAGCGTCCACTTATGGGCAAGCTGGGTGCAAGATTATCAGATATTGCTATTTTTACTTCAGACAATCCGCGAAGCGAAGATCCGGATAAAATTATTGAACAGATGAAAATAAATTTATCTTCAGAAGATTTAAAAAAGGTAAAAATAATACCAAATAGACGTGAAGCGATTCTTGAAGCAATTAAAATTGCGCAAAAAGGAGATATTGTTCTTTGTGCCGGCAAAGGGCACGAAGATTATCAGGAAATCAAAGGTGTCAAGCATCATTTTGACGATATGGAGGAGTTCAGAAAGGCTTTTATTTAGGGAACATTTTTTCCATTAATTTTGGAATTGAAGCGGTGAGTCCTAAAAGTGACCCGGAAGAAATAAGCGCTACTAGATTATCTTTCTTTACAATTTTTTTGAGAATACTTAAAACTTCTTTTTCATTTTTTGTTTTGCATACTTTTGTATTGTTTTTTTTCACTTCTCTAATGATTTCAGAAAAAGTTAATTGAGTATGAGTTTTTGCGCCATGCTCAGGTGGGGGAACGAGAATAACGGCAGAGCTAGTATTGAAGATATTTTTATACCATTTTTTATTTTCTTTATTTCTCCAGCCGAAAGTATGTGGTTCAAATACTGTGATTAATTTTTTATCTGGAAAATGTAATTTTAAAGAATCAAAAACCGATTTGGCTTTTGAATAGGAAGAGCCGAAACCTTCATAAACTAGCACAGATGATTTTTTTGTTTTTAAATCAATTCTTCCAGACAAGCCCTTAAAAGTTTTAATAGATTTTTGTAGTTCTTTCGGTGTGATTAATTTTTTTTCTAAAAGAAAGGCGGAAACGCCGACAATATTTTCAATATTATGATTTCCTAATAAACTTGTTTCTAAATTAATTATTTTACTTTTGCCTCTAAATAAATCGAAAGAAGTTTTTTCTCCATAAATTATATTTTCAGGGTACCACTTTGATTTTTTATCAAAGCCATAATTTATTATTTTACATTTAGCGTTGGTTATTACTTTATTGATATTTTCCCCTTCCTTAGATACCACCAAGAGCCCGTCTTTAGGTAATAAAGAGATTAGTTTCTTGTAGGGTTGGATATAAGCTTTTTCAGTTGGAAAAACATTGATATGGTCATGTTCAGCGGAAATTAAAATTAAATTTTTTGGGTGCAAATGTAAAAATTTTGATTTTGAATCCCAATTAGCAGAAGGATATTCATCACCTTCAAAAATAAAATGTTTGCTTTTTCCTAATTTTGCATTTGTTTTAAAACCAAAAGGAACGGCTCCGATGAAATACGAAGGATTTTTTTTAGAGTTTTCCAGGCACCAAGCTAAAAGGGAAGTCATTGTGGATTTTCCGAAGCTTCCAGCTACCACAGTATTTTCATTTTTTTTTGATAATTCTCCCAAAGCTTCCCCTAGAGACTGGATTTTAATTCCAGACTTAAAAGCAGCTTTTACTTCTTTATTTTCTTCAGGGATGAGCTTGGTATGTTTGCCTATTACTATTAAATCAGAATCCTTCGGTATATTTGCAGGGGAATAAAAGGGAGAGAATTTTATACCATTTTTTTTAAGCAAGCCAGCTATCGGATCATAAAAACCCTCGTCCGATCCGCTAATTTTAACGCCCTTTTGTTTTAAAATAAAAGCCAAAGCAGACATACCTTTTCCGCAAATACCGACCAAGTGCACTTTTTTTATTTTTTTAGAATTTTTCATAATAAGATTATTTTGTCATATTTGTAGAATAGTTTTGATGTAAAAGAACATCTTTGATAGTTATAATAACTTCACCAAAAAGCATTTCTTTTTTTATTTTTAATTTTTCACCGAGGTATAGATCGAGCGGGTGTAAATTGGGAGAAGAAGGAAAACCGCCAGTGGTAGTAAGATTATCGGTCGGAGCATTTTTTATATTGTATTTTTTAAGGCAAGGTATTTTTTCAAAATCTTTTTTATACATCGGCAAATATTCTGTCTGGGCGAAAGAACCAAAACACTTGAAATGATTCAGAAAAGTAATTATTAGAAAACTCAACGGTAAGCCGGCGCACAAACCATTCGCTATTTCTTTTTTAAGGTTGTCGGGGGTTAAGAGAATTTTTTTGGACGGACTTTCTAAATATTCACCTTTTAAGCTAAAACCCTCCATCACTTCGTATTTTCCTTTTTTTACAGAATTATAGAAAAATATCTCGTTAGCAAACAAAGAGCTCATTTTTTTCCTGTTTTCTTTGGTAAATAAAATTTTATAAATTGGATGATCTTTTTCTTTCAAGGTGAGCAAAAGGTAATTGGTGATTACCTCATTGAAATCAAAAAAAACAGGCTTGCCTTTTAAAAATTTGCTTTCTATTTTTTCTGATGATTTAAGTGCCCATTTTGTGTATGAGTCGCCTAGTTTTGCTTCCGGAAATAATTCTTTTAGTTCCGGTGGCAATTTTTCTAGCTCAGAGACTGTTTTTTCCGTAATTTTACTTCGGTAGACCAAGGCATCTTGCATATTGCTGGGAATTAAATTTATATCTCCATTTTTAGAACACAGTCTGCCAGGGCGGGTTTTATTAGAAAATGGAACACCGGAAAACATAGCTACGTTAAAATAATCTTTTTTTTCAAGTGCCAAGGAAGCCAGCCAGTTTACAAAAAAAAAGCGTGGTTTGCCTGCGGGGGATAGGTGTGGGGTAGTTTGAATAACTCTATGATCCTTTAAATATTTTATTATTTCTTTTATTCTTACCGCTAAGTGGCCGAGTCTTTTAAATTCTAAAGCTAGGGCTTGTTCAAAAATAGGCTCAAGTTTATGCGCAGTTTTATAGGAATTCAAATTTTTGGAGTATTGTAAACAGGTTTTATCCCAGTTTCCCTCAATTTGCCTAGCCAGATTATTTTTTTTAGAGTTTTTTAAGACTTTAATTATTTGGGTTATTTCTGTTTTTAGGTCTAAATTCATAGTCTTATGCTACTTTATTTTGATTGTCTTTGCAAATATATAAAAAAAGTCTTTTATTGTTATATTTTAAGCCTTATTTGTTAAAGGGTATATTAAAAAATACTCTTATTTTACAAGGTTTTTTTAATTTGACATATTAAAAATTTATTGTCTAACTATTGACTTTTGAAACAGAATATGCTATCATATTAGAGTACCTTTGTAGTATACGCGTAAGGCTTATAGTACAAGGGTTTTTTAGTTTTTAGCCAAACTGGCTGACTTAACAGATGCGACGTTGGCGGAGCACATACCGCCCAAATATGAAAAATAAAAACCTAATACGTTTTGTCCAGTCTCTGATATTTTTACCTGTTATGACTATGACTCTCCCTTTTGGGAATGCTTATAATACAGGTATTAATTCTGGGATTTCTCAGAATGTATTAGCTAAACAAATAAATATAACCTCCTTTGGAATGCTCGCTATTAATCAAGCAGTGGATCCCGAAGTTGAAATTTTGAAGGCTAAAGTCCAAAAAGCTGAATTTATTGATGCTTATTTTAAAGAGCGTGATATGCCCTTAGAAGGTACTGGCGCAAAAATGGTTGAAGAAGCCGAAAAAAATAATCTTGATTGGCGTTTATTGCCGGCAATAGCTATTCGTGAATCGACTGGTGGAAAGTTTGATTGTAAAAAAGTTTCTAACAATGCTTTCGGTTGGGGTTCTTGCAAAATTAGTTTTAAATCAAACGAAGAAGCCATTGAAGTGGTGGCTAAAAATTTAGGCGGGAACAACCCAAACACTGCTCATCATTATGATAATAAAACTCTGAAACAAATTTTGCAGGCTTATAATCCTCCTTCTGTGGTGCCTCGTTATGCACAACAGGTGATGTCTATTATGAATGCTATTGGAGAAGCGGATGAAATAGTAATTCCTAATTTAACTACATAAAATGAAGAACGCCTGGCGTTCTTCATTACGCAAAAAATCCCGTTTCTGGCGGGATTTTTTGTAGAATTGTTTTTTTTATTCCAAATGTATCAAAGTCATTTTTTGTTCCTTTGGCTCAAATAAAGTAATTTGGAAATTGTAATTTTTTCCTAGTTCTAATGTTTCGCGTAGTTTTATTTCGGAAGAGAAGGTTGAATTGTGAACTAATCCAGCGACGCCTTCTTTAATAGAAATAAGCGCGCCGTGTTTATTGTATTTGATAACTACACCTTTAATGATGTCTCCTTTTTTCAATTTTCCTTCAAATTCTTTCCAAGGATTTTCCTTCAATGCTTTGATAGAAAGAGATATTTTGCCATCTTTTATTTCAATTACCTTAGCTTTTACCTTGTCACCGATTTTAAAAATGTTACGAGGATCTTCCACTAACCCCCAATCAAGTTCTGAAATATGCACTAGTCCTTCCAGTCCGTCCTCTAATTTTAGAAATACGCCGAAATCAACTATTCCAGCTACGGTGCAATTTAAATCATCGCCAATATTGTATTTGCTTAAAATCTCCTTTTTCTCTTCAGGGTTATTATCTTTTTCAGAAAATATTAATTTTCCTTCTTTTGGAAGGGTGGAAATAATCATTACTGAAATGTGTTCCCCGATAAGCTTTTTTAATTCTTTCAATATTTTGTCTTTATCTGAATCAAGGACTCTAGGATAATGATCAGCTTTAAGCTGTGAGGCGGGAAGAAACCCGGCAATACCTTGCCATTCTAAAATAAGACCTCCTTTATTAGCATCTTTTACTTCTAAATTCAAAATTGTTTTTGCCTTAATTACTTTTTCTGCTTCACTCCAAGAAAGAGCTTGCTTTGCTTCTTTTAAGGAAAGTTCTACGTAACCATCTTCATTTTCTACTTCGACAATTTTTGCCTTAACAATGTCGCCAAGACTAATTTTATTGATAACATCTTTGGCATTAATAAACTCACGGCCATAAATAATTCCGGTACCAAAGGGCGCTAAATCTACGTAAACGGAAGATTTTTCTATTAATATTACCCGACCCTCTATTAGAGAATCAATTTCTGGTCTAATGGCGCTACGGTCGACGATAGAACTTAAAACTGTATTTTCTTCGATTAATACTTCGTCTTTTTTTATCATAAATTAAAACATCCGCTCTAAAGCGGATATAAGGTTTAGGTTCTAAGGAGGTTGCTTACACTCAATAGGGTTACCCTAATCCTGCTTTTAATACTTTTACTTTAACAAAAAATTTGTTATAATGCAATTAATGATAATCACATATTTTGGCAAACAGTTTTTTAAGATTGGGCAAGGGGAGATGGTCTTAGCCTTTAATCCTGTCAGCAAAAGCTCTAAAACCGGCATTTCTTCCCATTTTGGCGCAGATGTCGCTTTTGTGACCACCAATCATCCTGATTATAGCGGGGTAGAACAGCTATCTCATGGTGAGCGAGCACCTTTCATCATCAATGGGCCTGGAGATTATGAAATAAAAGAAATTTTTATTAAGGGTGTGTTTTCAAATGCTCTTATTGGTGGTAAAAAATATATTAATACAGTTTATTTATTTTCTTTAGATGGTATCAATGTTGCTTTTCTAGGCGCATTGTCAGACTTGGAGCTTTCTAAAGAATCTCATGAAGCTATTAATAGTCCTGATATTATTTTTATTCCAATTGGAGGAAAAGATATGTTAGATGCAAAGACGGCTGCAAAATTTGCATCATCCCTTGAATCTAAATTAATAATACCAATGGATTACGATGAGACTTCACTTAAGGTATTTTTAAAGGAATTAGGAGAAGAAAAAGCGCAAGTGATGGATAAGTTAACTCTGAAGAGAAAAGATTTAGAAAATAAAGAAGGAGAAGTAGTTATTTTGCAAGCAGTTTAGTCAATATAAAGTTATGAAAAAAATAATTCACAATATTAGACAACAACCAGAAGAAGTGAAAAGGCATATTTTACATACTTTTATTTTATTTTTTGCAATTATTTTATTTTTTCTGTGGATTTACTCTTTGGGAAAAAATTTTACAAATACGGATACTCAGGCAAAGATAAGCCAAGATTTACAACCACTTTCCATTTTAAAAGATAGTATAACTAACGGGTTTAATAATCTTAAATAATTTTATGGCAAAAAAGCCTTCAACTGAATCAAAAGAAGAAATACCGGCAGATTTGATTTTGCCTGTTGATATTGTGGCAGAAATGAAAGAATCCTATATCGCTTATGCTATGACTGTTATCACGGCTCGTGCTCTGCCAGATGTTCGGGATGGGTTAAAACCTGTGCACCGCCGAATTTTGTTCGGAATGAATGAAATGGGGCTTACTTCTTCTGCCCGTTTTCGAAAATCTGCAGCTATTGTTGGAGATGTGCTTGGAAAATACCACCCTCATGGAGATACGGCTGTTTATGATTCTATGGTTGGGATGGCCCAGGAATTTTCTTATCGTTATCCACTTGTTTTAGGTCAAGGAAATTTTGGTTCCATTGATGGAGACAATGCCGCAGCGATGCGTTATACCGAAGCAAAAATGTCTAAAATTGCGGGAGAACTTTTGCGGGATTTGGAAAAAGAAACAGTAGATTTTCGCCCGAATTATGACCAGACTCGGCAGGAGCCAATAGTCTTTCCCACGGCAGTGCCGGCACTTCTACTGAATGGTACGTTAGGTATTGCTGTTGGTATGGCAACAAATATTCCTTCACACAATTTGGCGGAAGTATTAGATGCGACAAATTATTTAATTGAAAATAATGATGCTACTACGGAAGATTTAATGCAGTTTATTAAAGGACCCGATTTTCCTACTGGCGGGATTGCTTATGGACATAAAGACATATTGCACGCTTATGGTTCAGGAAGAGGTGGAGTTGTTTGTCGGGGTGAGGCAGAGATAGTGGAACAAAAGGACGGCAACTTTTCTATTATCGTCACATCTATTCCGTTTCGGGTTAATAAAGCAAATTTAATTGTGTCGATAGCTGAATTGGTTCAAGAAAAAAAACTGGAAGGTATCAAAGGGCTACGCGATGAATCCACAAAAGATATTAGAATTGTCATAGACCTGAAACCGAGCGCTCATCCGGAAAAAGTTTTAAATTATATTTATAAAAATACCCAACTTGAATCAAATTTTAATTTTAATATGGTGGCTTTGGTTGATGGTGTTCCTCAAACCTTATCGCTTAAATCAATTTTAGATCTTTTTATTGAACACCGGAAAGAAGTGGTGAAAAGACGAAGTGCGTATGATTTAAGAAAAGCGCAGGAACGCGAACATATTTTACTTGGCTTGAAAAAAGCGCTAGATAAGATAGACCGTGTGATTACTGTTATTCGCGCTTCCAAAAATTCTCAAATTGCTAAACTAAATTTAATGAAAGAATTTAAGTTTTCAGATTTGCAAGCGGCTGCTATTTTAGAAATGAAATTATCCAAATTGGCTGGATTGGAGCGTAAGGCGGTAGAAGATGAGCTTCTGGAAAAACAGAAATTTATTGCGACTATGAAAGATTTATTAGCTAGTCCTAAAAAAATTCTCAAGACGATCGCTGATGAATTAAAAGAAATTCGCGAGAAATATGCCGACGAGCGAAGGACAAAAATAGTAAAAGGAGGAGTCAAAGAGATTTCTGATGAGGATTTAGTTCCAGAAAAAGAAACAATGCTCGTGCTCACGGCGGGTGGTTACGTTAAATGTACCGACCCTTCTGAATATCATGCTCAAAAAAGGGGAGGAGTAGGAGTAGTTGATTTAGAAACAAAAGAAGAGGATTTTGTGACTATGCTTGTTTCCGGCTCGACTCATAGCAATTTGCTCTTCTTTACAAATTTAGGAAAGGTTTATCAAATGAAAATGTATGAGATTCCTGAAGGCCGACGAGCCACTCGCGGTAAATCCATTATGAACTTTTTAGCTCTTTCGGGAGAGGAAAAAGTGACTTCTATTCTAGCTTTACCAAAAGATCTAGCAAAATCTCCATCTTCACTAATGTTGGTAACTAGAGCTGGTACTGCCAAGAAAATGTCTTCTGAAAGTTTTAAAGATGTGCGTCGAAGTGGTATTATCGCTATTCGTTTAGATAAAAACGACCAGCTTATTTCTGCACTTTCTACAGAAAAAGGAGATGAAGTTATGATTGCGACAATGGATGGTCAATCTATTAGGTTTAAAGAATCCGACGTGCGTGAAATGGGAAGAACAGCTGGAGGAGTTTGTGGTATTAAATTGAAAAAAACTGATGAAGCTATTGGCGTTGATGTTGTGAAAAAAAGTACAGAAAAAGGTGCATTTCTAACTATGAGTGCTAATGGCTTCGGTAAGAAGACCAACTTAAAAGAATACAAAGTTCAGAAGCGTGGTGGTTCTGGTGTAAAAACAGCTAAAGTGACTTCAAAAACTGGAAAGCTTATTGTAGCAAAAGTTTTAACCGGAGAGGAAATGGAGTTAATTGCTATGTCTAAAAAAGGACAGGTTATTAGGACAGCTTTAAAAGATATCTCTTCTCTCGGCCGTCAGACTCAAGGGGTGACGATTATGCGCCTGCGTTCCGGAGATGGTATTGCCTCGCTGGCTTGTATCTAGAAATGATTACACCCACACATGTTGCATCAAATTTAATCGTATTTTATGCCTTGATGCATGTTCAAAACATTAATCCAAATTATATAGACCTAGTGCTTATGTTGGGTTCAAATTTAATTGACTTAGATCATTTATTTTCTCGTCCGATTTATCACCCAAAAAGAAATCCATTTAAGACTCACTTTATTCATAAAAACTGGAAAATAATAACTTTTTTTGCAGTATTAATGCTTTTTTATCGCCCATTAATGTTTTTAGGTATTGGTTTAATTATGGATTTTCTTTTGGATTTTATTTATATAAAAAGAGAAGGAGTGTAGTAATGTTAAAAATGAAATATCAAAGATTGTCAAAGGGCACCTTTGACATAGTAGATTAGTGTTTGTTTTATGAAATTTTCTATGTCGCCAAAGGTAGATATTAATAATTCTTTATTCACTATTAGTAAATTTCTTTCTTTTGCATAATCATTATAACTACTCCACATATATTCTGATGGATGTTTTACGATTTTGTTTTTTACTGCATTCATGTGTATGTAAGCTGATGTCCACATGAGTTGAGGATTATCTTCTATTAATACAGCCTTAAATTGGTCTTGAAAAATGTGTCCAATTCTTTTGTATTTTTTGTTAATATATTTTGCGTAACTTGTGCAAGTTTTTAACATTAAATTTGAAATTGGAATATTCCCAATTTGTTCGATCATTAAATGAAAATGATTAGGCATTAGACAAAAAGCATGTAACTTGAAATTATTTTTATTTATTGAAGTAATTCTTATTCTAGAGTAGGGTATAGCTATAAGCTTTTCCTTATTTAATTCTTCTTCAGTAAATCCAAAACATAATCCAAGTCGAAAAAGAAAAGCTCTATAGTCTTGATCATCAAAAAATATCTTTTCTTTATTATTGCCTCTATTATATATGTGGAAAATAGTTTCCGGAACAAAATTTTTTAAATCTCTATTTTTCATTCTTTTATTATAATTGTCAAAGGGCACCTTTGACAATTTGACAATAACCGCTAGTGGATAAGTTTTTTATATACTATAATATACGGATGTTCACTGATCCAGTAAAAAATTTAAAAGCTTTTGGATTAAAGGAAGATAGTATTGTGGCGGATTTGGGTGCGGGGACAGGCTATTATGCTATTGCAGCTGGGGCGTTGGTGCCTAAAGGAAAAGTATATGCTATTGAATTACAAAAAGATTTTTTAGACACCATCAAAAATAGAGCGAAGGAAGCTCATTTGGGCAATGTTGAGATTATTTTAGGAAATGTAGAAAAGCTCGGAGGAACTAGGATAGGAGATGTAGTGGCGGATGCGGTTATTGCTTCCAATGTACTCTTTCAAGTAGAAGATAAAGAAAAATTTATTGAAGAGATAAAAAGAATTTTAAAACCCAAAGGCAAAGTTTTATTAATTGATTGGTCCGAATCGTCTCTTATGAATGAAACGAATGTTATTTCTAAAGATAAAGCCCTGGAAATGTTTCAAAAGAAAGATTTTGTAATGGATAGAGAAATTGACGCAGGGGAGCATCATTATGGTATGATATTAACAAAGCAATGAAAGGAAATTTTCAAATAATTGTTTTAATTATATTTGTTGTTGCAGCCATTTTAGGTGTTTTGGTTTTTTCTGGCGCCATCCCACTCGGTAAAAATAGCACGGGGAGTCTAGGTAAAGTAGTTTTGTGGGGAACCATTCCGAATGTGTTAATGGCTAGCGCAATAAAGGATTTCAATAGTGCTAACCCTACCATTGTCGTTACTTATGAAGAAAAATCTGCCGATACTTTTGACCAAGATTTACTTGAAGCTGCGGCTTCGGGGACAGGGCCGGATATATTTTTTTTACCGAATGATTTAGTTTTTCATTATATCGATAAAATTTTTACTATTCCGTATCAGAGTTATCCCTTGGCTTCTTTTAAGAATAATTTTGCTACTGCCGGGGAAATTTTTTTAACCGCTAATGGTATTTTAGCTTTTCCAATATCTATTGACCCATTGATGATGTATTATAATCGTAGTATTCTTGACGCAAACGGAGTTATTTATCCTCCTACTTATTGGGACGAAATGACTGATCTTGCGCCTTTACTCACCCAAAAAGACAATGCAAATAAGATTATAAAAAGCGCGATAGCTTTCGGACAGTTCTCTAACGTGACTCATGCTAAAGATATTATGGCTACTCTTTTTATGCAGGCTGGGAATCCTATTATTCAAGAAAAAAACGGAACCCTTGTCTCTGCTTTAGATTCATCGATTGGAAGTTTTAATCTTCCTTCAATTTTAAAATTTTATACTGACTTTGCGGATCCTAATAATGTGACATATTCTTGGAATAAATCATTACCAAACTCCATTGATGCTTTTTCCAGAGAAGATTTGGCATTTTATTTTGGTTTTGCCGGAGAACTCCAATCTTTGGTTAACAGAAACCCTAATCAAAACTTTTTTGTTGCCGGTTTGCCCCAAATTAGGAATTCCAATTTAAAAATAACCGGAGCCCGAGTGACAGGATTGGCTATTTCGTCTTTTTCTAAGAATTTTGATGCTGCTTTTATTACGGCAAGTTTAATGGCTGCTGGGGACTTTGCTTCAAAGTTGGTAGTAGCTACGGGAGTAGCTCCAGCTCGTCGGGATTTATTAACAATTGTGCCGGATGACGCTTACTCTTCCATCTTTTATAGTTCAGCTTTGTATGGGAAAAGCTGGCTTGACCCAGCACCTAAAAATACAGATTCTGTTTTTAATGGAATGGTCAATGCGGTGCTTTCTAATAATCTGTCGGTAGCGGGTGCCATCAAAGATGCTAATGCCAAGCTGAATCTTTTATTATTAAAATAGCATAATGCAAAAAACAAAAAAATTTATAATCTATCTAGCCGTATTTTTAATTTTAATTATGCCAGCTTTTTCTTTGGCAGCAGGCTTGGTTCCTTGTGATAATTCAGAAGGACAGCCTTGCGATTTTAAGGCATTTATGAATCTTATTAATACAGTTATTCATTTTATTCTTTACTATATGGTTATTCCAATTGCAGCCATTATGTTCGCTTATGCCGGATTCCTGATGGTCACGGCGGGCGGGGAGATAGCCAGTGCCAGAACCAAAGCGAAATCAATTTTTACTAACGCTATTATTGGGTTGATTTTTGCCATGGCAGCCTTTTTGATTATCAGAACAATATTATCCATTTTAGGTTATGAGGGTTCCTGGATTGGTTTTAATCCTTTATAATATGTATAATAATACAATGATAAAATTAGTTAAGAAAAATTGGCAGAAAATATTTATATTCAGTTCTCTTTTGGTTTTACCTGTTGTTTCTTTTGCTGGAGAAGGTGATACTCCTAGTAATCCTGCCCTTGGAGGGAAAATTGTCAATCCAATTCCAAACATTACCTCCATCCCCAGCCTCGTTCAAAAGATTTTGGAAGGAGCGCTTAAAATTGGTATACCAATCGTAGCGCTTGCCATTATATATTGTGGTTTTCTTTTTGTGGCCGCTCGAGGTAATTCAGAAAAATTAACCAAAGCCAAAGATGCTCTTCTTTATACTCTAATAGGGGCGGCAATATTATTAGGAGCCTGGGCGATTGCCAAGATGATCTCGGCAACTGTGCTTTCATTGTAAATTAAAAAATATTATGAAAATTAAAAAATATATTTTATCCACTATCCTATTAATTATGCTTGTTGGGATTTTTGTTCCAGTTTTTGGAGTTCAGGCTGCCGATGAAAATTCTAATTATAATGCGCTAGTTGATTTTTATTCTTATTCTGAGTCGTCAAGTCAATCACCCTGCCTTGCCTTAGGTGGTTTAGGGAAATTAATATGTCAATTTAAACAAATTTTAAATTCAATTATTCCATTACTGGTTGCTTTGGGAGTGGTTTATTTTGTCTGGGGAGTAGTGCAATACGTTATTGCTGACGGTGAGGAGGCAAAGAAAAAAGGGAAAGACAGAATAATTTATGGCATTATAGGCTTTGCTGTTATTGTTGGCCTATGGGGGTTGGTGAATATTATCGTTAAAACTTTCGACTTGAGTGCTTCTGCGCCGACTATCACACCTTTAACTGTGGCTGGAGGTGCTACCTGTAGTCTTGCAGGGGATCCAAAATTTCAAGATGTTTTGTGCTATATCACTGGTATTATTAACAATTCTATCATTCCTTTGATTTTTGCCTTGGCAACCGTGATGTTTGTCTGGGGAGTAGTGCAGTTCTTTATTTTAAATGCCGATGAGGAAAAAAAGCGGGAACAAGGCAAACAGTTTATGATTTGGGGGATTATTGCTTTAGCGGTGATGTTGTCTGTCTGGGGATTGGTTGGAATTCTAGGAAGCACTTTTAGTATTGACACTTCCGTGCTTCCACACGTTTCCCCTCCTTAATATTTGCTTCAATTTTTCACAAGGGTTATAATTAAAAGATATTATTAGTTTATTATTAGGTCGCAAAATTATTAGAAAGTATTTTTAGAAAATCATATGAAAAAGAAATTAATTATATTGTCGAGTTCTGTTTTGGGTTTATCACCGATGGTTGCCTTGGCGGTGAGTACTTACGGTGGTACTGTCTGTACTGGAGCACAGGTCACAGACATAGGTTCATTGCTATGTAAAATTAGTCAACTTCTTAATGCGGTTGTGCCAGTTTTGATTGCTCTAGGGGTAGTTTATTTTGTCTGGGGAGTTATCACTTATGTTATTTCAAGTGATGAAGAAGCCAAGAAAACCGACCGAAATAGAATAATTTACGGCATTATTGGTTTGGCTGTTATCGTGGCTATGTGGGGGCTGGTGAGTATTTTGACAAATACTTTTAACGTTGGTAATACTGGTACTATTACTTTGCCGACGATAAATTATTAATTTTGAATCTCTGAAATATGTCTACAAAAATAGCTTATGCCGCAAGCACGAGTCTAGATGGATTTATCGGAAATGTTGATACAATGATTATAAATCCGCTCATTGGTCTTTTGTTTGCTTTAGCTATTGTGTATTTTCTGTATGGGGTTTTTGAATTTCTTTCCAATCAAGAAAATGAAGAAAAGAAGACAACTGGTAAAAGTCATATGATTTGGGGAATTATTGGAATTACTATTATGATGGGAGTTTGGACTATCCTTGGTGTAGTTTTAAACACTCTAGGCATCTCTAAAGATCAAATAAATCCAGAACAGGGAACAGTGCATTTAAGTGAGTAGAATAATTGAGTAGAAATTAGAAAGGGCGGTCGTTCGATAGAACGCCGCCCTTTTGCGTTGGCCAGACGCGATAATATTAGCCATATCTTTGACCTCTTTCGCGCTGGTCGGGCGCTACTCACTGTCTAGGGACAGTGATTTTTTTGTAAACCCACACCCCAACCTGTGGATTTTTCCCCGACGAAATAATTTGTGCATCGCCGGGTTTGAAATTTTTGGGTGGGTTGGCCATCCCCTTTCCTGGGATTTCCCAGGAATAGTTCGCGTTATAGACCCGGACCGGATCTCCATCCGTTCGGACTTTGTAATTCCACCCCACAAAACTACTGCAGGGTGTGAGACACTCTTTTTCCAATACGAGTGCCTCGACAGGCGGAGCCGGTGGTGCCGGCGGTGGGGGTGGCGTTCCTTCCACGCAAGCCCCAGTGCCATCCTTGTAAAAACCGGTGGGGATGGCTACCCACTTACTCTCATCGTTTTTACACAACGAAGAGTTTGCCATCCCGATTTTGTCCGCCTTTTTCTCTGCTTTCAACTCCTTCCTGTATTTGTTGATCCCTGCCCAGACGATAACCACGAGGCAGAGAACCACCATCCAGATAATGATTTTCCGAACCACAGGATGGATGGTCGTAATTCCCGCGATAATTGCTATTCCCACACCGGTGCAGATGAGTAGGAATATTCCCGCAACGATGGCCAGAATCGAAAACCAGGTAACCCAACTAATGAAACCCAGTACGAAGAGTGCCACCGCTACCGCAAGCCAAATAATGAGATTCATTCTTTGTCACCCCCTTTTTTCCTGTTTCCGAAAATGCTGGAAAGAGCTTCTCCGACAATAAGCCATTCGGGTTTCACTCCTGCTGCTGTCGCTTTTTCCTTGAGTGCGCTACCAGCGATTTCGGCGCTAGATCGTTGTTCTCTTGCTTTGCGAATCACGATTGGAAGATTGTAGTCTTCTAGGTCTATCTCTACCCAGAAGCCCCACTCAGTAGTAACAATGTCGTCACGGAGTTTGGTGTTTACCTCGGTTTCTATTGTTTGCATTACCTCCTTGTTAACTTTCCCTCTTTTCCCCGTTTTTACGTCAATTTCAGAGAAAAGTTCATTGACAGTCCTACGCTGGAGAGCTTCTTGAAGTCGCGCTACGATTCGAGTGAGAATTTTATCACGACGCCCCGAGTAATTGATTATGGTAACTGCTTTGATTACACATTTTTTTAAATCTTCCCAGTTGGTTGTTTTTTCAGGATTAGGGCAACCAACCTGAAGGCGGCGGACAATATAATCCACCTCCAGCTCGATTCCGTCTCCTGTGATTAAGTTCACATTTGATGGATTTTCCGCTTCGTTCTTGAGAGAGACCTCTCTCTCAAGGATACGATGAATTCCAGGGACGATGAAACCAGTCCCAGGAAAAACAACATCCGGTTGCCCAGTCCACATATTGTTGTAGACTAAAGCCGTCGCCGGCTTCACCTCTGTCCTTGACTGTGTAACGAGCAGTACAAGGACAGCAATCAGCGCCAAAACGATGACAAAAAAAATCAAGTACCCCATAACTTCCTCCTTGCGCCAAGCGCTGTTAGTTAAGCGCCCCGCGGGCGCGAGTTTAATAACAGATACATAGGAAATTCCTATGTAATCTTTATCTTTCAACATAGGAACTTCCTATGTATTTTTTAGTTTTCAAGGGACAGAAAATACCCTTATATTGTATCATACAAAAACAAAAAAGTCAACCCCTTAGGGCTGACTTTTTTGTTGAGATTTTATATTTTTATTCGTGTTTTAGTGGCATATCATCGTATCTTTTCTGGGCGCCAAAAACTCTCCTGACCATAATGACAATAATCAAAACAATTATTGCTAAGATAATCCACTGAATCAAACCGGAAGGCAGAAAACTATTTGGTGTTCCGAAAAGGGCAGTGGCGGCAAGGCTACGGTTGTTGTCGTTAGCATCATTGTTTTCGTTTGTCGAATTTTCTGTTTGGCCTGTATTCGAATAATTATTATTTGTGCTAGCAACGGGAGTCAGTTTATTAACAGTAAAGTATTCTGCATTAGAATATCCTCCACCCGGAAATCCATTAAAAATATTAATGTAAATTCCATTAGTGTTATAAGTATCATTTGGATTTAATCTAACCAAAAGATGAGAATAATCTATAAAAGTGGTTGCTCGGTCGGCACCGTTAACTCTCGCTATTGAGTTTGGGATAAATCCATTTCCAGTAATTGTAATGATAATATTTGTTCCCACAAGGCCATTACTGGAATCTGGACTAATAGACGAAATATAGGGTATTGGATTGTCTACATATCCTGGAGTCGCCAAAGCCTTAACGGGTATAAGCAATAAGCTAAACGACAAAATAGATAATATTTTCAAGCTCAAAACCATTGAATTTTTATTTATTTTCATAATACTATAAGTATAGCACTTTATGTACCAAATGTCAAGGGGTGCGCCGGGAAGGATTCGAACCTTCGTAGCCCGAAGGCGACAGATTTACAGTCTGTTGTAATTGACCACTCTACCACCGACGCATTATTTATTTTTCTTCATACCAAATCTTTACACTAACATAACAGTCTCTCCCGCACACTCTATACCGACGCATTGACTATAAAATAACATAAAATAATATCTTTTGCATCTTTTTATTTTTAAATTTGTTGTTTCTTTAAAACTGTGTTATTATAATAAAAAGCTCCAATGTTTTGTTGGGCTTTTTTTAATGAAAACTACTTATGGAAATTAGAAACATAGCAATCATAGCTCACGTGGACCACGGCAAAACAACCTTGACTGATGCTTTAATGAAGCAAAATGGTGGGCTTCAAGATGAGGGAGTTTCTATGGATTCAAACGATCTTGAAAAAGAGCGGGGTATTACTATTTATTCTAAAAATACTTCTATTAATTATCCTTCGAAAGACTCAGGACGTCCCACAACAAAGATAAATATTGTAGATACTCCTGGTCATGCTGATTTTGGTTCGGAGGTAGAACGCGTTTTGCGTGCTATTGATTCAGTTCTTCTCTTGGTAGATGCGGTTGAAGGGCCAATGCCGCAAACTAGATTTGTTTTAAAAAAATCTTTGGAGTTGGGTTTGAAGCCGATTGTGGTCATAAACAAAATAGATAAACCGGCGGCGGATGCTAATCGAGTCCATAGTGAAATTTTAGATTTATTTTTTGAGTTAGGCGCTAGCGAGGAGCAGGCAAATTTTGAAACAGTTTACGCTATTGGACGGCAGGGATTAGCTTTTCGCCACTTAGGTGACAAATCGATAGATTTATCGCCTTTGCTTGAGGTAATTTTAGAAAAAGTTTCACCAGCTTCTATTAATGAAGAAAGGAAAATGTCTGCGCAAGTTTTTAACTTAGGTTACGATAATTTTTTGGGCCGGCTGGCGGTGGCACGAATTTATTCCGGAAAAATAAAAACCTCCAGTCAGGTTTTTGTGAAGGGAGAAAATGGGACACGCAAGGGAAAGATTGCTAAGCTTTTCGTTTTTGAGGGTATTAATAGAAAGGAAACAGATTTTGCTACTTCAGGCGACATTATTCTTTTGGCTGGAATTCCAGATATTTATATTGGGGAAACCTTATGTGAAGACGAGAGCGTTGAGCAATTGCCACATATTGCTATAGATGAACCGACTCTCTCTCTTAATTTTTTAGTCAACGATTCTCCTTTTGTTGGATTGGAAGGTAAATATGTTACCTCTAGGCAAATTAAAGAAAGATTGGAAAAAGAATTAGAAATAAATGTCGGACTGAAAGTTGATTTTTCTCCAGATCAAAATAGTCAGCAATCAGGTCCTTCTTTTTTTAAAGTTTATGGACGGGGTGAACTTCATATAGCGATACTCCTTGAAAATATGCGCCGGGAAGGTTTTGAAATGCAAGTTTCTCAACCGGAGGTTATTATTAAAGAAAAAGATGGAGTTAAAACGGAACCCTATGAAGAATTAGTGATTGATGTTCCAATGGAATTTTCTGGAAGCGTTATTGAAAAAATTAGCAAAAGGCGTGGCACTATGAAAGATATGGTGGAAAAAGAAGGAATTGCTAGGATTATTTTTGACATACCTACTCGTGGACTTTTAGGTTATCGTAGTGAATTTATTATAGATACAAAAGGAGAAGGAATTATGAGTTCTAGGGTAACTGGATTTAAAGAATCTGCTGGAGAAATAAAAAAAAGAGAATACGGTTCTATGGTTTCAATGGTTGCGGGCAAAGTAGTAGCTTTTTCTCTTGCAAATTTACAGGAACGTGGTATATTGTATGTAGTTCACGGGACAGAGGTTTATGAAGGAATGGTTGTGGGTAATGTTTTGAAGGGGGATGATATGTCTGTCAATCCCACTAAGGGGAAACAACTTACGAATATGAGGGCCTCTGGTAACGACGAAGCAATAACCTTAAATCCCGCTTTTATTCTGAGTATTGAGCGAGGTTTGGAGGTTATGAATGTGGATGAATATCTAGAAATTACACCAAAATCTGTTCGGTTGCGTAAAAAATATTTAACTGAGCTTGACCGAGCAAGAGCAAAAAGATAAAAAATATGTCGACAATAACTTTTAAACCCCAAAAAATAACTAAAAAAATAACTTCACACTTAGCTGATAGGGCTTTGGATGTAATTATGAATCGTTTTGGTTTGACCGCTGATGGAAAGAAAAAAACCCTTGAAGATATTGGTAAAAAATATAACATTACTCGAGAGCGTGTCCGTCAAGTTGAAGAAGCTGCCATTAATCTTATTAAAAAATCTGATGCTTATAAAAATGAGCAAGCGATTTTTGACGAGCTGAAACAGATAGTGCATAACTTGGGGTCAATTGTTGCTGAACATGAATTTTTGCCTTATGTTTCAAAAGACAAAAATACCCAGAATCACATTAATTTTTTTCTGATATTAGCTGATGTTTTTAAAAAATATCGCGAAGATGAGCATTTTCATACTCGTTATAGTATCAACGACGCTATGGCTGATAAGATTCACGAAACTTTGCGAAAACTTTATACTAGTTTGAAAGACGAAGACTTAATTCCTGAGACTGAAATGATTAAGAAGTTTTTTGAGCAGATGAAAGATGTGACTGAAGAGTGCCGAGATGCGGAAATGGCTAAAAGATGGCTGTCTATGTCTAAAACTATTGCGAAGAATGAATTAGGGGAATGGGGTAAGGCTTCCTCGCCTAATATTCGCACTCGCGGAGTGAAAGACTATGCCTTTTTGGTAATGAGACGCCACGGTTCGCCAATGCATTTTAAAGAAGTAGCTGATTCTATTTCTAAAACTTTTGGCAAAAAAACTCATTATGCCACTTGTCACAACGAACTTATTAAAGATTCTCGTTTTGTATTAGTGGGTAGAGGAATGTATGCTCTTTCTGAGTGGGGTTATAAAGCGGGTATTGCCCGAGAAGTTATTCAGGATATTCTTAAAAAAGAAGGAGAACCTTTGTCAAAGGATGAAATCATTAAAAGAGTGATGAAAGAGAGATATTTTAAGAAAAATACTATTTTAGTAAATCTGGCTAATATAAAATATTTCAAGAAGGACAAGGGTGGACTTTACACCATAGCTTAAACATATTAAAATGTAAGGATGAAGGATCCGGTCGTTGAATCTATTTTAAATTTTATAAAAGAAATTTGGCTTTTGATTGTAGTTATAATCTTAGGTTATTTTGTCTGGAAATATAGTTTAGGAATAGTGGTCTTGGCTTTGGCTGGGACAATATTTTTAGGTTGGCTAGCTTGGAAATTATGGCTTCATTATATCCAACAGGATTTTATTTCTGGAATAGATTTCGTTTTATTGGAAATAATTCCACCCCGCGAAGTGGATCGCAGTCCGAAAGCAATGGAACTTTTTTTAACTAACGCTCTTTATCAATGGACAGAAAAAGGAGGTAAGGAAGAGTGGTGGCAAGGAGCAGTGTGGTTTTGGTTTTCTTTGGAGATTGCGTCCATTGAAGGGCAAGTGCATTTTTTTATTCGTACGCCGACGCGAGTTAGGGGTTTAATTGAAACCCAAATGTATGCGCAATATCCTCAAGCTCAAATTAAGGCAGTGGAAGATTATACTTTAGCAGTAGACGAGATTTCTTCCAAGAGTGCTTGGAATGGCTGGGGAGCAGAATTTGCTTTATTGAAACCTGAAGCTTTTCCGATTAAAACATATGTTGATTTTGGATTAGACAAAGACCCTAAAGAAGAATATAAGGTTGATCCAATTTCTCCAGTGATTGAACTTTTTGGTTCGCTTAAAAAAGATGAACAAGCCTGGCTTCAGATTGTTATTACCGCTTCAAAGAAAACATGGCGAACAAAAGGGACTTATTTTGGCAAACATAACTGGGTAGCTGAATCCCTAGTTCAAATAAGTAAATTATTAGCTCCTTATACTAGCACAAAAGAAATTAAGCCAGGGGCTGATACAAGAGCCAGAATTGAAGTTCGTACCCCTGATATTTATAAAAAGGCAGTAGAAAGGATGAATAATAAGGTAAGCAAGCTTGGTTTTGACACTGGAATTAGGGTTGTATATGTGGCAAAAAAAGAAGCCTTCGATTTTAGTACCAGAAGAAATCTTCGTCTTCTTTTTCGTCAATACACAGCTCCTGATTCAAATGGTTTTGATCGTATAAATTCAGCTCAAGCAGATCGTTATGGTGGCGTACTATTAGCTTCTCCAAAAACAGTTATGATGTTAGCCAACAGAATGCTCAATGAATATCGTGAACGTGCTTTTTTCCGCTTACCTCTTCGACATCATATTTTTTCTCAAAATCATTGGCAATGGCCCATTCCTAAAGTTCTTACTCTTGATGGTCTTATTAAGGCCTATGTTCATCATAAAACCTTTGTTTTAAATACAGAAGAGCTTGCAACCATTTGGCACTTCCCAGGACAGATTTTGAAAGTTCCAACTTTGGAACGTATTGAATCTAAAGAAGCTTCTCCACCGGCAAATTTGCCAACATAAATTATGGAAAACTTACCAAACGAATCTGTCAAACATCGGATGTTTGACAGTGAAAAAAATAAAAAAGTTAGTTTTTACGCGATTAGTTTGATTGTTTTGTTTTTGATTTTTTATTTTCTTTTTTTAAGCGCGCCAGCTGATTTTCCAGTTGGCAAGATATTGAAAATAGAGTTAGGGGCAAGTTTGCGGAGTGTTTCTTTGCAGTTAAAACAAGAACACATAATTTCTTTTAGACCGGTCTTTGAATTTTTCGCAATAGCTTACGGAGGAGAAAAACACCTCATTCCGGCAGATTATTTATTTGAAGAAAAAGAACCGGTTTGGGAAGTGGCTAGGAGGATTTCCCGCGGAGAAAGACATTTGGCGCCAATTAAGGTGACAATTCCAGAAGGATTTAATATTGACGATATTGCCGATACTTTTGTGCAGAAACTGGTAAATTTTAATAAAGAAAAATTTTTGCTCTTGGCAAAAGACCAGGAGGGATACCTTTTCCCGGACACTTATTTTTTCTTTACTACTGATACTGAAATAGAAGCTTTAAAATCAATGGGCGAAAATTTTGAAAAAAAAATTACCCCCCTTCTTCCAGAAATCGTTTCTTTAGGGAAAAACAAGAGAGACATTATAATCATGGCTTCAATTATTGAGGGAGAAGCAAAAGGAGAGACTGATAGGGGAGTTATCTCTGGAATTTTATGGAAAAGAATATCTTTGAATATGCCACTTCAGGTGGATGTTGCGCTTGAAACTTATAAAACAAAAGGATTACCAAAGAGTCCAGTTGGGAATCCGGGGATGGCGGCCATCTTGGCATCTATTCATCCGCAGAATTCACTTTATCTTTATTATTTGCACGATAAAAGTGGAAACATTCATTATGCGAAAAGTTTTTCTGAACATCAAAAAAATATCTTAAAATATTTAACCCAGTAGGTGATTTTGTTAAATTAAATAAATAAAATGAGAAAACATAATTTTGCTTTTATAGACATAGAAACCACTGGATTGAATGTCTTTGATCATGAGATTATTGAAATTGGTTGTGTGCTTGTTACAAACAAGCTTGAAATTATTGAAGAATTTGAATTGAAAATTAAACCAGAGCATATCGAAAAAGCTATTCCTGTTTCGCTTAAAATAAGTCATTATCAAGAGGTATTATGGGCTGATGCATATCCTCTTAAAAAAGCGATTAAAATATTGTCTGAGAAAGTTAAGGATTCAATTATGGTGGGACAAAATGTTGCTTTTGATTCAGGTTTTTTAGAGCATGCATTTTCTAAAACCGGAATAAAAAATAGTATGCATTATCACAAACTGGATACTATTTCTATCGCTTGGGCCAAACTTCATAAGGATATAGATTTTGAACATTTTTCTTTGCGAGAAATGTGTTTATATTTTGGAATAAAAAATGAGCGCGCGCATAGTGCTCTTTCTGACGCGCGTGCGACTTTCGAGCTTTACAAAAAGTTGATGGAACTGTAAGGTTTGTTTATGAAGAAGAAAAAAGTTTACGGTGAGCAAAGTCGAACTGTGTTTATAGGACTTTCGGGGGGAGTAGACAGCGCTGTTTCGGCTGCATTACTAAAAAAACAGGGTTATGAAGTTGTCGGAGTTTTTATCAAAACTTGGCATCCAGATTTTTTAGAGTGTAACGAAGAAGAGGAACATTTAGATGCTATGCGGGTAGCGGCGCATTTGGATATTCCCTTTTTAACTTTTAATTTTAAAGATGTTTATAAAAAAGAAGTGGCTGATTATATGATTAGGGAATATAAAATGGGGAGAACACCCAATCCAGATGTAATGTGTAATAAAGAAGTAAAATTTGGGGCTTTTTTAAAAAAAGCTCTTTTAATGGGAGCTGATTTTGTGGCAACGGGACATTATGCAAGAACTTCGTCAGAAAATGCTTTTCCTCAGGATTTCCTGCTATGCAACGTCAACCGTTCGAAAAAGCATTTTCTGACTTCGTTACTAAAAGGAAAAGATCCTTCCAAAGACCAAAGTTACTTTTTATGGACATTAAAACAAGAACAGTTAAAGAAAATTTTATTTCCAATTGGATATTTAAAGAAAACAGAAGTTCGTAAATTAGCTAAAAAATTCAATCTTCCAGTGGCAGAGAAAAAAGATAGTCAGGGTATTTGTTTTTTAGGGGCGGTTGATTTGAAAGAGTTTTTAAAACACTATATTAAAGAAAAAAAAGGTGAGGTAGTTCTTGTTCCGAGCGAAGCCAAGAAAAAAAAGGGTGAAGTAATTGGTTACCATGAAGGAGTTGTTTTTTATACCTTAGGAGAACGTCATGGTTTTACGATTACTAAAAAGACATCTAATGATGGTGCTTATTATATAGTAAGCAAAGATATAAAAAAAAATATTTTGACAGTATCGCAAGACAAAAATATTTCTCATTCTAATATTCTAACGAATTATAGAATAGAAAATGTAAATTGGATTTCCCAAATTCCCGAATCCAATAAAACTTATACTGCTCAAATTCGTTATCATAGTGAGTTTTTACCTTGCCAAATAAAAATTGAAGGTTCTTTACCTGTAAGGGTACAAGTAATTTTTAAAAAACCTATATTAGTTGCTTCTGGCCAGTCTTGTGTTGTTTATGATAAAGATATTTGTATTGGTGGAGGGGTTATTGTATAATTAACTTATGGAACAATTTTTTACCCAAAATAGTGAAATTATTTTAAGGTTAGTGGTGGCAGTAGGGCTTGGACTTTTAGTGGGAGCGGAGAGACTTTTGGTGCATAAAGATGCCGGCATGAAAACACATGCTTTAGTGTCTTTGGGTTCGGCGGTATTTGTCTTAGTTTCAGAAATTTTAATACAAAAATATGCAAATCTTCCGGGGCTTAATCCCACGATGATTCCCGCTCAAATAATTGTTGGTATTGGGTTTTTGGGAGCTGGTTCTATTATGATTTATGGAACACGTCTAAGGGGCTTAACTACGGCTGGTGGACTTTGGGTAATGGCTGGTGTGGGTATGGCTACTGGGTTTGGATTTTTTGGTTTAGCTTTTGTTGCTACTATGTTAGTACTCTTGATTTTAATTTTGGTAAATATTCTAGAAAAACCAATTAAAAAAATTTCGGAAGAAATAGATCATCCAATTAATTAAAGAAATATGCAATCAGATGAAATCAGGTCAAAATTTTTAAAATTTTTTGAAAACCGAGGGCATAAAATAATTCCTTCTTCTTCATTAATTCCAGAGAATGACCCTTCAGTGCTTTTTACGACTGCCGGAATGCAACAATTTAAGCCCTATTATATTAACCCGAAAAATGCGGATAAAGATTTTAGTAACAGAAATATTGCAACCATACAAAAATGTATTCGTACTGGTGACATAGATGAGGTTGGAGATGCAACGCATCTGACCTTTTTTGAAATGTTAGGTAATTTTTCTTTTGGGGGATATGGTCGCAAGGAGGCAATTACTTACGCGCATGATTTTATTATTAAAGAATTAGGGTTAGAAATTTCTTTTATAACTTTTTATAAAGGAGAAGGAGTTGTACCAAGGGATGAAGAATCAAGAAATATTTGGAAGGAACTTGGAGTGAAAGATATACGTGAAGATGGCAGTGATGTTTTCTGGGGACCAACAGGAGATTCTGGCCCTTGTGGACCAACTACAGAAATTTATTGCAAAAATGTGGATAATCAGGATGTGGAAATTTGGAATATAGTTTTTAATGAATATTTTTGTAATGGCTCACGAGATAAATTAGACAAAGGTGAAGCCACTTTAAAAAAGCTGGATGTTTTGGGTGTTGATACAGGTATGGGTTTTGAGCGATTGCTGAGTATTGTTCAAAAAAAGAAAAGTGTTTACGAAACAGACTTATTTACACCATTAATGCAGTTTATTCAAAAAAATTCCACAAATGACAATGAAAGATCTGCAAGGATTATTGCTGATCATATCCGCACAGCAATATTTATTACAGCTGAGGGAGTGATACCTTCAAATAATGGAAGAGGTTATGTTTTACGTCGCCTTATTAGAAGATTTTTACGGCATTCCACTTCACTTAAGCTCCTAAAAGAATTTTGGATTGGACTTGTTAAGATAATAATTGATATTTATAACAATATCTATCTTGGAATTAGAGAAAAATCAGAATATATTATAAAAATTTTTAGGGAAGAAAAAGAAAAATTTAAAAAGTCTTTTGATAAAATTGAATTATATCGCTTAGATCTTGAGGCGGTAAAATTAGGTTTAATTAAAAAAATTGGGAATATGCCAATAATTAAAAATAATGGGATTGTCTCTGGTTTATATATATACCAAAACTATCAAATGTATGGAGTTCCACCTGGTTTAAGTATTGCAGTTGCGAAAGGGTTAGGTTACAAAGTTGACGAAAAAGAGTTTGATGATGCTTTTAAAAAACACCAAGAACTTTCCCGTACTGCTTCTGCGGGTATGTTCAAGGGTGGGTTGACGGAGATGAGTGAGGAAACTAAAAAATTACATACGACTACGCATTTACTAAACGCTGCCTTGCGGATTGTTCTGGGTAATCATGTGATGCAAAAGGGGAGCAATATTACCAACGAACGGCTGCGTTTTGATTTTACTCATCCACAAAAAATGACCGAAGAAGAAAAGAAAAAAGTAGAAGATATTATAAATGAAAAAATTTCCGAAAAACTGCCGGTTAGTTTTATAGAAATGCCTAAAGCCGAGGCTGAAAAAATCGCTGCTCATGCATTTAACGAGAAATACGGTGATACAGTGAAAGTTTACTCTGTTGGAGATGAAAAAGCAGGCTATTTTAGCAGAGAATTCTGTGGCGGTCCGCATGTGGCGAACACAGCGGAGTTGTGTTCGCCATCCCGAGAGTATTCGAGGGATGGCGGACCATTTAAAATTCAAAAAGAAGAGGCGGTCGCGCAAGGTATTAGGCGTATCAAAGCAGTGCTTATGTGATACAATTAAGCAGATGAACATCTTTGGAACTAAAAAGAAAGATGAATTGATTTTGGTTTTTAATATCGGGTCTTCTACTGTGGATGGAGCACTTTTTGAGGCACAAAGTTCTGGAATACCCAAAATAATTTTTTCTGCTCAAGAACCAATAAAGACAGAAGAGAAAGTTGACTTTGATAATTTTTTATCGTTGGCAATGCAGTCTCTTCAAATTGTTGCTGGTAAAATTTATCAAGCAGGCTTGGGGGTACCGAGTCAGATTTTTTGTGTTTTGTCTTTACCTTGGTATGTTTTCCAAACAAGGATAATTAATTTTAAAAAAAATACACCTTTTTTATTTACTCTTAAATTAGCCGATGAATTAGTCAAAAAAGAAGTAAAACTTTTTGAAGAAGAATATTTACTATTACATAAGAATCCTGACAATAGGATTAGGGTAATTGAACTTAAAAATATTAAAACAATGTTAAATGGATATGAAACATCTGAAGTTTTAGGCAAAAAAATTGAAGAATTAGAAATGACTGTTTTTATTGCCATGAGCGAAGAACGGATGTTAAAAAAAATAGAAGATATAGTAGGTAAATATTTTCATTTTAAACAAATAAAATTTTCTTCTTTCATTTTGTCTTTTTTTACAGCAGTACGCGATCTTTACCCAAAACAAGAGAACTTTCTTTTGGTAGATATTGGGGGAGAGGTAACGGATATTTCTATGATTAAAAAAAATACTTTGCGTGAATCAATATCTTTTCCTCTTGGGTGTAATTTTTTAACTCGAGAAGTAGCCTCTAATTTAGGTTGTACCGTAAGTGAAGCGGGTTCTTTTATTTCTCTTTTTAAAGATAAACATGCGGAAGAATCTGTAACTAAAAAACTTACTTTAATTTTAAATAAAATAAGAGAAGAGTGGCTTAAAAAGTTTCAGGATTCTTTGGCCAATTTGTCAAATGATATTTCTATTCCGTCAACTATTTATATTGCTATTAATAAAAATTTAGTGGATTATTTTTGTGAAACAATTAAAACTGAACAATTTAGTCAATATACCTTGACTGAATCAAAGTTTGAAGTTATTTTTTTAAAGACAGAGTTGCTCCATAGAATTGCAGTCTTTGAAGAAAATAATGTTCTCGAACCGTTTATTATTGTTATTGACTCCGTTTATATTAATCGTTTTTTAATTTAAAGATAATTATGCCTAAACATTTTTTTGAAGATATGGTTAGAGTGAAGGGTAATAAAAAACACACTCTTGAAATAAAGACAAAAGAACAGCTAAAAGCTGATGTGGAGATAAAATACTCTAATAATAAACATAGATATCTGCTTTGGTTTGTGGCTTTAATTTCCATAATATTTTGTTTTTTTGCATTTTCTTTTTTATTTTCAAGAGCAGAGGTTTCAATAATGTTAAAGACAAAAGATGTCGTTCTAGATAAAAATTTATCTGCTAGCCTTGATTTTAATACTACCGTTCTTCCTTTTGAGTTAACACATCTTTCTGGAGATGCGTCAAAAATGATTTTTCTGGAAGAAAAAGATTTGAAAGAAAAGGCGGAAGGTAAAGTTATTCTTTATAATAAATTTAGCTCAATTCCTCAGACACTTCTAATTGATACTCGTTTAGAAGGATCTAATGATAAAATTTATAAAACAAAAACAAAAGTAGTAATTCCAGGTATGAGTAAAGATGGCACCCCGGGGCAGACTAATGTTGATATTTACGCTTCCACTGAGGGGGCAGAATATAACAGTACCCCGCTTGATTTTAAAATACTTGGTTTTAAAGGAACATCTAAATATGCAAAATTTTATGGTAGATCAGTGGGAGATATTACTGGTGGGATTGTTGGCAGGTCTCGTCAAGTTAGTGATCTCCAAAAAATGGAAATAGAAAAAGAGCTAAAAGCAACCCTAAAGAATGAACTTTTTGATAAAATTTCAAATAAAATTCCAGGATTTTTGCTGTACAAAGATGCTACTTTCTTAAGTGTCGAGGATTTTGTGATTGGTCCGGTGGCTTCTGACGGGTCGGTAATTTTAACTGAGAGAGGCACTCTCTATGGTATCATTTTTAATGAGCATAAATTAACTCAAGAAATTACAAAAGATAATTTTGAAAAAAATGACAGTAGTGAAGTTTTTATACCTAATATTAAAGATTTAAATTTTTCCCTTTCTGGTAAAGAAAATATTTTATTTGATAGTGTAAAAAATATAAATTTTAATTTATCCGGTTCCGTAAAAATTGTTTGGGAACTCGATGTAGATAAATTTACGACTGACTTATTAGATAAGCCTAAAAAAGATTTTGACCAAATTCTTTCACAATATACTAGCATTAACTCTGCTTTGGTAAAATTAAGCCCTCCCTGGATTCAATCTCTTCCAGGTAAGACCAAGGATATAAAAGTTATTGTAGATTATGCAAAATAGTTTTTTAAAAAATATATTTATTTGACTTAATTTACCCAATTTACTATAATTTGTGGTATCTACATGAGTGATCTAAGAAAAGAAAAGATAGTAACTGCGAGAGGGGTCATCACTGAGGCCTTGCCTTCTACTTTATTCAGGGTCAGAATGGAAGACGGGAAAGAAATTTTGGCGTACCTGGGAGGTAAAATGCGAATGCATAGAATCAAGGTTTTGATTGGGGATTCGGTTGAGGTTATACTAGATTCTTATGGCGGAAAGGGTAGAATAGTCAAAAGGCTATAAGGGGGTTGTAATTTTTTTAAGAATGGTGTATGATGTTATCTACGGTTTGTTTTTAATTTTAAAAAAGTAAAAGTATTCAAAAATAAGGGTAATTTCCTTGTTTTTCTCTTATCTTGTTTCAAAGTATTTTATAAAATTTTATATGACCCTTCAATAAAAATTTAGGGTTATAGTGAATAAAATTGAATTATGAAAATAAAATCAACTGTAAAAAAAATTTGTGATAATTGTAAAATGGTAAAAAG
>JAHIVA010000127.1 GCA_018816985.1 Patescibacteria group bacterium | reverse complement strand
TTTTCTTTCTTTCTTTTTAAAACACGCGGCATGTGTTTAAACAGACCTTTGCAGAGTTTGACAACAAAGTGTATATAGTTTGCATCAGCAATACTGTTAAGAGTAATGCTTATTTGAGATTTGTCTACATGCCCATCACCGAGCATTATTCCAATAAATTCAGCTAATTTAACAGACGCTTTAGGTTTATTAAATGTTTTGATCGGACCAAATATTCCTAACTGTCTACGTTTGGCAATACCTGCAATTCCACCTTTTCTTCTCCCCTCTGGAGTACCAAGACCGTATTTTTTGTAGCAGGCAATTCCACCCATACGACTAGCCATTAATTTTTTATCTAGCCAATCTCTTATCAAAATATTTTTAGAAATTGGTGGGTGTATAGAATACTCTCGAGAGATTTTAGCCGCAGCTTTTTCAGACATACAGCAGATTTCTCTTTTCCAATCTCGTACAGTTCTTGATGAAAGTCCAATGATTTTTGCTATAGATTTATGATCCAGTTTGCTAATCTCAAGTGCTTTTTGGATAAACTTTCTCTGTTCACCTGGAGGAAATTTCAGATGCGGCAATCCATATCTTGGCAGCATAATTTATTCTAATAAAACCCGAATAACGAGTCAAGAGCGTAGTTCTAGTTGGTGTATAGAAAATGAGGTATAATATTCACATGCCCGAAACTGTCCAAACAAAAGAACCTGAACCAGTAGTTGTCAGGCGTGAACCTGAGCGTGATTTGGTTTCCTGGAGTGCATATGCACGGCCCTTTAAAAAAAGAACAAGACAGTTTTACGTAACAGCAATTGCAATTTCTTCCGTTGTCGGTCTTATTTTGTTTCTTGCTGAAGGAATTATGCCTGTGGTTTTACTTATTGCTCTTATTTTCCTTTTTTACGTCATGAATACGGTGGAGCCGCAGACCGTTGAATACAGGATCACAACCAGAGGGATAACAATGGCGGGAAAAAAGATTGATTGGAACTTATTGGGAAGATTCTGGTTTAGCAAAAGAGCCGTTGATGAACTTTTGATAGTGGAAACGGCCAATTTCCCAGGTAGGATGGAATTTGTAGTAAAGCAGGAGAATAAAGAAGAAATCAGAAAAGCTCTTTCTTCATATCTTCCTGAAGAAGAAATTCCTCCGTCGGCTCTTGATAAAGCTACAGCTTGGGTTTCAAATAAATTGCCGGACAACAATTGATTTTTTAGCGCCCGTAGCTCAACTGGATAGAGCGCGACCTTGCGGAGGTTGAGGTTGTGAGTTCGAGTCTCACCAGGCGCACTAAGGAGGATTCGCATAGTCCGGTTAATTGCACGAGTTTCGAAAACTCGAGGGAGCAATCCCTACGCAGGTTCAAATCCTGCATCCTCCGCTTAAAGATTGTAATTTTTCATTTTTAATCTAGAATTACCCGTATGGCAGCAAAAAATAACAATATTTCCATAGGAGGAGCTATTGTTTATAAAGAAGGACGGAGTAAAAGAAGCTATTGGATTGTTGCTGATAAGGAAGACAATTGGGAAATACCAAAAGTAACAGTAAGAAGAGGTGAATCTTCAGTTAGAGCCACAATAAGAATGACCAGCGAAATTGTGGGAATGAACGCAAAGGTTTTGGAAGAGGTGGGAAGACATTCGGCTGTAGTTTTAGTCAATGGTAAAACAATTCCTCAAAAAACCTATTATTATCTTCTCCAGCTTAAGACCGCAGGAGAAATAATGGGATTTGAAAAATATCGATGGATGGATTTTAAAAAAGCCACAAAAGCCGTTGAGCTCAAGAGGGAAAAAGAAGCATTAAAAAGTGCAGAAGAACTTATTAAAAAATGGGAGAAGGAAAGAAAGAAAAAGTAACAAGAGAGTTTTCTTCAGGAGGAGTTGTCTACAGAAAAAAAGGAAAAAGGATATTTTGGCTTGTCAGAAAAACTGCAGCCAGCAAATTGTTTCCAAGACAATACTGGATGCTTCCCAAAGGAAGAATAGATGATACGGGCCACGATACTCCCGGACCTATGGCATCGGGAAGGATAAAAGCTGATGAAGAATCCCTGCAAAAGGCGGCCGTAAAAGAAGTTGCTGAAGAGGGCGGAATTACTGCTAAAGTAATTAAAAAAATGGAAACCATTAAATATTCTTTTACTCATCCTAGACAAGGAAAGGTTCTTAAGTTCGTAACATTTTATTTAATGATCTGGAAGAAAGATTTGCCGGAGGGTTTTGACAAAGAAACAGCAGAAATAGCCTGGCTCTCGTATGAGGAAGCGTATAAAAAACTTTCTTTTTGGCAGGAAAGAGATGTTATTAAGAAAGCCAAAGAGCTTCTATAGTATAATTAGCTTCATAAGGAGAAGTCGGATAGTGGTTTATTCCGCGCGCTTGGAAAGCGCGTGAGCGCAAGCTCTCGTGGGTTCGAATCCCACCTTCTCCGCCAATGAAATATAAACAAATCAAAAACAGGGAACTTCATAGAATTGTTTCTACAGCAATAATATATAAAAAAGATAAGTTTTTAATAACTCAAAGAAGCTTAGACAAAAAAGTTTGGCCCGGACGATGGACCGTTCCCGGGGGAGGGCTTGAGATTGATGATTACGTAAATATGAAACCGACAACAAAAAACAAGATCTGGTACTTTGCTTTGGTTGGTAGCCTTAAAAGGGAAATAAAAGAGGAGGTTGGAGTTGAAATGGGAGAAGTAAAATATCTTTTAGACCTTGTTTTTATAAGACCCGATAATGTTCCCACATTAACTCTTAGTTTTTATGCTCCATGGAAAAAGGGAAAGGTAAAACTCAATAGCGAAAGCATAAATTACGCTTGGATAAAAGCAAATGAGGTTAGTAAATACGATTTAATTGAAGGTATTGATACGAGATAAAAAGAGTCGATGCAATTCTAAAAGGCAAAAATCCATCAAGAATTAAATTTTGATTCTCAAGCTTTTTGGGTTTTTGTTTGGGGTCTGTGTTACAATTGCCTTAGCTTCAAATTATGGCGGATCAAATAGAAGAGGTAAAGGGCAAGACGGATATAGTCTCTTTAATCGGAGAATATATTGAAATTAAAAAGGCGGGACGTAATTTTAAAGCGGTTTGTCCTTTTCATTCAGAAAAAACTCCGTCTTTCATGATTTCTCCCGAACTGCAGATATATAAATGTTTTGGTTGTCAAGAAAAAGGGGATGTCTTTGCTTTTTTACAGGCATATGAGGGAATGGAGTTCGGGGAGGCCTTAAAGTTTTTGGCAGATCGAGCCGGAGTTAAACTTCAAAGTATTTCAAGAACTGACACATCCGAAAAAGAAAAGATTATTGAAATAAATAATTTAACCTCAAGATTTTACCAATATCTTCTTTTTAACAGTTCGTTTGGAAAGATTGCATTAAACTATCTTCTTAAGGAGAGAGGATTAAAACCTACAACCATCAAAGAATTCGGGTTGGGATTTTCTCCGGATAGTCCGCTTGCCTTAAAGAAATTTTTGATAGAGAAAAAGAAATTTGATCCGAGAGATATTGAAAAGGCAGGAATAGGCTATCCCAAGGGAGGATATTTTATAGATAGGCTAAGAGGAAGAGTCATCTTTCCACTCCTTGATCATAGGGGAAACACGGTGGGTTTTGCGGGAAGGGTTCTTCCGGGACCGAATGAAAACGAAACTGCAAAATATATTAATACTCCGGAAACCCCCGTTTATCATAAAGGAAACCTTCTTTATGGATTAAATTTAACCCGGGGGAATATTAAAAAGAAGGATATCGCAATTGTGGTTGAAGGAGAACTTGACGCAATTTCATCCTGGCAGGCGGGAGTTAAGAATGTCGTTGCTATTAAAGGTTCTGCCATAACGGAAGATCAGGTAAGGCTTCTTTCCAGATTTTGTAAAAAGGTAATTCTTTGTCTTGATTCCGATATTGCCGGAGATGCGGCAGCCAGACGTGGAGTAATTACGGCTCAGGATCAGGGGCTGGAAGTAAAAGTTGCAAGACTTAAAGAGTATAAAGATCCAGATGATGCGGCAAGGAAAAACCCCGGAGGCTACAAAGAATCTTTAATAAATGCGGTTGGAATTTGGGACTTTCTCATAGATTCAGTATTTGAAAGATTCAATGCAAAGTCCGGAGAAGGAAAAGCTAAAATAAGCAAAGAAGTTGTCCCCGTTCTTTCTTTAATATCAGATAAAATAGTGCAGGATCATTACGTAAATTTAGTTGCTAAACGTCTGGATGTTTCGAATGAGGCTGTTTTGGAACAAATACAAAAACAGGGTAAGAAAGAGGAAAAGGACGAGGGTTCTAAAGTACCTTTTTCGGAAAGGAAAGAAAGAAGAGAACTTCTGGAAGAAAGACTTCTTTCTCTGGGTTTCAGATATGATCCGGAAATTTTGCTTAAAAAAACCGTTTCTGATCTAGTAAAAACACCTCTCTCCAAAAGAATACTAGACGAATATTTAACCTATTCTCAAAAAAATACCAAATTTAATCTATCAAAGTTCGGGGAAAGTCTTCCCAAGGAACTTTTTGACGGATTTGCCTGGATGGTTCTTTCTGAAGAATTGGAGATTGGTGGTCCTGATGAAATTCCCATTGAAACGGGAGCAGTTTTACACGGATTAAAAATACTTTCTTTAAAGGAAAAACTTCTCGGTCTTTCTGAAAACATAAAGAAATTTGAAGGTGAAGAGGAAAAAGAAAAGCTTCTAAAAGTAAAGGAAGAATTTAAAAATCTGACTGAAAAACTTCATAGCCTTGAAGAAAAAGCCAAGCAGGGTATAATTCTTGATGACGATGCTTAGAAAACAAGTTGCCGATGTTATTAAAAAGGGCCGTGATCAGGGATTTTTAACCCAGGAAGACATACTGGAGATTTTTCCGGATGCGGAAGATAGAATTGCCGAGCTAGATGATTTATACGACAAGCTTCTTTCGGAATCAATTGACGTTTTTGAATCAGTAACCCCCGAAGAAACAGAGGGAGACGAAAAAGTCAAAGAAAAACTTGACCGCGAAATAGAACTTCTTTCCAGATTGGATACCTCGGAAAGCACAGACCCCGTCAGACAATACTTAAGAGAAATCGGTAGAGTATCTCTATTGGATGCTGAAGAGGAAGTAGAACTTGCGAAAAGATATGAGAAAAATGAAAAAAGAGCAAAGGATAAGCTTACCGAATCAAATTTAAGACTGGTTGTATCAATTGCCAAAAAATACATAGGAAGAGGATTATCCCTGCTTGATCTTATTCAGGAAGGAAACCAGGGGTTAATAAGAGCAGTTGAGAAATACGATTGGAGAAAAGGATTTAAATTCTCAACCTACGCAACATGGTGGATTAGACAGGCCATAACCAGAGCAATTGCCGATCAGGCAAGAACCATCAGAATTCCGGTTCATATGGTTGAAACCATAAATAAGCTATATAGAACATCAAGAAGGTTAATGCAGGAATTGGGAAGAGAACCAACCCCTGAGGAAATCGGAGAACAACTAGAAATTGAACCTGACAGAGTAAGAGAGATATTTAAAATTGCTCAGGAGACAACCTCACTTGAAGCCCCGGTAGGAGAAGACAAAGAAAGCTTCTTGGGAGATTTTATTCCCGATGAATCACAGCCTTCTCCCGTAGACCAAGCCTCAAAACAGCTGTTAAAAGATCATCTCTACGATGTTCTTTCCTCTCTTTCCGACAGAGAAGCAAAAGTATTAAAACTTAGATTTGGACTTGAAGGAACAAAACAAATGACACTCGAAGAAGTAGGAAAAGTATTCGGAGTAACAAGAGAAAGAATAAGACAAATAGAAGCAAAAGCCTTAAGAAAACTCAAACACCCTTCAAGAAGGAAAAAACTTCAGGATTATCTGGATTAAGAATGCAGTGAGAGCTCCGGAAAGATCAAAGAAAAGATCATTTGTGGTATCTTTTTTGAGTGGTCCTTTAAACCTTTTGGGAAAATTTTTCCAGAGAAACCATTCATATATTTCCCACAAGATTCCCACAAGAATAACTATAAATAGATTTAGAAGCGGTTTATCTATTAGGATATTAACAAAAAAGTAAGTAAGAAATCCCCCCGTAAAATGAAAAGGTCTGTAGAATTTATCTGAACGGATTTTAAAAATACGGTCGCAGACATTGGCTAAAAGATAAAGAAGAAAAAGGGCAGAGAGAAAATAATAAGTTTGATTCACTCTTTAATCTTAAATCAGATTTTCTTTAAATCCTACAGGGAGTATACTTAAAAAATTATGAATTCAAAGATTATTGTAAAAAGAACTAATAATAAAGGCAGAGGAGTATTTGCCTTAAAGGATTTTAAAGAAGGAGATATTGTTGAAAAAGCTCCGATTATTAATATTACTCCTACAGAAAGAAAACATTGCGAAAAAACCATATTAAACCTCTATATTTATCCATGGAGAAGTACAAGAAGCGGATCGATAGTTTTAGGTTGCGGATCTCTTTACAATCACTCGTTTGATCCAAACGCAGACTGGAAACAAAACTTTAAGGAAGAGAAAATGACATATAGAGCATTAAGAGATATTAAAAAGGGAGAAGAGATAACAGTTAACTATAACGGAGAACCTGATGATAAAACCCCAATTGATTGGTTTGAGGTAGAAAAGTAAGCCCGCCAACTGATATAATCAGGCTGTTCATTGATATTCCCCGGTGGCGCAGTGGTAGCGCGGGATCCTGTTAAGATCAAGGTCGTAGGTTCGAATCCTACCCGGGGAGCCAAATTGTATGTTGCGAGTTTATTGCCTCGGCGCTTCGCGCCTCGGCAGGCAGATTGTATAGTATTTGCCAAGATTTTTTGGGTTCAATCGCCACCTTTTGCGAAAGCAAAACGCGGTTCGCCGTTGCGAAGCAACGGATAAATGAAATTTATAAGCCAATCCTTTTATTTCCGCCGAAGGCGGAAAGCAAAGCGATAATTTTTAGCCCAAAAGCGATATGAAATACTTTTTATACATCAGAAAATCAACAGACGAGGACGACAGGCAAGTTTTGTCGTTGGAAGCGCAGGAAACGGAATTAAAAGAATTTGCCTTGCGGGAAAATCTTTTGATCGCCGCTACTTTCAGAGAATCGCAAACTGCCAAAGAGCCGGGCAGACCGATTTTCAACGATATGCTCAAACGAATGGAACGCGGCGAAGCCGAGGGGATTTTAGCGTGGCACCCCGACAGATTAGCCCGCAATTCCATTGACGGCGGACGAATAATTTTTCTTATTGATACCGGAAAAATCAAAGCGCTAAAATCCCCGACCTTTTGGTTTGAACCAACCCCGCAAGGCAAATTCATGTTGAATATCGCTTTTGGGCAATCAAAATACTTTATTGATAATCTTTCAGAGAATACCAAAAGAGGGTTGCGTCAAAAATTGCGCCGAGGCGAATTGCCCGGTTACGCTCCGCTGGGCTATTTGAACGACTTGCTAAAGCACACAATGTATAAAGACCCCGAGAGATTTCGCCTCGTTCGCAAACTTTTTGAACTTTACGCAACCGGCAATTATTCTCTGAAAGATTTGCGGAAGTTGATAACTTCCGCCGGCTTGTTGAGCCGAAAGAAAAATATGCTTTCCGTTTCCAATATCCAAAGCATACTTTCCAATTCTTTTTATTACGGCGTATTCAAATATAACGGCGAAATGTATGATGGAAAGCACGAGCCAATGATTCCAAAGAAACTTTTTGAAACGTGCCAGAAAGTGATGGCGGATCGTTCGCGTCCTAAAAAACCAAGCCAAAAAAAATTTCCGTTTAGAAATATGCTCGTTTGCGGGGAGTGCGGTTGTGCCATAACTTCCGAAACTCAAAAAGGGCATAACTATTATCGTTGCACCAAAAAGCGGGATAAAAAATGCTCGCAAAAATATATTCGCGAGGAAGTTTTGGCGCAAGAAGTTTCAAACGAGCTTCAAAAAGTTTCTTTGTCTTCCGCTTGGGCGGAGTGGATGTTGGCGGAACTTAACAATGAAGAAGCGGAAGCCGCCCAAGCGTGTGCCGTTTTCGCTCAAAATCTCAAAGACAAAATTAAAGAGCTTGAAGGAAAGCTCGACCTGCTTTTAGACGCGCATTTGGACAGCACAATTTCGCGCGAGGAATATACTGCTAAAAAAGAAAAAATCATCAATGAAAAATCCGAGCTTTCCGAAAAATCAAAGGATTTTGAGCGAAACGGCAATCATTGGCTCGAACCTGCCAAAAAATTCATTTTAGACAGTAAACAAGCCGAAATTATCGCTTTGCAAGAAAATCCCGTCGCGGGACGGGATTTTCTCAAAAGGATTGGCTCGAACCGCGTTTTGCTTTCGCAAAAGGTG
>JAHIVA010000004.1 GCA_018816985.1 Patescibacteria group bacterium | reverse complement strand
TTCACTATCGTGTTTCAAAATCTCAACCCCGACTACACTCCCATTCCACGCTTGGTGGTGTTGTCACGAAAGTCCTCCTTCGGAGGACTGGCTCGCCTCCCTTCGGTCGGCTCGCTGACGGCCTCAATTCCTCCCCTTAAACCCCTCCTTGAGGCGCGTCAATAAGGGTCAATAAGTATTCCCAAATTCATAGTAACTATATTCCCCGATATTCTGGTTAAAATCAATTCTACCGCGAACACAACCACTGGCCGCTGGGAGGAAAGCAAACTGCTTAATATCAGTGCAGGGGGTTTTTATTGGCTGGTCAGCTAAGATTTTCACGAGGAGTTTTACAAATTCAAGCCAATTATTTTTTCCCGTAAGAGAAATAGGCAATTTGTACTCTTTTAAAAATTTTGTCATTTCTGCCTGTAAGTCCTCCATGTACATGAAGCCAATAACTTTCGTTTTCCCTCCTATGCCTACAAGTGCAGGATTAGCAATTTGCTTTTCAATATCCTGATAAATATCTTTCATGATTGCTTCCATTTCTTGCGTTGAATCTTTATCTGTATGAACAGACCAATTACAATAAAAACGCAGTATTGGATATTTATGATTATTTTCTCGGTCAAGCACTTTTCTTATTTCAACAAGCAAATATATAACATGGCACTCTTCAGTAAATAGTTTGTGCTTGTCTAAAAACCTATTTAGTTTTTCTACAATTTCTATGCGACCCATTTCTTAAGGTACTTATTTAAAACTCTGTTTTGATTAACTTTTGTCATTATCAATCTTTATCGTTGTTTAAGTTATCTAATTTTTCTTCCAAGAATCCAAATATCTTTTCAAACTTAGGTAAAGTAGTTTTGTTAAATTCAAATTTTTCGTTACGAATATACAACTCTTGAATTGCGGTATTAAATTTTGATTTTACGTATCCTTCTTTCTTTTCATAGGCCTCAAAACAAGACTGTATAACCTTAACCTTTTCTGGTTCAGAAAATAAGTTTTCAGTTTCAAATTTCTTCCATTTTTTATCAACATCCTCAAATGTAAAGATTCTGTTTTCAACGTCAGGGCCTATCTCTTTTATATATCTTTCACGAGCATCTTTCCCGCCTTTATCAGAGTCAAATAAGGCAACAAAACTTCGGTTCCAAGCCAAGTAAAGGCGAAAAGGATCGTCGTACTTATCCACGCCAGCACCCGGATAAAAATGTAGGTTATACTTCTTTTCAAGCAACACATCCGAAATATATTTGAAAATATAATAGTCATTTTTTCCTTCAGTAAAAATAGTTGAAGGAACAATCTCTAATTTACTCGGAGTATATTGTAAGGCGTCAAGAATTGGCTTGAAATGGTCTTCTTCATTGGGGTATTTGGCAACGAAGTTTTTATATGGAATAGCGCTTATGTCGGTTTCTGTTGTGTCTGCTTCCTCCGGATTTCCATAATTTATCGCTTTATTTCTCACAATATAAGTTCCAGCAAGCCACTTCGGATTTATCAGATGGTGGCTATGCGTTGAATAAACAAGCCTACAATCAGAAACAATGTCTTCCAATGATTGTAATAACTTTTGCTGTGAGCGCTGGTGTAGGTTGCTTGCCGGCTCATCTAACAAAAATAAAGTTTCCCCCGGATCGCTTGAGCGAGATTTTCTGAACGCTGTAAAAATTAAAAAACTAAAAAACCATCTAAAACCTAAACTCCTATCATTGATGGAATAACTATCAGAACCTTGTTCAATTTTTAACTCTATAAAGTGTTTTACATTTCCAGCTTCGTCGGTTTCGCTATCACAAGAAACATTTACTTTTTTCTTTTGTGTTCCCCCAAAAATTTCATCCCACTTTTTTAATATATCATCATCGAGTTTTGACGACATTTTTAGTAATAATTGGTTTAGAGCTTCTTTGTGAGATTTTTCCTCTTTATTCTTCATTCTTTCTAGCAAATCTTTTTCAGTAGTTAGACCACTTTCAATCGAATCAAGAATATCTTGAACAACACCTCTATACTCTTCCTGTTCGGCACCCTCTTTATCAAAGGGCTCAAGATAGATTTTCTCTGGAAACTTAAATAGAAAATCTTGGTAATATAAAATTTTGGGTAGATACTTTTCTCTTATCAATGCAACAACATCATCCCACGCCCCCTTTTTCCAATCTCGGAGCCGTTTAGAATTTTTTGCCTGTTTCGTCTTTCCTACAAAATCCAATGTCCAAAAAGTTCCTTGCCAGTCGTCCGTTTCTAGGGGTGCAGAACCCTTGAATTGATATTTCTTTTTAATTTTTATCGTTTTATTAGATTCTGTCAGATAAAATTTATGTTTTCGTTGCAAATGGGTTTTAATAGAGCTCAATTCTTCATCCTCTAGTTCTAATTCTGCTTCAACGGAAATTTCGCCGTTAAAACTATACTGACGACTTTTGGGAATTAACGTGTGAGCCTCTTTTTTAGAAATATCATTCTGAAAAAGATAAATTGCCTCAAGTATTGAGGTTTTTCCACTTTCGTTTAAACCGACTAGCGTAAAGATATTTGAACTGGGCTTTTTACTTAAATCCAGTTCAATTTTTGGAATGCCCTTATAGCTATTTATGGTAAATTTTACATACTTCATATTTTATGGTCAGTAGGAAAATACCTCAAAGAATAAGTCGCCATTATCTATATCAAACTCAACATATCTCAACTTTGCGCAACGATTCTCGTTTGTTTCATTAAAGCGATTAAAGCTATCAATCAATCGCAGGTAAGCACTTGATTCTTTATTAGTTATTTTCTTTGCTACCAATACCGGCTGAATGTCGCTTTGGCGGTTTGGGATATAATACTGCTCAATCCAATCAATATATCTCTGAATTTGTATGATGTTTTTCTCGTCCGCTTCAACCGCTTTTAGCTCAACCGGAATTAGTATCCGTTGCTCATTTTTGATTGCTGACGGCATAATATCAATTCTCTGCATTCCAACGCCGACTGATACTTCATTGCCAAGCCACTCCATTTTTGCTTCGTGCAATATTGCGTCATCCAAACTTTTGTTTAATCCCTCGCCAAGATTTTTTGTTATGTATGCCTGCAAGTGCGATTCAAAAGATTTCCCAGCTTGATATTTCGCTACCAATCGCGGCAACAGATTTATTTCCTCTTGCCGCCCAGAATAGTTTTTCTGCCCCTCATCCAAGCAAACAATTTTCTGTTCTACCGCGTCAAACGAAAGTACTTTATTCTGACATTCCAATTCATCTCTGTTGTTTTTGTTTCTAATAAGTTGTGTTAAGCGTTCTGCCTCATAAATTGTTATCATTGTGTTGCCACGATTGCCTTTAAGTTTTCGGTAAATCAAACTCCACAACATTTGATTCGGTGACGTCATGTTTTTTATTTCGTCCAGAGCTTCCCATTCGGTTACGCCTTCCGCATAAACTTTGTATGGCTCAATAAGAGTTCTGAAAGTTAAGGATTTTTCAAGTTCATTTTTGAGATATTGTTGCCTGTCATTGTTATCTAAAAACGACCAGTCATTTTGGGCCTTAAAAATTCCGAAAAACTTGCCATCAAAAATTTTCTTTGAAAATTCCTGCTGTAAGTAGAAAATAATCTGATCTCCGCTTCTAACTCTGCTTCCGTCAGCAATCATACCAATAAGCATATTTTCTGTCGTTGCGTGAAGCGAAGTATCCGGGCCGTTGTTGAAGTCAATTTTATTATCTTTTGCGCCGGTGCCAGCGAAAAGATATTCCAAGTGGAGTTTGAATGTAGTTGAATCAACAATAAAAACGTGTGTTGTCATACTTTTTTGAAAACTAAAATATATTCGTGTTTGAAAATATAGAAGCCGCCCACAAGTGCGCGATACCTCCATAGATTTTCTTGGTTTAGCTTTGCACGATTGCCGACCATATTTTTTACCAAAATACTTTTCAGTTTTAGATTCTTACCGCGCTTTAGTGTTTCTTGCATAAGATAAAAACCAAGCGGCACCCATTCGCTGTTTGTGTATTTGTCGCCTATTACGATAGTCAAGTATCTATTGCGATCTAGTAAATCAGAAAAGTTTTCTACCACATCGCCGAATTTTGTAGTAAATTCTTCAACGGTTGCGGCGTTGCATAAATCCTCTTTTTTATCACTGAATTTTATTATGTCGTGATATGGGGGATGCAAAATAATCATGTGGACGCTTTTTTGGCCTATTTTATTAAGTGCCTCTAAAACTTTCTCTCGCGCTTCTTTTGTCGTGCTGTCGGCAACGATAACCTCTGAAGCAACCTTCCCGCCGTTCGGAAGTTCAGTATTTATATTTTTTACCGCAGTACATGCGACTTCCGGCATAAGTTCAATACCTATGCCATGCCGTCCTAATCTTTTTGATTCAATAAGCGTTGTGCCGTGGCCCAAAAAAGCGTCCAAAACAACATCACCTTTCTTAGTGAATCGCCGCATCATTTGGTTCGGAATTTGCGGAATGAAATTGCCGTGATAGACGTTGTTGTGCGCGCCGGACTTGTCGCGCTCACCAATGAGCCATAAACTATCGGTCAGTATGTCATCATACTCTTTCCAGTCGTTTAAATTTAAGTCGTTGATTTTTGCCATAGTATTAGTTTATTAAATCATCCATTTTAACTTCCAAAGCTTTGGCGATTTTTTGTAAAGTTTCAAAAGTGGGATTTTGATTAACGCCATTCTCAATTTTAACAATAGTATTAAGCGATAAATCAGCAAGTCGGGCTACTTTTTCTAGTGAGTAGTTCTTTTCCGCTCTGATTTTTTTGATATTTGAGCTTATTTTGTTGCTTGCCATTTGATTATATTATAATATATAGAGTATAATCTATATATGTTATCTTTCATCTTTAATGATAACAATTTTTAGAAACCGGAGCAAGCAAAAAATGATTTTGTTTAACTTTTTCAATAAATTTTTAAGGGGAGGAATTGAGGCCGTCAGCGAGCCGACCGAAGGGAGGCGAGCCAGTCCTCCGAAGGAGGACTTTCGTGACAACACCACCAAGCGTGGAATGGGAGTGTAGTCGGGGTTGAGATTTTGAAACACGATAGTGAA
>JAHIVA010000102.1 GCA_018816985.1 Patescibacteria group bacterium | reverse complement strand
TATTATAAATCTCCATCCAGCGTTTCGTTTCGATAACGGTAATGCACCCGAGCGACCGACCTCCAGCATGCAGATATCTTTCACCGCTATGTCCTATTTTAAACCAAGTTTTAGCTCTTTTGGCTTCGGGATAATTTGCTCCGCCACGATGGGCATAATCTGGAATTTCAATGTCGTATAGCCCCTTTTTCCACGGAGCTTCGGGGTAATCAACAGTTTTGTATTTCCTGCCTTTCAGGATAAATGTTTTTTGAGAAATAGAGTATTTCGCCCGCGCCATCGGTTCATGCTTAACGCTGGCGATAAACCAAGAAGAGCCATCATTTCTAAATACGACCGATGCTGGCCTTCCGCGATACGGTCCCTCCAAAATAATAAAGTATTCGCGTTTATTATCTGACCTTTCTACTTTGACTTTTAAGAACGCCGGTAGATCTATTTTTGTTTTATTATCCTCTAGTAAAACCCAAAGCCACCCATCACTTTCATCCGACACATATTTAGTTGCGTCTGAGTCTTCTGCTTCCAGCGTGATTTCAAAAACCGCCGTGGCTTTGCCCCAGAATTTTCCCAATATCGAACGATTCTCTTTTACTTGGACTTCAAAAACAAACTGCTGCGGTTTGGAGATGGCCGTATTAATTTTTACACTACCCTTCGCGTTGCCGACATCATTAAATAGCAAATCCCTTTCAATTACCGTAATCAGAATCTCGGCCTGAAATAATCCTCGGTCGGTCTCAAATCTGCCAACCTCGCGATTTATTTCCGCGGCCGTGCCGGCCTTGATCCTTTTGTCAACGCGCAGAAACTTACCGAGTATCTCAACTTCAACGCGGATATCGCGGCCGATAGAATCGCCCCCATATTTTATCTTTGAAAGTTTCAATTGGACGGATTTAAACATAGTTCTATTATCTCTCATCTTGTGTCATTTGTTAAGACACTGACGCCAGATTTAACGCTTCAAGGTTACCCATTTCGTAACTTCTGTAAGCCATTTATCAGCCATTTATTTTAATTGACGCAAGAAATCGTTAATGCGCTCCTTGTCTTCGTTAACTTGCTCTCCTTTAAAATACAACTCGATAAAGGAGATGGCGGTCGATTTTTCAATATACGCGTAGGTAATACGCAAAGACGCGCCCCGCAAGTATTTACAGAATAGGCGCGCCTTTAGAATTTTCACCCCCTCGTTTTCGTGAAGTACTACAAAGTGCTTCCCACTACCAAGAGGAATTTCCGAAACAATCCTTTTGAATTCAAGCAAATCATCCGGCAGGGATCTATATTTTTTTGAGAGTCGCTTGAAATCTTTTGAAAATTCATTAGTTTCACTAAAGTTCATCGTCGTAATTTCTTACAGAATGATCCTCGTCCCGGTAAAATACGCTTTCGTAGCTGATCGTCTCTCCGGCTTTGTGTACTCTCCACGGCACATCGCTGTGCGAATAGGCGGATAGCTCGTTGGCGTTTTTATCTGACAATCGAGCGAGAACTTCATCAATGTGTTTAATTTCCTGAGCCGAGAGATTCTTTAGGTCGGGTTCTCTGCGCGGCAGATACTTTTTTTGGTCGTACTGAAAATAGCTCGATTTAACGCGCTCAACTTCTCCTTTTTTCTCCATCCCTTCAACGATTTTTTTGAATTCAACCGGCGTAGGGCCGTAATGATTTTTTATGTATCGCGCCCCGGTAAGCTGTTCCTCAAACTTCTCATAGAAATCAAAGTCAATAAAATACAAAAGTTTATAGATGGCTGTCTCTCCAATGTTCGGTTTTGCTCCAATCTTGCTTAGAACATAGAGAAGCACTTCTTTGAACTTTTTTACATCCGCTCGAGGCATAATAACGCGGATATCGCTCTCTTTCTCTTTTGCTTTTTCTTTTTTCAGCACCACATCAGGAAGCGCTGAAGCTTCTTCTCCGAGAAAATCCTCTAAACTCACACCAAAAACCAGAGCAAGCTTTTGTGCCTCCGGTACAGTAATGTCTCGTTCGCCCTTTTCAATCTGCATATATGTGGGACGGGAGACCTTGAGCTGTTCCGCGAGATACCCTTGAGAGAACTTGTTTTGCTCGCGCAACTCCTTTATTTTTTTGTATAGGTTTGTAGCCATATATTTATACTACCATATTACTCCTGTAAAGAAACCTTGTCAAGTGGATAAGTAAAAGTCCTTGACAATCAATTCGTGTTTTCCACAATCTTAATTCCTGCCCCGTAGTCAGCTCCGCTGC
>JAHIVA010000034.1 GCA_018816985.1 Patescibacteria group bacterium | reverse complement strand
AAGGAAAAATAAAGTTGGCGGGAACAGCCTGTCATTTTTGTCACCCCAAAACAAAAGGGCTCTTAACGAATATCGCTAAGAGCCTTTTAAAATTATGGTACGCCTGGAGAGATTCGAACCCCCGACCTACGGATTAGAAGTCCGTTTTATCCAAGCTACATAAAACCGCACAAATCACCACACAAACTTTCTATAGCCCTATTTTTCGGTACTATTTTTAATATTTAACAAATACCAAGCTTCATTTAACTTCACATAAACCGCATTTATTTCAGTTGCAAAACTGGGATAAAACTGGGATAATATATTCAATTGATTTTTATATTGAGGAGTAAGCATGATTAAGTGGATTCCGCTTGGTAAAGGAATTAGATACAAAGAACATCCTAATAGGAAACATGGCATCCGGCCAGACAGATATTTTTCTGTCAGATATCAAGTCAATGGTAAAAGTTGTGAATCTGGTCTTGGCTGGGCATCAGAAGGATGGGCAAAGGATAAGGCAGTTGTTGAACGTGCACGGCTCATCGAAGAAGCGAAAGCTGGCCATGGAGTATTGACCCACAGGCAAGTTCAAATAAAAAAAGCAGCCATTTTTGAAGAACAAGAGGAAAAGACAAAAAATGAAGCAGAAAAAAAACGGAAAAAGACACTAACCGTTAAAGAATTTTTTGATCAAATTTATTATCCACAAATTCAGAAAGAAAAAAAGCCCAAAGCATATCAAAGAGAAGAATCCTTATTCAGAATATGGATTGACAAAAATATCGGTAAACTAACTTTTCATAAGGTGATTAAAGAGGATATCGAAAATATTTTTTATGATATGATTGATTCGGGCAGGAGTGTCAGAAGTGCTGAATATACCCTAACCACTTTAAAGCAGATCTGGCGTGAAGCAAAAGAGAATGGTTCCGCACCTGACATGCCGCTTATTTCAAAATTATTAAAAAAAAAGATTAGTTCCAATAATAATAAAAGAGTTCGTTTCCTATCACATGATGAGGCAGAAAAACTTCTGGAAGGGTTGAAAGTCAGAAGTATGGAACTTTATGAAAAAACCCTTGTCAGTATTCATTGTGGATTAAGGGCTGGTGAACTGCATAGCCTGACATGGTCACAGATTGACCTTGAACACGGCATTTTCAATGTGCTTGATTCTAAGGGTAAAGACCGAGCTGTTTACATGACTTCAGCGGTAAAAGATGTATTTGCTGAAAAAGTACAGGGGAAACCAAATGAATTGGTTTTTCCGGCGTCAAACGGTAAAATAAGCCAACAAGTTTCGAAAGTATTTAAAGACGTGGCCGATTATTTTTTCAATCAAGAAATTACTGACCGAAGGCAGATCGTAACCTTTCACACATGTCGGCATACTTGTGCCTCCTGGATGGTAATGACTGGAATCAGTTTATATGTCGTCCAAAAGGTGCTTGGACATTCAACAATCCAGGTAACAGAGCGGTATGCACATCTGGCGCCGGATCAGTTGCAACTGGCTGCAAATGCCATTGACAGGGTAGTCTCAGAGCATAAAGAAGAGAAAATTATACCGTTTAAAAGGAAAGTATAATAATTTTTCTGGATGTAGAATATTATGCTTTGCTACTTACCTTCTGTATTTTTTGGGAAGAGCTTTGAAGATGTTTATAGCAACAGTATGGCCTGCCGATATATTGAGAGTTTCATTTTTTTCCATTATCTCCATCTCCTTAAGTTTTTGATTATAGTCTTCTATCTCTTTCTCGATATTTGATTCTTCAATTTTGCTTTTATATTGTTGCTTCTTTTTTTTAAACTCCTCTTTTGAATTGTTGGATAGCGTTTCGATAAATTTTCCTAGAGTAGTTAATTCATTTTTATTATAGTTATTGGTTTTCAAGTCCTCTTCAACTTTTTTGACGATCTTAACAATTTCAGGAATTGCCAAAGCAATAAATTTATTTCTATTAGGTGTTTGCTTTTTGTTGGTGCTTTCTATTATCTGAGAGTTTAAAATTCTATTTTGTTCTTTTAGGTTTTCAATCTCTTTTTGAGCACTTATAAAAAGCTTATTTCCAGCTAAGGGATGAGGTAATCTTCCGCTTCGAAATGATTTTTGTGTTTTTTT
>JAHIVA010000122.1 GCA_018816985.1 Patescibacteria group bacterium | reverse complement strand
AGAAGACATAGTTGTGCATCTTAAGCATAAGATGCGCCCTGTCGAGACTCCAGAGCCAGCCATCGTTTACGACATCGATTCCCCCCAGGCGATCCCCGAACAAAGAAAGGTGATGAGAGGCAAGGGATGAAACAGGTTTTGGTCACATTGTCAGGCGGCCTCATTGAGCAGGTGTTGTTTTTTGATGATGAAGCACAGGCGATAAAAACTTTGGAGGACTATGTGCAGGTCATGGATGTTGACAGGAATGACGCCGGTGTTTACGGGCCGCACGGATTGATCGTCAATGCCAAGGATTATTTGAATGAATAGGCATGTGATATATGGGATCTCAATCGGTAAAACAGGGCGAAAAGATCGTAAAAAACAAGGAGCTCAAATGATTCGAATGATCTATGTCAATATATCAATACCCGTCCGCAATCTTCCCCGAGAGCACACCGTTTAAAAGCTCCATACAATGGTGAGCAGTAGGTGCGGCTAAAAATCCCCCCTTTTCATACTCAGAAACATCTAAAACTTGTTTTAGTAATGGTTTAATAAATTGATAAAATTTTTTCCTTTCCTCGTGTGTGACCGGTTCACGCTCATTACCTTAAGCAACACTTCTTATATTTTTTCCCGCTTCCACATGGACAGGGATCGTTTCTGCTGGCTTTTAAAAACTGAAGTTCCTGTGTGGGTGCATAATTCTTTTTTTTGCAGTGGGCATAAATAGCCTTAAGTTTTATATGCCTTTTGTGCATTTGTTTATAAATATCCGGGATCTGTTCCTCTACGGCTGTTCTTACAGTTTCCAAAGATATGGAAAATGAAGATTCATCAACTAGCTTCCACCGCTTTTTTCTGTAATTGAGCGCGACAAAACACAATTCTTTGCCTTTTTTCCCAAGTTTGTCGATTGAAATTATATCTAAATTGGTGTCCGTGCATGAGCATTTTGGCAAGAGACAATATTGGTCGAAAATAATGCATTGCTCTCCATTTATTGTGACAAGAAACTGGTCGCCATATGGCAAAATATCATTATAAGCAGACATTAACCCATTATATTCGATTTCATGGTAATCGAAATATCCATCTATAGTATCAGGGGAGGCTTTTTCGCTAATTTTATTTTTATATTCAAAATGACTTTTATACAAAAATTGAAAATCATCCTCGTTCAATTTATCCAGAAATAATTTGGAAAATTCTAAGTCTTCCTTTGGGATCTTTTTTTGATTTTTATATCCCAATGCCTTCTTATCAATATCAATCTCTATTTTTCGATGATGCGAATGTTCTTTAAAGTTGTCATCGAGCTGCATTGGAATGAGCTCCAAATAAACATTCCCGCAAGTACAAACAGGATTTTCACAAGCACTAATTATGCACTCGTATTTTTCTGTCCAGTTAACTTTCTGAATCGTTGCGACTATACTTTTTTGAACATTATCAACAGAAAATAGCATTAAGTTACCTCTTTCTGATCACACTAACCCCTACCATTGAACACACTTTGTGCCTCAGTTTATATTTAATGACGCCACAGTCACATGAATTTTTCGATTAATTTCTTGAATGTTCGCGGTTACAATTTGAACCCGATCTTCGGGATAGAGCTTTTCCTTCTGTTTGATAAGTAATCTAAGGTCTTCTTCGACATCACGAAAATCCTGTTTACTTTGAGTTGGATTTAGCTTTCGATATTCAGACATGTACTTCTTGATCGAACGTTTCCGGGCCTTTTCATCCAGACACGCAATGTTCCATGCGCTCACTGCACTATTCAGATATTGCTGCTTTTCTTCGATATCCTCGCCCATTGCAATATAGTCACCAGCGAAATCCAATACCATTTCCGATATTTTTTTTCTTTTTGATACATTTCTTCTAAAAAACATTATTTCATTTTCCGTATTGACAATATGTACAGAGAGTTCGTAAATCCGATCATAACCAATCGATAGGATTTCGCACCCCGTGGCTTGCATGGTTCAGGACTTGAGTGTTGGTAGTGATTACTTGCATAAGGCCTGACGGGCAATAAATTTCAGACCTAATTCGACACCGTTGTAACATATGATACCAAAGAACCATCTTTTCATACCAAATTGTTTTTATATTTTCAATTCCAGGGAGGCAGCCGGTTATGTGATACCCATTCCATTACAAAACGTGAGGGTGTCAGAATAATCGCGCCTACACTTTTATAATGTTATGGTTAAATCTTGGTCAATGCAAAATAAAGTGCATTGGAGCATGATTTTTGCTTGCTTATTCATCAATTAGCGTGCCCGGGCGCACAATGTTTTCCCCGAATCTGTCTTGTAACGAGTCCAGTGTGATGTTTAGTTTTTTTCTTTTGTTGTTTGATACATCCTCGTTAAAAAGAGAAAGCTGTTTTTCAGCACCGCGAATGCTGAGCTGAGACAGAGAAATCCCCAGAAGCCTGACAGGTTTTTTCCCTGCTTCAGTATTATCTAATAACCCACAGGCTGTTGTATATATTATAGTTCCATCATTCGTGAATTTATTAAGCGTAATAGACCTGGTTATCAGAACAAAATTGCTATATTTCACTTTTAAGGTGATGGTTTTACCTTTAACGCCCTCACGACGCAGCCGACGGGCTACTTTTCCTGCAAGAGCCAAAAGTTCCTTTTTGGCCAAATCGATATTGAGTATGTCCTCAGAAAATGTTTCCTCGTGTCCAATCGACTTTGCCTCCTGATGTATCGCCACGTCTCTTTCATCTATCCCTATGGAAAAATCATGCATCTTCAGACCGTATTTGCCGAATTTCTTCTCCAAAACCGCAACCGAAATCCGGCTTAGATCCCTGAAAGTATGGATGTTGAGTTGAGCTAACGCCTCTTTTGTTACTTTGCCGACCCCCCACATTTTACCAATGGGAAGCGGATCTAAAAATTCCCTGACCTTATCAGGGGGCACAACCGTCAGTCCGTCAGGTTTATCCATATCTGAGGCAATTTTGGCAACAAATTTGGAAGGCGCTACACCGGCTGACACTGTCAAACCGGTTTCTTTTCGGACCGTCTCTTTAATCTTTTTCGCGATAGCTACCGGATGACCAAAAAGGCGAATGGACTCTGTTACATCCAGAAAAGCTTCATCTATGGATAAGGGTTCTACCAGTGGTGTGAAACGATAAAAAATCTCAAATACCTGGCCGGAGACTTCCTGGTATCTTGACATCCTGACCGGCAGGAAGATTCCATGACGGCATTGACGCATGGCTTTAGCCATTGGTTGGGCAGAATGGACACCAAATTTTCGCGCTTCATAAGAAGCAGATGAGACCACGCCCCGGCCCGTAGTCCCGCCTACAATGACAGGCTTTCCCTTCAGGCTGGGGTTATCAAGCACCTCAACTGCTGGATAGAAGGCATCCATATCCAGATGAATTATCGATTTATGTTTCACATCATTTGTCATACCCTGTCTGATCTATGCAAGGTTGCCCAATATATGATTGATGACCTTCTTCATGTTAATGAAATGCGTCCCATCCCAGTATACTTTATCACAGGATTTGCACTGAGAATATTCGTCACAAAACGTTTTGGTCCTGGGAGGAATTCTGTCCATAATCTCATTTTTAGATACCGGTTCTATGAGGCTGTTGCAACGCAGGCATCTTGAAAACGGCCTTACCTGATCTTTTATGTTAAGATGATCGATAATTCTTTTGACCTGCTCTGCGGTTGTCCCTGGGCGAATAAAAATACCATGGCTTACCTCCCTGAACTTAAGGAGCTTTTTGCTTTTTGTTAGTATTATCCTGTTTTCGCCTTTTGAAATTTCAATTATTTCCTTATCTGATAAGGTTGACTCGCAATATACATCGAACCCCAGCAACCTCATGTACTTTACAATATCGTCTAAATTGACATCAGCGATAAATCTGGTTTTTCGAAGGGGGACCTCTCTGAGCCGGGTAATGTTTGCAATATTGAGGGACTCAAAAACCGGATACACACTGATCCGGTCTCCATCCTGGAGGATGTAACTAAAATCAACCGACTTTCCATTTGCAAGAATTAGGTCTATTTCCGTATGAGGAACGCCAAGTGCTTCAACCATATCTTTTATAGATCTCTGCCCTTTAAATTCAACTTCAAAGTCCACCTTTCTTATATGTTTTAGCAGAAAGTCGTTTAATTCCTCATAAAAGCGGAATGTGGCTTTGGGCATTGGCACTCTTTTCATCCGAGCCCCTAAGATACTATTTTGAGAATCTGGGGCTCCATTCTTTCGGTCGGTTGGGGTACAATCTTTGGGTAGCCTAAAATGATTGGAGCAACAATTTGGCAATCTTCTGGCATTCCAATAAGGTGTCGAATTTCAGGGTCTTTTATAAAATTGCCCAAACCGATCCAGCAGGTACCTAACCCCTTTTCTACGGCTGAGAACATAAAATAACAGGCTGCGAGGGCACAGTCTACCTGGAGCGAACGAATGTCCTTATGGCCAATGAAATAAACAAGGCAGGGGGCATTATAGAATACATTGAAGTT
>JAHIVA010000134.1 GCA_018816985.1 Patescibacteria group bacterium | reverse complement strand
GTTTATGCTGTCATAAGGAAAAGGAAATATATTTAGAATAGCAAAATAGCCGATAATGCCGCAGATAACTACACATAGCGAGCAAATTAAGACTGCTTTTGCTATAATTCTAAATCGTCTCACAAAAATATTCCTTTATTCTGTTACTTTTACCTTACCCTGTCCATTTACGCTAACAATGCTTGGATCATACATGCACGATGCGCTTATAGGCGGTAGCTCAAATTCACCCTTTGTCACTGCTCGTACGGCATACCTGTAATATAAATCTTTCGTATTTAGTAAATCAGTAAATAAAAGAAGCCTATCATCTCGGATATCTATATGGTCTGGTTCAAACGAATCGTTCTTTATCCATTCCACTTTCTCAGTAGAAGCAAGACGAGGATTCTCTATCTCAAAACCAGCAGGCAATAGATCTTCAATAATCACATTGCTATACGCCACATCAACATCTATTAATATTTCAACCACTACCACATCCCCATGTTTTATTTTGTTTAAATCAACTAAGGATCCGTCCCGGGTGAGTAATTTTCTGCGCACTTTTATTCCTTTGTCTTCTTCTTTTACTTTAGCGTCTAAGGGAACTCCTTCGGCATTCCAGTAATAGTACGCAGTACCCTCTCCTTGTACCGATATCTTAATATCTTTCCCACTTAAATCTATGCCCCTTACTTCTGCTTTATGCTCATTATCAAAATCGGCTACGGTTTCTTTCCCGACAACAATGTTTCCTGAATAGTTAGAATATTTCATATCTTCGAGATACCGGGCATATTTACCAAGCGCGACTAAGGCAGCGGCATTATCTTGTGTCGTCTGCCAGTTACCATTTACCATGGATGACTCAAGGCGTTTCACTAAAACAGGAACTAAAGCATTCTCAGGCTCAAGATCCATATATGTAGAAAGCGCAATAGCATTTTCCTTAGTATAAGACCTTAAAGTCCCGCCTGTTTCTCTTGGTATCTTCTCATCTGGTAGACCTTGTCCTAATATGTCGGATACTGCTTTTCTATCGCCCAAGGAGACTAAACTAGCAGCAAGATAGAATCTTGATGATGGCGATAGTTCATCTTTCTTCTCCTGCAATCTCCTTATCCATGATTGCTTAACCCTGCCTGCTTTCGATAGAACAAAACAACTATAAGCTTTAAGATCCAGGGATGTATCTTCTTTGGAAAGAAGCTTCTCAAGATAATCAAGAGCCACCTTCCTATCAAGTTGAGGCACTGCATAACCTGCTTTATCAGCTTCAACCAAGAAGTCAGTCGCATAGATACTACCCCAATCATACGACTCCTGATATCCTGGCCACATAGCAAAGCCACCGGAGTAGGTCTGCATTGATAGAACTCTTTGTATTCCATCATTAACATAGCTATCAATCATCTCAGGACTGTATTTATTAGAGTCTGCGGCTGCTGCAATATCCTTTAAATAAAGCAATGGATATATACTTGATGTTGTCTGTTCAATGCATCCATAAGGGTATTGTGCTAAAAACTTAAGGCCTCCGGCAAATTTAAGGCTGGGCAAGGACATAACCACCAAAGAGTAATTTTGTGTGCCTTTAAGCCAGTTAGCAGGAAGCTTAAAAACAGCATCATTTGGAGCTGTAATCAAGCCTGATCCGCTTATGGTTGTAAAGGGTGCTGTAGGCCTTATGGCTATCTCTGTTGCGCGAGAACTTGTATAGCTACCTAATGAAGCCTGGATTTGAATTTTACCCTTTTGAGGCACGTCCGGCGCTTTAAGCTTAAACTTAACAGCCGCCTCTTTATCTTTATCTACCCGCACACTTTGTTCTGACGAATCTAGTATCTTGAACCCATCTGATGTTTTCAAGGAAATGGTCACTTCACCATCTGCACCTGTCTTGTTGTATATAGAAACTGGCAGTATAAATTCATCATTGCTTGCAAGGAATCTAGGAATAGTAGGCTCTATCATAAGCGGTTCTGTTACTTTCATATCAGATTCACTATTCCCAAAATCTCCTCCTGAGGAAACTACAGCTAACACACGGATATTGCCTGTAAATTGAGGTATCTTAAACACGGTAGAGACTTTTCCTGTTGAGTCAGTAGTTAAACTCCCTTTCCATAAAGCAACCGGTTTTACTCTTTTTGCACTTATAGGATTAAGATGCTTCTTAGGATCGAACTCTTGTTTCTTTAGCTTATCAGCAGACGGCACAGAATCTGTACCTAT
>JAHIVA010000133.1 GCA_018816985.1 Patescibacteria group bacterium | reverse complement strand
TGGATTATGGGCTTTTGCTTCGGCTTTTCCGGCCTCTTCGCAAGCTTGTCCCTTATGGCTTCCCCTTTTTTAACCCAAGCAGTCAAAGGCATTCCCATTAATGGGTCGTCTGCAATCGGCCGGGCTATAATCTGAATCCAGAACTGCTCTGTGGGCTTCACCTTGGACATCGCCTCAAAAAGAGTTGCCACCGGATCAACCCTTTTCTCTTCTTTCGCCTCGTGCTCTGTTTCAAAAAACCTGTATGTTCTTATGGGATGGTGGTCGTCTTTAAGCAGCTTGTAGTCAGTCCCCCACATGTCCCAATCCTGGTTGGGAGCGTTCTGGGGAAACTGCTTTGCGTAATCTAGAGCCTCGTTTATCTCAGCCCCGGGATACTGGGAATAAATTGCAGCCTCAACGGAATCCCGGTAGAGGATAGGCGTTCTGACGTACATGTGGGTTTCCCCGCCCAGAGAAGCTATTTCAAAAGCCAAAGACGAATTAATTGACTGGGAAACCTACCAGGAACAAGCTCAAGATTACTTTCCCAAAACCATTGCCCGGATTTACCAGGCCTATCAGGAATCTCTTTTGAAATCCAATGCTCTTGATTTTGACGATCTAATTATGCTGACGGTTAAACTCCTTGAAAAGAGACCGGAGGTTTTGGAAAAGTGCCAGAAAAGATGGCAATATATTTTGGTTGATGAATACCAGGACATCAACACTGCCCAATATATTCTGACCAACTTACTTTCAAAAAAACATGGCAATCTTTTTGCTATCGGGGACGATGCCCAGGCAATTTATAGTTGGCGAGGGGCTGATTTTAGAAACATTCTAAACTTTGAAAGAGATCATCCCAAGGCCAAGATTATTCTTCTTGAACAAAACTATCGCTCTACCCCTAATATCCTGGAAGCCAGCCACCACATCATTTCCAAGAACACCCAGAAAAAAGAGAAAGGGCTTTGGACCAAAAATCCCCCTGGATCTTTAATCAATGTTGTTGAAACAGAAAACGAAGAAGAAGAAGGCCAATTTCTAGTTGAAGAAATAGAAAGCCTAGTCAGAAAAGGCCATCAATTAAAGGACTTTACAGTTCTCTACCGAACCAATGCCCAATCCAGAGCCGTAGAAGAAGCCTGCCTGAAGAGTAATTTCCCGTATAAGCTGGTTGGAACGGTCAGGTTCTATGAGAGAAAAGAAGTTAAAGATATTTTGGCTTATCTTAAATACATCTTCAATCCCAATGATTTGGTCAGCTGCAAAAGAATTATTAATCTCCCTCCCCGAGGCATTGGAAAAGTTACTTTTCAAAAACAGTCTGGACCGCAATTTGAAAATTTTCACAGATTAATAGATGGCTTAAGGAAAGAAAATCAGAAAAAAAATCTGACTCAATTAATCAAATCTGTTATTGAAAGGATAGATTATGAGAAATACATCAAAAGAGAAGAATCCGCCTCCTCGGCGAACAGGAGAGAGGAAAGATGGGAAAACATCCAGGAACTCTTCTCTGTTGCCCAGAAATATAATCGGGGAAAGCCCGGTCAGGGACTAGAAAAATTTTTAGAAGAAATTGCTCTTATGAGCGATACTGACGAAATAGAAACCGATAAAAACCTGGTTAATCTAATGACCCTCCACTGCGCCAAAGGGTTAGAATTCCCGGTGGTTTTCATTGTCGGTCTAGAGGAAGGCATTTTCCCTCATTCAAAAAGTTTTCTTGATCCAAACCAAATGGAAGAAGAGAGAAGATTAATGTATGTTGGACTGACCAGAGCTAAACAAAAGGCCTATTTAACCTTTACCCGACGGAGGAGACTTTGGGGTCAGATTATGGCCAATCCACCTTCCCGGTTTATCGCCGATATCCCCAGAAATCTAGTTGAGTACCAGGAATATTGATATGACAAAAACAGAAATAAAAGAGATTTTGAATAAACACAGCATTGCGCCCAATAGAAGGATGGGTCAGAGTTTTTTGATTGATAAGAACATTCTCCACAAAATTATTGAAACAGCGAACATCTCAAAGAACGATACCATCTTGGAAATCGGCGCCGGGCTGGGAAATTTAACCAAGAAACTCGCCGAGGAAGCGAAAAAAGTTATTACTCTAGAAAAAAGCAAGCAACTTTTTCCATTATTAAAAGAAAATTTAAAAGAATTCAATAATATTGAAATTATTCAAGGAGATGTTCTTAAAGATAAATTAAATCTTCCTGATAAATACAAAATCGTCGCTAATATTCCGTATTATATTACTTCCCCAATTATCCGAATATTTCTGGAATCGGAGAACAGCCCTGAAGAAATGATTTTATTAATCCAGAAAGAAGTTGGCCAAAGAATTATTGCCCAGCCGCCCCGAATGAATCTCTTGGCCTTGTCTGTTCAATTCTATGCTAGGCCTAAAATTGCTTT
>JAHIVA010000033.1 GCA_018816985.1 Patescibacteria group bacterium | reverse complement strand
TGTTGTCTGATGGCCGCGAGCGGAGCGAGTGTGCCAGCAGGCCTTCACATGGAGCCGGCCGTTGTCTAAAAGTGAGGCCGCCTGAACGAAGTGAGGGTGAGCCGAGAGTGAGCGGAGCGAGCGGCTTTTAGACAACGTTTGGGTATATAAGAAGTTTTGTAATGTTATAATATCACGAAGTGCAACATTGCAAAATTTGGGTAAAAAAATAGTGACTCTATCTTAAATAGGCACTAGTTTTTTACCTTATATACGCTGTTATATGTAGTACGTGTTTTCCTTTAATTCACCGTAGGTGCATAGCTCTTAAAAAGAATCTGATTTTGTTTTCATCTCATTTATATTCAAGGCAGAGGGGAATTAAAGGGGTGAATGCCCATAAAATAAATATTTCTTCCATTACTTCTTTAGTTTTTCGATTGTTTTGATTTTTTATCTATGAAGTCATTTTAATTAAATTTCTATTGGAGTCGCCGCATCTAGTAATCCTTTGAGTAGTTGCTCGTCTTGCCTACTCCAAAAATTATAATTGCAAACAATGAACAATCTTTTCTTTGCTCGACTTACCGCTGTATTTAACACATTTATACCTCTTGATGTTTTGTTTAGACTATCAACGAACCACATTCGATCTGTATCAACAACACTCAAAACTACGTCATTCCATTCTCTTCCTTGAGATCTGTGTACTGTCATAATCCTTTGGTCACGCCTTGCTTCTGGTAATACATTTCCAAGCAATGTTACTTGTTTCTTATATGGAGTTAAAATAGCAAAATTATCTTTATCGAGAATATTGAGTAATTCAAGAATTTTTGAAGCTTCAAACGAATTTTCTCTTGAAGGAGGATTGCGACCGTTAGTGGTTAATAGCGGTTGTGGATAAACGTGTGGTGCATGTATATAATAAATTTCTGTTTCTCCATTTTGATCATGCGCGACAAAACCATTATCATAAACAAACTTGTCTAATGTATGTGCCAACGTTGATCCGAACCTATATGTGTGTTGTAAATCCACTTTTTTCATTTTCTGAAAAACGTAGGGGCTATTCTTGTAATAATCTAAAAAGGATTCCTCCTCATTCTTCTTAAAAATCCATTCGACATACAGGGCAGATTGGGCCCACATAAAGACATCTTGATTGTCGTCTTTTATGTCACGATCGTTCATTTCGCAAACAGGTGGTAATTGCATATGGTCACCTAAGAAAGTAATTGGGATATTCTTTCTAAAAAGTGTAAGTGCTTTTATTAAATTGGCATAGCCAGCTTCATCAAGAAAATAGTGTTCTACAGGTAATTTTTTATCTTTGTACCTACCGATGTAACAGTCAAGAGTAAGCGCAATAACATTGGCATTTTTGATTCTTTCCTCACTTTCTGATTCAAGATGGTTTTTTTGACCTTCCCAAGATTGCAGTTTTTTCACTAATTCTTGTTCCGTTAAACTGCTATACTCTGATGCAATCAATGTTTCGCTATGTTCTCGTAAGGATTCATTTAGCTTACTCTCGGTACTTTTATAATTCTGAAATGTTATATTAGAAATAATATTTTTTGCATTATCATTGTTAGCGCATATCTCTTTAAGATTTTCAATGAGCTTTGCGATTTGTGACTTATCATTGTAAATTATTTTTAATTCATTATGTTTCTCCTTAAGCTTCTGAATTTTATTTTCTTGAATTTCACCTTTATCCTTTTTTATTTTCAATTTGATTTTTTCTTTCTTAAGCGCTATTTCCAAGTCTGTATTCTTAGTAAATTTTTTTTTCAGTTTATAGAACAAAGATGAAACAATTTCCTCCTTTTGTCGTATATTCTTTTCTAGCTCCAATATTTGAAGCTGTATTTTATCAAGAGAAAATTGTTCACGCGAAATATCTTTTTCTGTCGATTTTATGACTAAAAGCATTTCCTTTTTAGAATTATGCAATTCTTCAAGCTGAGAAAATATTTTTTTACTCTCGCATTCGATTGTTTCCAATACTTTAGATACTTTGCTGTGTTTTATGACATCCTTGACAATTCGAATTTGATTATCAATTTCCCCAATCTTCTTCTGCACACCTATCATTTCGCAAGAATTAGGGTGTGCTTGGGCAAATTCGCTTGAAGGAGTTCCTAGGCGAAGAATTTTATTATCTTCAATACCTGCTTCAGTGGTCATATCCAAAACGCCATATAAAATTTGTTCCAATGCATTGTTTGTGGCAGCAAAAATTGCCACTTGTTTTCCTGCTCGTATATAATGAATAAGAGAGTATGCGAGTACTAGCCGAGTTTTTCCTGTTCCAGGTGCTCCCCAAATATAGCTCAATGGCTCATTAAAGATTGCTTCAATGCCTGCTTCTTGGTCGGGCGATGGTTTCATACTTGAAAAGAAATCATTAGCTGTTGGGGAATTAAGATGTGATGTGCGCTTTGGAAGCCTGATTTCATCGCCATTTTCTTCATACCAATCTTCCGCTCGCTTAATAAGAAACTTCAAATCTGAAACAATTTTTATTTCATCATTACTAAGTTCAGTAAATTGCTTTTGTAAATCTTGCGCAGGCTTTATTAGAAGTGCGTTGGTATCTTTATCGTATACAATCACTTTAATTTTATCGGAATCAATTTGATTTCCAGCTACCTTAAATTCAATTGCTTCGAGGTTGTGTATTTTTTTATCTAAAATCAATTTAAACTTTTCATTTTTCTGATCTATAGAAGTGACATTGATAATTTGAATACCACGATTATTTTCCGAAAGATAACTGTGATATCCTCTTGAGCTGTTTATGCCCAATGCTTTTATTTCTTGCGACTTCATATTGACTATGCGGATTATTTATTCAAAAGATTTATCAATTCATCAAAAGCATAAACCTTATTCCTCTTTTTTTGTCTTTCTTCGTCATGCCTTGCTTCCTCAAAAATTTCATTTACGGCATCATCTTTTTTTCTGAGTCTATCATGTACCAATTTTGAGCTGGAGTCTTTGTATAATTATTTTTTTAACCTCGCTTTAATTTCATCTTTTATTAATTCTGATATTGAATTTATGTAACTGCGTACATTGATGTATTCTGCGCGCCAATCTGTTTCAATAAATACGTATATTTCAAATCCACTACTATCATGAAAGTTTTTTCGGGTATCCATGTATACATAGCCTGAGCCGTGGAGACAAGTTGAAACTATGTCGGCTAATAAGCATTCTTTTTTATCTCCATTGAAAAAATCATGCTCATCGGAATACAAAAATTCAGAAGTATCAACAGTTCGCTTTTCTGATGGAATAACTACTTCTACTGTATATTTTGGGTTTTTCTTACCGTTGCTATCAGTTAGCCTTTTTCTTGCAAGAGCTGCAGTTGTATCTAATAAAGGGTAGATTCTATAAACATCTTCCATGTCATCTGGTTCTGCCCATTTTTTTTCAAGGTTTGCCCAAGTCTTACTTAGAATTTCAAATTCGGATTCTAACTTTGCTAAATCACAATCCCCATATTTACACCATGTTCTTTCTTGTTTCTTATTCTTCATAAATATTTTTTATAAACTAAAGCATTTTTTATCATCTTCAATTGTTGTTTGAATTAACTCAACTACAAAATCATACTGCTCACCAGCCAGTCTTCCTTCGGTGCTTTCAAATGCGATTAGGGCAACCTTTTCCGCAACCTTTTCTGTAAAATTTGATTCGAGATTTCTTAGATCGCTATATTGAAGTGCATTAACGTTAATGTATTCAGACAGCCCTTTAGTAAGCCATGGCAAATAATCAGATTTTTCGTTTCTGTTTGCAATATTTTGAAAAGCACGTGTGATAAGTTTTATATTTTCGGTTAGTTCATTTTGATCTTTTGCTGGTTTAATATCGAAAAACCACAAATGCAAGAAGGCAAATCGCAAAATCCATAATTCCTTTGCGAGATATTCCTTTTTCAAAAATTGTTTTGTTGTAGTTGTAATTAATTCTATTTTTTCTTCGACAAATTCCTCAGTCTCAAAAATACTCTTTATATAATTTTCTAGAAAAATCATATATTTTTTAAGATTCTCGATTTCTTCATTTATGGCATGCTCCACCGTCTTGCCCTTGGGCAATCTTTTTTCAAATGCTTTTAGGCGGACATTTTTTATACTTTTTATTATTTTTGCAACAATGTTATTTGGCATAGCTTTAAGTTAAAATGATTAAAATTCTAAGCGTGAAGCTGAGAAAACACATTATATTCCCCTTTAAAATAAAAGAAAAACAAAATCGGATTCTTTTTAAGAGCTAGGGTTAGCCCTAAAGGAAAACATGTATTTCATATAACGTTT
>JAHIVA010000119.1 GCA_018816985.1 Patescibacteria group bacterium | reverse complement strand
GTCTGAAAATTTAAGGGTTCGGCAATTTTCCGTTACAACCCGCACGATGTTTTCCGGGGTTCCGGGGGTGATGTCTGCCTCGATTTCAAGAGTTACAGCGACCTTCGATCCCACTAAGCCTACCAGATGGGAGATCACCTCATCAGCAATGCGGCCGGCATCGCGACCTGCCCGGGTAGGATCCAATGTCACGCTGCCATGAAATCGCTTAGGTCCGCTTTCTTCGGGTGCTATTCTTGGAGGGATTTCAATGGCGGTTGTTACCGGTTGCCCCTCCGCGTCAATCACCTTTTCGGATGGTACAACTTCCCCGGCTGCGACAGCCTTTTCCATAGCGGCTCTTTCAATTTTGTGCTGTTTGATCGCTGCTTCGGGTTTCACCAGAAAACCGACGGGGTTATCCTCCGAAATAGAAACTCGTTGCCCGACACGGAGTCCTCTGTACCGGCCTAATTCTTCGTCGTAGTCTTCGGCATATGCAAAAGAATCCTGTGTCCAGGTCAATAGGCCAAGCCCTTCCCGGATGGACTCGACAAGCACCGATGCATTACGAAGCCTGGGTAGATAGATGTACCTTGCGAAGTCTTCGGCCAACTGCTTAATGCTTACATGATTGGTTTGACCGTCTTCGGACCTCCGCCATAGCGGAATCCGATCGAGTTCCAAGCGTAAGAGCGTTGGGGCAAACTGAACCAGCAGCAAGGCGTCATTCTTGAGCTTTTTAGCGGCTCTAACGGCAAGCGCATCCTGACCCGATAATCTTGAAATCTGCCAATCAATCTCGCTCTGAGGAGTCTCCTGCACCGGAACGATAAGCCATTGGAAGGTTTCCGGAAGGCGTACATTGACTGCTTTGTCGGCCGTTTCAAGTTGAGTTTTTGCCTGGCGCAATTGAAACGGTGTTAAATCCAGCTCCTCTGCCTCCGACACAATCGAATCCCAGGCAAGATAGCGCCTCGCCGCTTCGTCCAAATCCTGCATTTTGGTTTTGTCAGGAGCCAGAAAAACGAGTGCATTTCGGTAAAGCCGGGGGGAATTTCCGCGGTTTTCCAGGATCGATTTCGCCGCAGCCAATGCGGAGCTTTTCGTTTCCCGTATATGCGGGTATTCAATTCCCAAGATGACGAGCCGTGCTTCCGGGGTATCTTCAACATCGGCCGATGTGAGGGGCATGGGGTGCACGCCGCAGAAATCACCCCGCTGTCTTTTGGCTTCATCCACACGTTTGCGGATTTCCGACACAACAGCATCGGGATCACCTTTTAACTGCTCAGCCCGGTCTTCAGCCAGCTTGGTTACCGTGGGTTGAGTCGAATACCAGTAACGAACCCCATCCTGATACAGATAGGTCGCGGCTGTGCTCAGCCGGCGCAAGGCATCACCGAAAACCGCCGGCGATTCTCCGGGCATAACGCAACCCAGCTTAACCCGGCGGTCTTCCAGCCCCTTGTTGGCGGCATCCTTAGAGGTCGGTGCCGATCCCAAATAGACTGTCCGCGCGACTCGGCGACAGGCGGAAAATTTACCAAGGTTAGGGACTTCGCCGTCAATACGAAGCGGCAGGGAGTTTGGACCATCCACGTCTTTTTCGATAACCGGAACCCAGTTGTCCGACAGGTAGCGCGTTAACTCGAACTGAACGCGTGAGTCGTCGATGGGTATACTTGCCGGCAGGATCATGGAACTGCGGTCTCCTTTTTCCCACAGGCTGTGGATCACGGCAGCCATCAGCCGCAAAACGCCTCGGGTTCTTTGGAATTTTATTAAGGTCGACCAGTCCATGTAAAGTCGATCGAACACTTCGGGATGGATCGGATAGGCTGCTTTAAGGCGCTTTTCATAATCTGCATCGCGACATTCCAGCGGAAACTCCTGGTGCTGGGTGCGGTACAGATCGAAAAAGGATTTGGCCGTGTTGTCGCGGGCAACGAATTGCGAGCGCTCAACCAGCGGCTCGAACAGGCGTCTACGCACAATCTCGAAACTTTCCTCGGCGCTGGCCGGCCGCCAGGACGATTCAACCCGCCCCACCACGTTGCGCAGCCGATCCAAAGCTGCGCGTCCACGCTCTCCTCCTACTTCGATATCATCCGCTCCCACGTGGGGCGAGCCGATAGCAGTGTCTGATGCCGGCAAGCTGACCACCAGCAGTGTATTGTGCGCCGCCTTAGTCGCCTCGGTAAGAGCCTGGGCGAAGGTGAAATGCGTCTCGAAGCTGCCGCCCGGCAGGTCGCTCTGGTCGTGCAGCTGACGCGCATAAGCCACCCACTCGTCGATCAGGACCAAACAGGGCCCGTATTCGTTAAAAAGCTCACGGAGCACATCCCCCGGACTGGTAGCCTTTTCGTCATCGGCACGGAGGCGCTTATAAGCTTTTTCCCCGCCCAACTGCCAGGCCAGTTCTCCCCAAAGGGTACGGATCACTGTTCCGTCCGGTTTTGTTATCGGATTGCCGGGAGATATTTTATTTCCCACCAGAACCACGCACCGCACAGAAGGAATCGTATCGACGCCGATTTCCTTTAAAATACCTTCGACACCGTCAAGATCGGAAGCAGGGGTTTTGGAAAAAAGATGATACAGGGCCAGCATCGAATGGGTTTTCCCACCGCCGAAATTGGTCTGAAGCTGCACCACCGGATCGCCGCCCTGCCCGGAAAGCCGCCGGATTGCACCCGAAAGCATTCGGATGAGGCTTACCGTGAGAAAGGTCCGGCGAAAAAATTCCACAGGATCCTTGTATTCCGGACCGCCTTCTCCGATATACACCTGCCAGAGGTCGGCCGCAAATTCGGCCTGCTGGTAGCGCCCGCTGGCCACATCCCTGTGCGGACTTACGACTTCACGCCAAGGTTTGAGCCCGTTTATGGCGACGGCTTCACTCTCTACGATAGAGGAAATCCGGCGCCGCTCGGTACGCACCTGCTCGTCAAAACGCACCCGCAAAAGCTCCATCTTCATTTTCTCTAGCTCTGCTGTTTCAGCGGCAGCCGAGACCGAGGAAAGAAGGCGGCCGGCGCTGTCGAGCGCCCGGTAGGCGTCATCCGTGGAAAATGGTTTTTGATGGGCCCATTTATTGCGCGCTTCGCGCAACTCGCTCACCATGCTACGCTCCGCATGGCCAAGAGTTTTTTTAAAGACCGTGTTCCAGTGGTTCCAGATCGTCAGAAGAATCGCAGCGGCATCCCAACCAGGCTTTTCAGCGGTTCCCGGGATCTGAAGCTGCGAGTCGCGCAAAGGACGCCTGGCCTCTTCGAGCCAATTGTCCTGGAAACTGTTTTTAAGTTCCCTTTCGATAAACGGTCCCAAGCCCGAGCGGAGCAGTTCGAGCATTTTGCCGACACGCTCATGATTGGTAATGGCCATGGGTCAACTCCTCAAATCCATTTTGTTTGTTCAGGCGTTGAAGGCCGGATTTCCTGTGCAAGGCGGGCAATCTCAGGCCATGCGAGCACAAGTGCATTGTATCCCTGGGCCTCTTGCGAAAGCTTTTTTTTCTCACAAATGGCAAACAGCCGATAGGCAAGGTCTCGCGCGACTTCTCCGGCAGAGCCCAACTTGCGTAAAATTTCCGCGGTTGCCATCTCTCCTTTTTGCTCAACATGGTAAACACGGACCAAATGGTGCGTCATCTCCCAAACCGTGAGACGGCTGTCCTTTTCCGGATCCCACTTGGCGGACAGTTCATTCGGACCCAGCAGACGCACGGCCCCGCCCCTTGAAGATAAAATACCGGCCTGCACCATGCCG
>JAHIVA010000032.1 GCA_018816985.1 Patescibacteria group bacterium | reverse complement strand
ATTTTGTGTTTTATCTCTCTAATTTTTTGCTTGTACTCTGAAATAATCCTTAAAAATTTAGAAATCTCGCGTTTGTTTTCAGGATTTATGTTTTTATTTTTATCACGTATATTTTTTATCTTTATCTTTTTTTTTTGATATTTACTCAAAAATAAGTTTTTAAAACGAAAATAAAGTCTAATGGTTGTTACTAGCCCAAGGTAGATGTATTTTTTAATTGTTTTAATGAGAGAATGTTTAAACTCTTCTAGGTGTTGAGTTTTGAAAATTTTTTCTGTATCGTCTTGGTATGTTTTTTGTCCGTTTTGAAGCATTAAAAATTTTCGACCAATCATAAAGGTGATTCCAAAGAGAGAGCCAAAAAAGAAAATTAAAAGAAAATATATCATTTTTTTTGTTATTATATTGAGTAAATTTTTACTTCTTTAATTTTGGCTTTTGTTTTTTCCAAAAGCCCTCCTATTGTTTCATCGGGATTTTTTATAAATGCCTGGTTTACCAAAGTCTTTTCTTTGAAATAAGTTGTCATTTTTCCAAGAAGCATTTTTTCTTTTATTTCTATAGGTTTATCTACACCGGCAATTTCTTTTTCAAAAACTTCCCTCATTGTTTTCTTGGCATCCTCACTAATTTCTTCTTCTGAAATATATTCTGGCTTCATCGCTGTTATGTGCATAGCAATATCCTTGGCTAGCTCCGAGTTTCCGTCCGCTAAACTAACAATTACCCCAGATTTATTATTGTGTACGTAAGTTCCTAATACTTCTCCACTTACTTCGTAGGCATCACCCAGTTGAATATTTTCTCCGGTTTTTTGAATTAGGGGGTCAATCATTTCTTTAGCTTCTGCCTTCATTTTTTCCATTCCTTCCTTAAAGGCTTTTTCAAGGAGAGCTTCCAGTAAGGTTATAAAATCTTCATTTTTGGCAACAAAATCAGTTTCGCAATGCAGAGATACCATGATTGCCTTATTGTTTTTGATTTTAATTGAAATTCTTCCATCTTTAACTTCGCGATTGACTTTTTTGAGGGCAATGTCTGAACTTGTTTTTTTTAAAATAGCCAAAGCTTTTTTCATATCACCCTCGGCTTCAATTAGGGCGTGCTTACATTGCATAACTGAAACACCCGTCAAGTCACGCAGTTCTTTTACTTGCTCTATGGTTATTGGAGTATTTTGATCAGGCATAATATTATTTAGGCTTTCTTTTCTGGAGCAGATCTTTGGCCTTCTTTATAGGCTTCAGCAATGGCACTCGCAAAAAACTTAATAGACGGTATTCCCGAGTCGTTGGCAACAATAGGATAATCAATTTTTTTTATATTTGAATCAGAATTTACTAAAGAAATTACAGGGATACCGGATTTTTGAGCTTCGGTGGCTGCAATATGTTCACTTCTGGCATCTATAATAAATAATGCATCTGGTGCTTTTTTTAAGCCCAATAAGCCAGTATAATATTTTGCTAGTTTTTCCATTTTTTTAGCCATAACTGTTCGTTCCTTTTTAGTATATTTATCAAGTCCACCTCCAACACTGTCTTTTTGATAAGTTTCTAATTCAATAATCCTTTTTTTTATTTCTGTGAAATTTGAAAGTGTTCCGCCTATCCATCTTTCCATTACGTAAGGCATATTTAAAGATTCTGCTACATTTTTTATTTCAACCTTTGCTTCAGGCTTTGTACCAACAAAAAGAATTATTTTATTTTTGGCTCCTAAATTTTTTATAAAAAGAACCGCCTCGTCTAATAGCGCGCTTGTTTTTTCAAGGTTGATTATATCTCCTTTATTTTTGGTAGCATAAATATATGTTGAAACGGAAGGATGCCTACGGGTTTTACTGTAACCATAGTGTGCTCCAGCCTTAAACATCTTTTCTATTAAAGTATCCGTTCCTTTCTTATTTTCTACTTTTTGCATATGCATAATATAGCAGAAAGCTGGAGTTTTTGCAAATTATTATTTTATTTCAAAAAAAGAATTCCTGCTTTGACCAAAAGGCTTTTTTCGGGTAAGATGGGTTATATGAAACAATCTAAACTTTTTACTAAAACGAGAAAAGAAAACCCCTCTGACGAGGTGTCAAAAAATGCTGAACTACTTATTCGAGGAGGTTTTATACATAAGGAAATGGCTGGGGTGTATAGCTATTTGCCGTTGGGGCTTTTGGTATTTAAGAAAATTGAAAATATAATTAGAGAAGAAATGGATAAAATTGGGGGGCAAGAAATTATTATGACGGCGCTTCAAAATCCAGAACTTTGGAAAAAGACTGATCGCTGGAGTGATGAAGAAGTAGATATTTGGTTTAAGACAAAATTAAAAAATGATACGGAGCTAGGATTGGGGTTTACTCATGAAGAACCGCTGACTAGTATAATGAAAAATTTTATAAATTCTTATCGTGATTTACCGAAATATGTTTATCAGTTTCAAAATAAATTTCGTAATGAAATTCGGGCAAAAAGTGGGGTAATGCGCACTCGAGAATTTGTGATGAAAGATTTATATTCTTTTTCTAAGGATGAAAAAGAGCACTTGGAATTTTATGAGAAGATAAAAAAAACATATAAGAAAATTTTTGAAAGAATCGGAATAGGACATTTGACTTATCTAACTTTTGCTTCTGGTGGGACTTTCTCAAAATTTTCTCATGAATTCCAGACGGTTATTTCTACGGGGGAGGACACTATCTATATTAATGAAGAAAATAATATTGCTATTAATAAAGAAGTTTTCACTGATGAAGTAAAAAAAGATTTAGGTTTGGGGGACAATTTTAAAGAAACAAAAGCGGTAGAGGTGGGGAATATATTTACCTTAGGAACTCGTTTTTCTGATGCGCTTGATTTAACCTATCAGACAGAAACAGGGGATAAAAAGCCTGTATTTATGGGTTCTTATGGTATTGGACCAGCCCGACTGATGGGTGCCGTTATAGAGGCTTTAGCTGATGATAAAGGGATAGTTTGGCCTGAATCTATTGCACCATTTTCTGTTCACCTGCTGGCCTTAGGGGAGGATAAGATAGTTTTACAAGAGGCTAATAAAATATATGAAAGTTTGTTGAAAGCTGGGGTGGAAGTTTTATTTGATGACCGTATTGATTTGTCTGCTGGAGAAAAATTTTCCGATGCGGATTTATTAGGAATACCATTCCGTGCTGTTGTGTCTACCAGAAGCTTGAAAGAAAACGGCATAGAATTAAAAAAACGTACCGAAGAGAAAGGAAAAATTGTTTCACTTGATGAATTATTAAAACTATGTTTGAAAAAATTTACAAATTAATTTCTAACGATATTGGCATAGACCTAGGTACCAGTAATACCTTAGTATATTTGAAAGGTCATGGCATTGTGATAAATGAGCCGTCAGTTGTCGCTGTTAATATTAAGACCAATCAAATTTTAGCGGTTGGGATGCAGGCTAAAGAAATGTTGGGTCGGACACCGGGACACATCAAAGCTGTTCGTCCATTGGTTGAAGGGGTTATTTCTGATTTTGAAATAACAGAAGAAATGCTTTCTTATTTGATAAATAAAGCGGATAAAATATCTAAAAAATTAGCTCGACCGAGAGTATTAATTGGTGTGCCGTCAGGGACTACTAATGTTGAGACACGAGCAGTTTATGATGCCGCGCGTTCCGCTGGCGCACGCGAAGTCTTTCTAGTGGAAGAACCGATGGCAGCTGCTATTGGGATAAGACTTCCTATTAAGGATCCAATTGGTTCAATGATTATAGACGTCGGTGGCGGGACGACAGACGTTGCGGTAATTTCTTTGGGTGGAATCGTTAAATCAAAAAATTTAAAAATAGCCGGTGATAGATTGAACAATGACATCATTTCATATATGCGCGATGAATTTAAAATATTAATTGGAGAACGGACTGCGGAAATGGTAAAAATTGCCATTGGTTCGGTTGTGCCGGGAGAATATATGGAAACAGAAGTTCATGGACGAGATCTTTTAACTGGACTTCCGCGAGAGGTTGTGGTTACCGATTCTGATATCCGAGAAGCACTTTCTTTAGCAGTTCGGGATTTAGTGGAAGGAGTAAAAGATATGCTGGAAACGACTCCGCCAGAGATTTTGTCTGACATTATGCATCGTGGAATTACCTTATCTGGTGGCGGTGCTTTGATTTCTGGATTGGATCAACTTTTACAAAAAGTTCTTAAAATTCCAGTTTATGTTGTAGAAGATCCACTTTCGGCTGTTGCTCGGGGGACAGGGGTGATTTTAGATGACATTCCCCTTTATAAAGATATTTTAATCGGCAACCAAGATGAGTTACCTCCTAGATAAAAAAATAAAAAGAAAAAAATTTTTCAAAATTGTCTTAGGAGTTGTGTTTTTGGTTATTTTATTTTATTTTCGGTCCGGTATTTTAGGTGGACTTTCCAATGTAAGTCAAATAATTTTTCGACCCGTTTTAGTTATTGGACATAATCTTGGTGAAAAATTTAAAAATCTCGGTATCTATTTTGCTTCTAAAAATTTTCTTTTTCAGCAAAATCAAAGTTTACAATTCAAGTTGAGCGAAGCTGAAATGAAGATGATAAATTATAATGCTGTGGTTGCTGATAATGTTAATTTTAGGGAAATTTTAAATAGAAAAAACGACAAAATAAATATGGTTTTGTCGGCTATTTTATCCAAACCAAACCAAAGTGTTTACGATACTCTAGTGATTGATGCAGGAACAATGGAGGGTATAAAAATAGGAGATTTAGTTTTTTCCCTAGGTAATCTGCCCATTGGGCGCGTTGATTCCGTTTATGAAAATTCTTCTAAAGTAATTTTGTTTTCAAATCCAGGGGATAAAACGCAGGCAATTATTTCAGGTAAAAATATTTTTATGGAATTAGTTGGGCGGGGTGGGGGAAATTTCGAAATGATTTTACCCAGAGACTTAACTTTACAAAATGGGGACCAGGTAGTAATGCCAGGTCTTTTTCCTTATATTTTAGCTGAGGTTGCCACAATAATTTCTGACCCGCGAGATCCTTTTATTAAGGCATTATTAACGAGTCCGGTAAATGTGCAGGAATTAAAATTCGTGGAAATTGAAATTTAAAATAGAAAAAAAGTTGAAAAATAGCTTAGGGCGGGCAGGGGTCTTAAAAACTGCACACGGAGATATTTTGACTCCGGCTTTTGTGCCGGTGGGCACCAAAGCTACGATAAAAGCCCTGACGACAGAACAGGTGCTAGATTTAGGGGCGCAAGTGATTTTGGCAAACACCTATCATTTATATCTACAACCGGGTTCGAAATTAATAGCTCAAATGGGTGGCTTGCATAAATTTATGCATTGGAATGGTCCGATTATTACCGACTCTGGTGGTTTTCAAGTTTTTTCTTTAGGAATTGCTTATGGAAAAGATATTTCTAAACTGACAAAAATTACTGACCCATCATTTTTAATTCCGGAACGTTTTGATGATACTGATGCGCCGAGATTGGCAAAAATAGGACAAGATGGGGTTTCTTTTAAATCTCACTTAGATGGCTCTATTCATTATATTACTCCGGAAAAATCAATTCAAATTCAACACGACTTGGGGGCAGATATAATTTTTGCTTTTGATGAATGTACTTCGCCAAGTGAAGATTTAAAGTATCAAGCAGAAGCGTTGGAGCGTACACATCGCTGGGCGGAAAGAAGCTTAGCAGAACATCAAAAATTAGAGGGCGGGAAAAAGCAAGATCTTAAGGGACCTCAAGGTCTTGCCTTGAGGAGCCCTCAAGCATTATTCGGTATCGTGCAAGGAGGAAGGGAAGAGAGCTTAAGAAAAAAGTCGGCAAAATTTATTGGCTCACTAAATTTTGACGGCTTTGGTATTGGTGGTTCATTTGCAAAAGAGGATATGTCGACTGCCGTTAGGTGGGTAAATGAAATTTTACCAGAAGCTAAACCTCGTCACTTACTCGGCATCGGCGAACCGGAAGATTTATTTATGGGTAT
>JAHIVA010000031.1 GCA_018816985.1 Patescibacteria group bacterium | reverse complement strand
GCGGATGAATACGATTCTTTGATGGAAACAATGGAGATATTGAGCGATCCAAAGATTATGGAGGATATTAGAAAAGCCGAGGAAGATTATCGGCAGGGCAGATATACCAGTTGGGAGGAAGTAAAGAAGGAGTTAGCTCAAATGAGAGAGCCTGCACTAGTTCTGCGAGATAAATCTCGAAAGAAATATGGCAAGAAATAATTGGCACATTGAAATTCGAAATGATGCAAAGAAGAAATTGAAAAAGATTCCTTTGCTCTGGCGCGACCGAATCGAAAAAGCCATTGTTATTCTGGAGGACAACCCGTTTTATGGCGAGAAAATGTCAGGTGATTTGAAAGACAGAAGAAAAATCAGAATCTGGCCGTACAGGATAATTTATCGGCTGTTTGAAAAAGAGAAAATAATTTATGTCGAGCGTATTGATCACCGCGGGAGCATCGGTTATAAATAGTTGATAGTCAAGGATTGACATAATTCCGTACATCAGATAAAATATAATTGTCATTGCGAGCCATCGAGTGAAGCTCGAGGTGTAACAATCTATCATAAAATTAAGGAGTTCTATGAATATAAAAACAACTTTATCGGCCACCGAAGCCCGCCAGGATTTTTTTAATATCTTGAGCAAGGTGGAAAAAACCAATGTGCCTTTTACTATCACTATTAACGGTGTACCGAAGGTTGTTATTATGAATGCCGAAGAATTTGATTCTTGGCAGGAAACACTGGAAATTATGAGTAACCCAGAATTGGTCAAGGGAATTGAACAAGGCAAGAAGGATCTTCGCGAGGGAAGATATTCTACTTTTGAGGAAGTTTTTGGTATGACGCCGGAAGAAGCGTTGGCGGATAAGGGAAAAAAAGTATATCGAGCTAAAAAATCAAAGAGAAAATGATGTATCGAGTTATTTTATCTCGAAAAGCTAAAAAATCATTACCTAAACTGCCAAAAGCATATCAGCTAAAGGTTCGAAATGTGATTGCGTCCTTAAAGCTTGACCCCTATATAGGCAAAAAACTCGAAGGCAAATACAAAAATGATTACTCAGTTCGTATCTGGCCTTACCGGATTGTCTATACAATCAAGAAGAAAGAGTTAGTCATTGAAGTAATCGAAATCGAATCCCGCGGACAGGCGTATAAAAAATAAAATTTCATTATGAATAATAACCCACAATCGACAAGTGAAGCTGACGCCCGCATAACAATTGACCGTCAACTTCATGAAGCCGGCTGGGATCTTGAAGACAAATCCCAAGTTTTAACTGAACAATCAAACTCTGATGGCTTTGCTGATTATGTTCTTTTAGACTCAAAAGGACATTCTTTGGCTGTTATCGAGGCTAAAAAAGGTGAGAAGGATCCATATTCCGCCAGACAACAAGCACAACCTTATGCTGAATCTCTTTCATCACCTTTCATATTCCTCGCGAATGGCGAATATATTTATTTTTGGGATTATAAAAAAGCTGACGCCAGATTAGTTGAATCTTTCTTTTCACAAGATGATCTTGAAAGACGCCAAAAAACGAAATCTTTTGAAAAACCGCTAGACATTATTCCGATACCCGATAAAGTCAATATTTTCGGTAAAGAACGTGAAATTCGTCCTTATCAAAAAGAAGCAATTTTAGCAGTTGATCGCGCTATCCAACAAGGCAAACGCAAAATGCTTTTGGAAATGGCTACCGGTACTGGCAAAACTCTAACTATTGCTTTAATAATGAAACGCCTTTTTGAAGCCGGCTTAATTTCAAGAGTTTTATTTTTAGTTGATAGAATTGAATTAGCTACTCAAGCAGAAGAAACTTTCAAAGAACAATTAAAAGATTTTCCAACCACTGTTTTATATGGCGGTAAAAGAAGTTTAGAAGGTAGAATTGTTATCGGAACTTTGGGAACAATTGCCTCACAACTTGGTCCAAATGGTTTTGGCTCTGGTTACTTTGATTTGGTTATTACCGACGAATGCCACCGTTCAATTTATAATACCTATAAATCAGTCTTGCTTTTTTTTGACGCGATTCAAATTGGTCTAACAGCAACCCCCAATATTGGCCATTATCAATACATAAATCCGATTGAAAAAGAATTAGTCAAAAACACTTATCAATTTTTTGACTGCTGGAACTCTGAATCTGAAAATGGTAATCCGACTTTTGCCTATACGCTTGAGGATGGTATTAAAGAAGGCCATCTAGCTGACTATGACATTTTCGAAGCCAAAACCAGGATAACCATAGAAGGAGCCGAGTGGGACGGCGATGACTATTCTCCCAACCAGCTTGAACGAGAAATCAGTTTTGAAGACAGAAATCTTAAAATGGTTCAGGAATTTGCTCGGGCCGAAAAGACAAGAGGAGGAGAATATCCTCGAAAAACCATTGTTTTTGCAATTAATAAAAGGCACGCTTCGCAGTTAACTCGGCTTTTTAATGAAACCTATGGTACTTGGAATGGCAAATATGCTGAAGAAATTACCACTGATGTTAAGGATCCCAAAGCAGTTATTAAACGGTTTAAAAACGAACCAATGCCAGCGATTGCGGTTTCAGTAGGAATGCTTGACACTGGTTTTGACGCACCAGAAGTTGAAAACTTAGTGATGATGAGGCCGACTCGCTCCGCAATTCTTTATTTTCAAATGCGCGGTCGAGGCAGTCGCAAAACGACAATAATTAGAAATAAAAAAGAATATAAAAAAGAAAAGTTTTTAATTTATGATTTTGTCG
>JAHIVA010000110.1 GCA_018816985.1 Patescibacteria group bacterium | reverse complement strand
GAAATGTATGCTAAAATTACAGAAAGTTATATTAAAAAAATAGAAAAGAAGATAAATAATAGACCAAGAAAACGACTTAATTATTTGACTCCTTATGAAGTTTTTGTAAAAAAAATGAAACCAGAAAACTTCCAGGTTCAGTGTTTAATCTAAGTAATTATGAAAAATCTTTTTAAAAATATGGTAATACAAACAAAAAAAGCCTGCATTAGCAGACTTGCTTTGTTAGAAGTAGCGTCTAGTCAGGTGAAATTCTTGAGCTACACAAATGATTTCTCATTCATACCCCAGATTCTCCGAGGGAACACCCAAGCACCTAAAAAGTTATTATTGCATACTTCTACTAGGAGTATAGTATTCCCCATCCTAAAAGTCAAGATTTATCCATATACAACAAAAAATCCTTATTTTGCAACAGAATTCAGTTATTCGAATATCTCGAATAAGGGACCGTTCATAAAATTGTGTCTGGCAGTTTTTTGTTTTTGATAATTTTTTTAAAATATTTGTAATTTGAAACTGGATACTTCATATAATTTTTCTCTTCAAACTCTTTAATAACCATAAATAAATAATCAAGCAGTCTTTCGGGGGATTCAAATGATAATTTATTTTTGGTGGTTTTTCTGATTTGTCTATATAGATTTTGTTGCTGTTTGTTGTGTAAATCATTCTTCTGACTGCGGATTCATATTTAATGTAAGTGAAATAATATTCTATATTTCCTTCTTTAAAACAATTCTTGAAATTAGGATATTTACTTTTCCATTTCTCCAAAAATAAATACCTTTTTGCAAGGCTTTTTTCAGTGTAGCACCTCTGTCAAAATTATCAAAAACTTTTTTTAAATCATTTGCGACTTCGTCTTTGTCTTTGGGAGCTTTTTTGTTTAGTGACCCTCCACAAAAACAACAAAGCGAGTTTTGTAATTAAAGCAAATAGTATAAACCAAAAAAACTTTTAAGTTTTTTTCAAACTAGAATAAATTATAAACTATCGCATTTTTCCTTCATCTAATTTCTTACACAAAATACAAGTTAAAATTAACGTTTTAAAAAACAGGATCGACTTAATAAACCAGAATTTCCTCCTTTACAATTTGCGGGAAAAGATGATTTTATTGTCCTTGTTTGTTTTTTATTTATACAAGCTGACCAAGAAGAATATGTCCGAGAAGTGCAAGTTGGAGTTGAAATACAGGATCGACTTAATAAACCAGAATTTCCTCCTTTACAATTTGCGGGAAAAGATGATTTTATTGTCCTTGTTTGTTTTTTATTTATACAAGCTGACCAAGAAGAATATGTCCGAGAAGTGCAAGTTAGTGGGGGTGGTGCTGTACAAGTTTGAGTTAAAATAGGATTTCCTTTAGAACAATCAGAATTGTTCGTGTAAATTTGTCCTCCTTCAACAACCGCTGTTTGATATTTTCCATCACCAGACATTGCTACAGATCGCCACCATTTATTATTTTCTTTAGCAATCCAAGTATTACCAGAATCTTTAGAAATATAAACTTGACCTTCATTAACAACCGCCGTTTGTATTTTTCCATCACTTGACATTGCTACAGATCGCCACTGTCTATCATTTTCTTTAGCAATCCAAGTATTACCATAATCTTGAGAAATATAAATTTGACCACCCTTAACAACCGCTGTTTGTATTTTTCCATCACCTGACATTGCTACAGATCGCCAATCTCTATTAGAATCTTTAGCTACCCAAGTATTACCATAATCTTGGGAAATATAAATTTGACTGTTCCAAGTACCTGCTGTTTGATATTTTCCATCACTGGAGATTGCTATAGAAAGCCAAAATCTATTAGAATCTTTAGCTATCCATGTATTACCATAATCTTGAGAAATATAAATTTGACCATTTAAAGCAACTGCCGTTTGTATTTTTCCATCACTTGACATTGTTATAGACCACCAAACTCTACTAGATTCTTTAGGAGACCAAGTATTACCATAATCTTGGGAAATATAAATTTGACCATCATCAACAACTGCTGTTTGTATTTTTCCATCACTTGACATTGCTATAGATTGCCAATATCTAACAGATTCTTTAGCTGTCCAAGTATTACCAAAATCTGTGGAAATATAAATTTGACCAGCATAAACAACCGCTGTTTGTATTTTTCCATCACTGGAGATTGCTATAGATTGCCAAATTCTATCAGATTCTTTGGGAGTCCAAGTATCACCAGAATCTTTAGAAGTGTAAATTTGGCCAGCGAAAGCAACCGCCGTTTGTATTTTTCCATCACCCGACATTGCTACAGAAGACCAATATTCTTCAAGATTTTTAGCTATTGCCCAAGTATTACCAGAATCTTTAGAAATATAAATTTGACCCTTATTAACAACCGCCGTTTGTATTTTTCCGTCACTTGACATTGCTATAGATTGCCAAGCTCTACTAGAATTTTTAGCTGTCCAAGTATTACCAGAATCTTGAGAAATATAAATTTGACTCCACCAAGCAACCGCTGTTTGTATTTTTCCGTCACTTGACATTGCTATAAAGAACCAATATCTATTAGTTTCTTTAGGCGTCCAAGTGTTACCATGATCTTGAGAAACATAAATTTGACCACCAGTAACACCCGCTGTTTGTACTTTTCCATCACTTGACATTGCTATAGAAGACCAATTTCTAACAGATTCTTTGGGAATCCAAGTATTACCATAATCTTGAGAAATGTAAATTTGACCAGTAAAAACAACAGCTGTTTGTATTTTTCCATCACTTGACATTGCTATAGATTGCCAAATTCTATCAGATTCTTTAGCAATCCAAGCATCATTAGTAACTGTTCTTGTTTGTTTTTCATCCGCAGAACAAGTTGACCAATCAGAATATGTCCAAGAAGTACAGACTGGAAGCGGTTCAGCTTTTACAAAAGAAACCATAATAAAAAAGAAAATTATTGATATTGAAAAAAGAATAAATTTATTTTTTTTAAATACATTGTTTAGTTTTTTCATCATATTATTATATTTTTGTAGTTTCTGCTTGCGGAAACTACAAGTTTTTAATTAAAATTAATAAATTTTTTCAATCTTTGATTTTTAAAAACTAAAGATTAATTTAAACAAAATAAATAAAATATTTTTATTATTTTGATAAACTAAAAATATAATAACAGAAGATAAAGAAAAAACAAATGCACTGGGGCATAATACAGTTGACAGTAGATTGAACAGAGATTTTTCATCGCTCTTGTATAATAACCATTTCCTTTATCAATTTCTGAATTATTTATATTTTCCAGATATTCATTTCTTTCCACCCATCAACCTCGATGGTTATTACTACAGTTTGTCCATTAATAATGAATCTAAATTTTTTCTCAAACTCTCAATACTTTTTTCCAAGATTTTTGTTATTTTGTTATTTTTGTTTTTCATAGTGTTTTAATTCTACTACTAGACACAAACTGTGTAGGGTCCCCGTAATTTACGGCTTGCCCCGCAAGTAGCTTCGCCACGATCTTTGACAATTTCAAGTTTTTCTTTGGCGGCTAATTATTCTAATCACAAGACAAGAAAGAAAATATGACCAAGTAATTAGAATTATAATAAACAGAGGCAAGGTTAAAAAAACTAAATCAATAATGTTCAACTTTATGAATATCAAAAACAACAAAACAGGAATAATATTGATAATATTATTTATTAAAACAACAGATCCGTAAAACGACGGTGGATTAATGAAAGTGATTGTTGAAAAAACAAATAAAAAAGTGCATAAGGAAAATAACAATGTAGCCAAAATTAACTTTGATTTAGATATTTTAAATGTATTTGCTAAATTCATAATAAAATTTATCGTGAATTTTTATAAAATTTAAACAATTGTAAAATAAAAACACTTATCAAAATAACTCCTAAAATTAAAGCAATTAACATTAAAGAAACATCATAATGTCCATAACATGGATAAGATTGTTTTGGATCTTGAACGCAAGGAAAAAACTGATTTATAAATATTCCAATAAATTGTCCTGTATTTGCTTTTAGAAAAACAAAAATACAGATAATAATGCCTAGAAGTGGAGCATAAAGTTTATTAAATAATTTCATAGTTTTATTTTATGATTAAAAAATTTTCTTCCCCCAAACTTAAAATGCAGTCCGAGCCGATGTTTTTCTTTGGGTTCTTTGGCAGTTTTTCAATCCGAAAGGGTCACTTTTGAGGGAGGGTTTCGGACTGGGGGTTTTCGGAAATTCGGCGGCTCATAATTATAAAACCAACTTCAATTTATTTCGTACTTCGCTCAATAATTCCGTTGATGTTTTGAAGTTGTGGTCGGTT
>JAHIVA010000131.1 GCA_018816985.1 Patescibacteria group bacterium | reverse complement strand
CGAATTGCCTTACCTTCAAGGCGTGGAGCGAAAATGGCTATATCGTCCGCAAGGGCGAGAAAGCCATTAAGTCCTTCATCATCGTTGAGAAGAAGGATGAAAAGACGGGAGAAGTCGTTGAAAAACGGCTCAAGAATATCTTCCTCTTTTACGAGAAGCAGGTCGAGAAGCTTCCCGCGTAACAGAAAGGGAGCCGGCTCCGGAAACGGGGTTGGCTCCCTTTTTTGTGTTTACACTGAATAGATTTTTAAGATAGTATTTTATGAGTAATCGTTAAATCGGAAAGTTTCAGAGAACCGAAGCAAGGTTGAAATAAAGATGCCGTTTGGTTATATTGCTCTCACGATGAAAGACGATATTATTTCAATAGCAATCACGGCAGTTGTCGGTTTCTTCTACCTTATTTGGAAAGCCATAAGCGGAATTTTTAGATTTATCGGAAAACTCATATCTGATGTTGTAAGTCATGCTTACAAACTCGTTGTTAGATATTTAGGTTGGGTTCTTTTCCTCGCACTTGCGAGTGCGGTCGCTTACTTCCTCTCTAATAGGTAGATTTGACTTTTTAGGGCGTTTTATTGTATAAACTTAACGAGTTTCATTACCCCCGCTTCTCCTGCACAAAGGATGTCGTGGGCGGGACGGCTTGGGGAATATAGAGCCGATCCCGACCTTCAAACAATCTTTCCCCGATTGATTGAGGACGGAATGGACATTTTAATAAGTTAGGGCACACGGCAAAAGGGCGAGCAATCGCCCTTTTGTCTTTATGAAAAGTACGAGAAAGAAGTTTTTATTCTTTGGACAATCATCATTTGGACGAAATAGAGTCGCTCGGCGAAACTACTTTTCGGGAAAAGCGTCGCGCGTTCGGCATAAAGACCAAAGACCGACGCCATCACATTTACATCATAGGCAAAACGGGCACGGGCAAATCCACTCTTATTAAAAACATGGTGATTCAAGATATGCGTTTGAATCACGGCGTCGCTCTCATTGATCCTCACGGCGACTTGGTTGAGGACTTATTAAACTTCATACCGAAAACGCGGACGAACGAAGTTGTCTATTTCAATCCGGCGGACAACGAACACCCCGTCGCTATCAATATCCTTGAAGCGAAGGGCGACGAGGAAAAACAGCTCGTCGCTTCTTCCCTCATTTCCGTATTCCGTCATTTGTGGAAAGAGTTTTGGGGTCCGCGGCTTGAACACATTTTATACAACTGCGTCTTGGCTTTAATGGACACGCCCGGGCAAACTTTACTCGGCGTGTATCGTATGCTCGTAGACAACACTTTCAGAAAAGCTATCGTCGCCAACATTAAAGACCCTATTGTAAAAATGTTTTGGGTTGAGGATTATGAAAATTACGACCCGCGTTTTCGCAAGGAAATAATCTCGCCCGTTCAAAATAAAGTCGGACAACTTCTCACAAGTCCCCAAATGCGAAATATCGTCGGTCAATCCAAAAGCTCGGTGGACTTCGGTTTTGTCATGGATCAAAAACGAATTCTGCTCGCCAACCTTTCCAAAGGAAAAGTCGGCGAGGACAAATCCAACCTTTTGGGATCGGCCATTATTACTAAAATGTATCTCTCCGCTTTGGAGCGGCAAAATCTTCCCGAGGAAATTCGCAAGGATTTCTACCTTTACATTGACGAATTTCAGAATTTTTCCACCGACATTTTCCCGTCTATTCTCTCTGAAGCTCGTAAATACCGCTTGAATCTTAATCTCGCACACCAATATCTCTACCAACTGCCCGAAAGTATCAAGCACGCCGTTTTTGGGAACGTCGGGACTATCATTTCCTTCCGCGTCGGGAATTACGACGCCAAAGAACTGGCGGAAGAAATGAAGCCCGTATTTACGAGCGAGGATTTGGAGAACCTCGACAGCCACCATATCGCTTTGCGATTGCTTATAGACGGAAAAATGTCTCGCGCTTTCTCGGCGATTACTATGCCGCCCCTCAAACCGAAAGGGCACGAAGCGGAGCGAGATACTGTTTTGAGAATATCGCGGGAACGCTACGCTACTCCGCGCGATATTGTAGAAGAAAAATTAAAAAATTGGTTTGAAAAATAAAATCGCTCTCGGCCACGCGGCCTTGAGCGTTTGTTATTTTATTTTTTAATCTTAATTTATTACCCCCCACCGACGAGCAAAAAGAAATAGCGGGACGGGAGAAGAAGGCCGAGCCACCAGACGCGGCCCCGCGACATTCACGGAGCGACGACCAGCAGGGAGGAGCGGAGTGAAGTAGGACTGCGATTTTGCGAGGAGGTGGAGAAAAAATGCGAGTGTTTAATAGGGCTTTCGGCAATTCTGCCTAGTCATTCGGAGGAAGGGCGAAT
>JAHIVA010000030.1 GCA_018816985.1 Patescibacteria group bacterium | reverse complement strand
ATTGAAATAATCCCATGAACAAACAGAAAGCCAAACAACAAATTCAAAAGCTCGTTGAGAAATATCAGCGAGTAGCCGAAGCGGGAAAGATAAAGTCCTACAACGAAGCTCAAACGAGAAACGAATTTATTGAGCCGCTTTTTGAATTACTCGGCTGGGATATGCGAAACCGCGCCACTGAAAATGAAGTGACTACCGAGGAAAATATTTCAGGCGGTAGGGTTGATTTAGCTTTTCGTTTTGGCAACATTCCCGTTTTCTTTTTGGAAGCGAAAGCGATGAAAGTTGATTTGGACCAATGGAAATGGGCGGAGCAAGCAATCAATTATAGCTGGAATAAAAGTGTTACCTGGGCGGTTTTGACCGATTTTGAAAGCATTAAAATTTTCAATGCCGAAATTCCGCCTAAAAGCATTTCTCAAAATCTTTTTATTGAAATCAGATGTCAAGATTTTATAAACAGGTTTAACCAGCTTTGGCTTTTATCAAAAGAAAGCTTTGAACAGAAAACATTGTACAAGGAAGCCCAGAAATGGGGCAAGCTCACTACCAGAAAACAAGTGAGCGAAAAACTTTTTGAAGATTTGATGTCTTGGCGTGTTTTGCTAACAAAGGATTTTAAGAAGCAAAATAATTTAACAGATGAGGAATTAAGTGAGGGTGTGCAAAGAATCCTTGACCGCCTTATCTTCATTCGTACCGCTGAAGACAGAAAAATCGAGCCGAATGTTTTACTCGGTATTTCAAGGAGCGGGAAAGCTAATTCATACAAACAATTAACAAAAGTTTTTCGCAATTTTGATGACGGATATAATTCAAAACTTTTCGCGCCACATTACTGCGAAGAATGGAAGGCGAGCGACAAAGTCATTGGCGAAGTCATAAAAGGGCTTTATGAAACAAAAGACGGCTACCGCTATGATTTTTCGGTTATTTCTGCCGATGTTTTGGGCGGAATTTATGAGCAGTATTTAAGTTTTGTACAGGGACGCAAGGGTGAAGAGAAAGCAAAATCAAAGCGTAAATCGCAAGGCATTTACTACACGCCGAAATATATTGTTGAATTTATCGTCAAAGAGACTTTGGGCGAGGTGTTAAAGAAAACCAAACCAAAAGAAATTTCTAAAATCAAGGTTCTTGACCCCGCTTGCGGTTCCGGCTCTTTCCTCACTGCCTCCTATGACAAAATTTTAGAAAGTATAGGTAATCAGTCGCTTTTTACCAAGTTTGATATCCTCAAAGACAATATCTACGGGGTGGACTTAGACGAGCAAGCAGTTGAAATTGCCCAGCTTAATCTTTTGCTAAAAGTTTTATCGCAAAAAACGAAACTGCCAACGCTTCAGCATAATATAAGGCCCGGCAATTCTCTTATTTCAGGAAGCGATGAAAAACTGGAAAAATATTTTGGCGAAAAATGGCGGGAGCAGAAGCCGTTTAATTTTAAGGAAAAATTCAAAGAAGTATTCCCATATAAAGTTCCTAAAGTAACGGTTGATTCTAACACTAACCAGAAGGTGATCCGTGCGCTTGAAGAATATAATTTAATTCAAGCTTTCTATTTTCAATCAGAGAACAAAACAAAAAAAGAAATTAAGATGGCTAGACCAAGTTTTTATTGGGATATGGATTGTTGGGATTCTAGCACAGAAGTTTTAGCGAGTGATGATGATTTAGATGAAAGTGTTCTAAAAGTAATTTATCCAAGCTTTCCTAAAGAAGACAACCGCGCTAAGATTGATGCCGTTCAACGTGGTTTTATAAATGACGCGCGGATTTTTGCAGAACATGTCCGCAATAAACGGGATTACTTTGTTAGCGATGATAAAGCATCATTCCAAAAACACAAAGAAAAGCTTGAAAACAAGTTTAATACTGAGATATTAACGGTTGCAGAATTAGTAGACAAGTTTTCTAGATACAAAAACGATAATAGTTATAGTGTGGTTATTGGCAACCCGCCGTATGTTCAGCTTTCAATGGAAGAAAAACTGCCAGTTGGCCTCAAGGAATATTTACTAGAAACCTATAAATCTTCAATGGGTCGCCTTAACACATTTGGATTTTTTATACGACGTGGGATTGATTTGTTGAAAGATGACGGATATTTAGGATTTATTATCCCAAACACAATTTTGACGCAGGATTATTATGAGGAGTTAAGAAAATATATTTTAGATAACTGTTCAATTAAGAGTATCATTTCATTTGATAATTTACCGTTTAAAGACGCGGTAGTTGAAAACGTTGTCTTGGTATTGCACAAAACAAAATCTGAGAGAGTAAGAAATAATCATAAAGTGCAAATTTATAAAGTAAATGGGGATTTATCATTTGTTCGCGATAAATCAATTACTCAAAAATTATTCCTGCAATCTCATAAATATGGCTTTAACAAACATCTCGACGAGGAGCGATTGGAGTTAAAAAAGAAACTTGAAACAGGCTCGCAACCGTTATCGAATTTTACGGAGATAAATCAAGCTATTGCTTTAAAGCATGAAAGGGCAAAATACCTAAGTAAAACAAAGGAAAATTCCAGCTATAAGCCAGTGATTGACGGCAGAAATATCGGTAGATATTTCATAAACTGGGACGCGGCTTACTTGAAATATGATATTAATGTAATCCATAGTTGCAAACGGGAAGATATATTTTTGACTGAGGAAAAATTATTTTTCCGTAGAGTCGGAGATCGTCTTGTTGGAGCATATGATAATAAGCAATTTTACGCATTAAATACACTAGTAGTTATCAATTTAAAAGAAAATATTGCTGTAAATATTAAATATATTCTTGCCCTGTTTAATTCAAAGCTACTAAATTGGTATTATCAGTCATTTTTTAAATCTACGAAGAAAGTTTTTTCTGAGATACAAGCAAGACAAATAGCTCAGCTTCCAATCAAAATTTTAGATTTTGGCAAATCAGAAGATAGACAGAAACACGATAAAATCGTTTCCCTCGTTAATAATATGATTTATACAACAGCAGAATTACAAGCAACTTCCGCCAATACCGACAAACATAATTCGCTGAAGAGAGAAATCGAAAGACTTGACGGTGAAATTGACGAGGCAATATATAAACTTTATGGACTTACCAATAAAGAAATCAAAACAGTTGAAGAATAGCTTACAATACATATAATTATGAAAAGATTGAAAATAATTGACAGAAAAGAATTAATAGATCTATATCTTGAAGCTGAAGAGGTAAAGAAACAAAAATCAATTCCTCCAGGTTACGATTTATTGGAGTGGGATAACCCGAACAATTTAGACACTTGGCTCGAAAAGTATGGTTATAAACATGGTGTTATATCGGGATTTAAACAATGGGCATACGTCAAACTTAACAAGGGTGATTTAATGAATTGTGCGATTGTGGCAGGCATCGATATCTTTTGTCGAATGAGCCAACGCCTAGGCAATCTTGAAAATACGGAAGAATTCAATAGATGGGAACCTAACAAAAAGCCAGTGCCCATTTGGTATGAGTCCTTGTCACGTGGTTGTTTTAAGGAGAAATTTGCCGTAATTATGCGCCCTGCTTGTGAAAGTGAAATAAAACAGGGGGCAAAGTATTATGTCGAGGATGGGAGTGGACGGATGATTTGTTATTTAAGAAGCATATTGAGTTTGAACTCCAAATCAGAAATGACCGCATATTTAGCATTTGACCCTGATGAGAGCAGTAGTTTCCTAAATGAAAAGCTGAATAAGAAATTTGCAGGCGGCGGGCGAGGAAAATATACTACATTAGAACAAACTTTACAAACTATCGATGAAGAAATTAGAATAATTAAACTAATTTGATTAGTAAATAGGCGGCGCGCCAGTTTCACTGGCACGCCCCGAAGTACAGCAAAGCTGACTACGGGGTTAAAAATGCGGCGGCGGCGGAAGAAAATTGGAATCGGAAAGCGAGGGCGGGCAATAATTCTTTCCCTCTAATTTGCCCGCCCGAGCGATTGGATTTTGAAATTCGGAATTCGGATTTTCGTCAAAAAATGGTCGAACTTCGCCCAAAAAACACCGCCAGGAATACCCATAAATAAAATTTAACTATTAGAGGTGTGCGGGTTCGCCTTGTACCAGAGTCTTTCGGCAAGCTCAGGACACGGTACATGGCACCCTATACCGTGCTACGCTCTGGTATAGGGCGAATCCCTCCCCCTCCGCCAGTTAGAAAATGGGGCGCTTTGCGCCAACACCCGCAAGCCAATATTGGCTTCAACCCGGATTTTTTTACCTTTATTCTGCGACGCGGAACGCCCAAAGCAGGATCTCTCTCATAATGGACTTTTAATGTTTTTCAGTTTTGGATTGGTTACTTGGGTGTATCTTTGGGTCGTTCTGATATTCTGATGACCAAGTAACTCCTGAACATAGCGGATATCAACACCATTCTCCAAAAGATGAGTAGCAAAAGAGTGTCTGAGCGAGTGAAAAGTTGCGTTCTTTTTGATACCAGAGAGGTGCAGGGCTTTTTCAAAAACTTTCTGCGCTGTCCTTGCTGTTAACTTGCCTCCGCGCTCGCTTTCAAAAACATAAGCGTTTTTACTTTTTGATCTTGTTAAAAGTTCGAGGCGAATTTTCAGTTTTTCTGGGAAGACAGTTATTCTATCTTTTTGGCCTTTAGCTTGTTTAATGTGGAGAGTCAATTCTTCTATCTGGAGGTCCTTCACTGTTAGATTAACAATTTCACTTACCCGCAGACCGGCTCCATAGGCCAAAGATAAAAGCAATCGATGCTTTGTATTTTTCGCTGTTTCAAGAATTTTCTCTATCTCATTTCTTGACAGCACAACAGGCAGATTTTTTTTCTTTTTTGCGGAACGAATATCAATTTTGGAAGCTACTTTAACAACATTCCGATAATAAAATTTAATAGCGTTTAAGAAGAGATTTCGTGTTTGAGCTGATACGCTTTTGTTTTCGCAAAAGAGCAGAAAATCTTTAATGTTCTCAATATCCAAATTCTCAAGTTTATTCTTTTTGAAAGTAAAATACTCTTTGAGACCATAAAGATAACTTTTTACGGTTCTTTTGCTATAATTGCGGATTTTTAGTTCGCGCTCTGTTTTGTCGAGTTGCCCTTGCATACTTGCTTTCATTTGAGTAAAATATAGTCGTAGTTAATGTAACTTAGTATAGTTGAAGGCTATCACGCCTTCGCATAACATGCAAGACTCGTCTGGTTATGCGAAAACACTTCGCATAAGAACCAGTTATATTCAATATTATTTTTGCCCCTCAACCGATAATTTTATAATCATTCAAATTTAACTTAATATTATGACATCAAAAGCCCTTATACTTGTAGATTTCGAAAAAGAATGGACTGATAAAAGTTCAGATTATTTTGTTGGTGATATTTCTGAATTGATTGAAAAGACCAACAAACTTATAGATTTTTGCAGAAAAAATGATTACAAAATAATCTTCACTACGCACATCGAAAAAGATTCAGATAAAGAATTTGCTCCAAATTCGGAGAATGTCGAAATAATTGATGAAATCAATAAACAAGATTCTGATGTGCTTATTAAGAAAAATGAAATCAGTCCATTCTATCAAACAGATTTAGAAAAGCATCTTGAGGGAATTGATGAAATAGTTTTATGTGGAATTTTGACAAATTTATGCGTTAGAAGTTTAGCTCAAGATGCTTATGATAGAGATTTCGAAATCAAAATTATCAAAGATTGTTGTCGGGCTTTTGATGAAGAAACTCACAATTTCACAATCAAAGATTTGAAAGCTACAAGAGAAGAAATTGAGTTCTTAAATTTGAATGAGTTTATTGAATAGAGCGGGGCAAAAATAATACTCTGAAATTTCCCTTCGGGACGTTGCACTAAATTTCAGCCCTTCGGGGAATATAACAAGGATTATGAGGTTACGAAGTCTTGCAGACTTCTCCACCCAAATCGTGCTACGCACGACTTCTCATAAT
>JAHIVA010000091.1 GCA_018816985.1 Patescibacteria group bacterium | reverse complement strand
CCCAGATGGAACGGCTGGGCTAGAAATAGCCACACCCGTTCATACCAGTGTAGGGGAAATGGCTCAACGTACTGGAGAAGCATTTTTACAATTCTTAGAGGTGGGAGTCACCCCACTGTTAAGCGGTTCAGCTTCACACGAATCAATGGGTACACATATCCACTTAGGCGTACCTGATAGGCGGTTAACCTACAGTGAAATAGACACCATATCGAGACACATAAAAAGTGTCTACCCATTTCTAGTAGCCCTACACGTAAACGACAAACGGTTCCATGAGGATGGAATCGTTAGAAGTCGTAGAGGATTCACTTCACGGTACTGCCGAGACCTAAAACGGGGTGAAAATTACACCACTGATCACTTTGGTGAAATCTCTCGTAGCTACCACGGAACCGTTGAGCTACGTAAATTCGACTCAAACGTTCCACAGGTAACACTAGCAGTATCAACCATAGCACGGGTAATAGCCCTCGGTGCATTAAACGGTGTACCCCATAAAACCACCCGTGAAATCGTAGGACGCACATACTCCCACCAGATGAAGAAAGCACTCACCAGTGGAGTGATTGAACTCAAAGTCGAAAAATACATCGACTACATATTCGAGAATTACAGTGACCAGTGGGCTACCGCAATAAGTGACGATCTACCAGAATGCGTCTGGCAAATAATATCGCTTGCCCTAGACGGCAAAGTGATATCTGACTTCCGAGACAACAACCCAGAATTTTTCAAAGATATGCTCACCGACATTACTAAACTACCATCCGATATTCCAGAATACATACCGAAAACTCGCCCAAACCTATCAGCAAGAACCATAGCCGTAAAAGAACTCGTGGAGAATAACATTCCACGAAAAACCATACTCACACGTCTTGAACGATTCATAGCTAACCCCACAGCACGGCTTGACCTCTACTACATCACTCAAATAATGGAGATACCCACAATAGCAGAGAAGCGTAAATACATCGAGAACGCACACCACGTATCATGGTCAAAAATCAAGAAATCCGAATACCTAAAAATATTCTGTGAAACCCCTACAGTAATCGACTCACGGTTCATACGGATCAACGAATTAACAAGTGCAGAAATCGAAGCTGTAATCCGACTAGGATTCAACTTTGAGACAATGAGAACCGCAAACGAAAGGTACTACTTTAGAGTAGTAAATAACGTAATAAAGGCAATATTCTCAGTCAGTATCAGAGACCGTCGAAGCTACCCAATACACGGTGCGACAACACCAGAAGACAGCATAGCCATACAGAACGTATTCACCACTATGGGTATAACAGGAGTAGTAGTCTAAATGTGCGGAATAAACTGCCTCAGCATCAGCGAAACAATGACTAGGAAACCCCTATTCATCACAGCACACGATATGGTATACAATTCATTCGTGGGTCAACGTGGGAACGACAGTTACGGGTTTTCATTCGTTACTGATGGAAAAATAAAGACATTCACCGACTTAGGCGCACCAGATATGACAACTATCCTTTCAAAAGCAAAATATGTGGATACCCAAACCATCATCGGACACGTACGAAACGCTACACACGGGAGTGTCACTTACCGAAACGCACACCCGATCCCGAATGAAACAGGAGAATTTGTACTAATCCATAACGGTGTAATCTACTGTAAACAGGAATATCAACTCAGGCGAACACACAATTTCATCGGTCAAACCGACAGCGAAATAATGGTTCACCTGTTTGAAGAAAAATGGAACGGTAAAACCGATCCCGATTCCCTCCTATTCGCTATCTCTAAAGTGTTTAGCGAAATAACTGGTTACGCAAACCTAATCCTACTTTTTGAAGACAACACAATTCTAGCCGTGTGTGACGGTACATTATCGTCTCAGACTGGTAAAAACTTTGTGCGTTTATCAAGCATCCCCACCGATACTGGTCACTGGGAAAAACTGAAAACAGGTGATGCCCTAGTAATCAGAAACGGTGAAATATTAGCCACCTCAACGGTGGAAACCCACAAGACCCGAAACGCATTCGGAAAATTAGTCAAGGTGTTAGCAAAATGAGTTACCCAAACACAGTAAATGAAGTAATAGACGAATCAGCCCAGTACCCACAGCCCGTAATCGATGCTGTGACACAATTCAAAAATTCTAACCCGTGGAGAGGCACGGCTGAGGAAAGAAAAATAAAATTCCAATTACTCCATGATAGCCTATGCCAAATATATGAAAAAGACGTTACACTACTCTTTTCAGATATCAGGATACCAGCCCCCAAAGGCTCATCAGGCTCATCATCATATAGCCCATACGAAAAAGTAATCACAATCAGAAACAAATTATCTGTAGTGACGTACACCCACGAATTCGGTCACGCACTCGGCTTCAACGAACGACAAGCGTGCCACTGGTCACTAAATCTATTCAAACAGGTATTTCCAGAGAAATACGCTAAATTAAACCACGTAAACCACACGGTTCAGTAAACAAAATGTATAAATGTGTATGAAGTGTGTATAAAATATGACAACAACATTGAAACTGAGATTCCGAAGCAAAGTCTGGAAATCTGGTGACAGATTTTTCATTCGCCTCCCATCCGAAGCGGTTGCTCAGTATGAACTGCTAGGAAAAGATGTCCTCGTCATCATCGAGCCATCCGAAAAATATGCCGTCATGGAGAAATAGAAATGACACAAAGAGAACCAAAAACCAGAATCTACATGTTAAATGGCGAAGAAATACCAGCATCATATTGTGACGGGTTTCTTCACATACAAAAACTGCGTAAAGTATCAACCTGTTACCGTTGTGGTTTACCGACGATCTACAAAGGAGACCTATATGTGAAAGCAAAAGATGGTAGATCATATCTCCATTTTGAATGTGCAGAATTTCCAGCCATATTCGGTGTACGAAACCACAAAGAGGGTGAAATATACTATGTCATGTGCATCGGATACGATGAAAACATGAGGGTGGTGATTTAACTGGTCTACGTATACTTCATCGTCGGTGGAATTGTTCTCGCAGTCGGAATAATTGCATTCACAAAACGCAAACGATTTGATAAAAAATGAAAGTCTTTTGCAAAAACTGTGGAAACCTCTTAGCTGAGGACATTGATATCATGTTACCTGAAATGTTCAAAAAAGCATACACCGATGTTTGCCCATCATGCCGACACACACTATCCAACTATTTCAACGTTAAACAATCAACCATTAAAAAAACTTTAAATATACATAAAACCCATTAATACAAGACATCAATGCCACCCAAGTTCAAGACAGTCAAAAAAGGCAAACGTAAAGGTCAAGTTTTTCCAACTAAACGGGACGCACTAAAACACCACCATAAACGGTCAGAAGCCTCTCAGAACCTAGACGAGCAACTTGTAGCACCACTCACCGATAACTACACTCAATGGGCTAACTCACCCGATAGGTACGACATCAGAGGCATAGATTTCATCCCAGTGAAACCCGTTAAAGGTGATATTGATGGAAACATTGCAAAGTTCAAAACAGCCTTCGAGCAACGTTTTGATCATCAAATTGATATGAAAATCAAAACTACACAAGACCTTGCCGAATTTGCATTCCTTAAACATTGCACGATAGATAGAGCAAGAAGAATAAATGGTTTTTATGACCCAGAAAAAAACGAAATAGTTCTAAGCCCACTCACCAGTGATCTCATGTCGGCTGGTAAAATAGAAACAATCGCAGATTTGAAAGGTTTCGCCACAATAGCACATGAACTTGCCCACAACACAAAATCAATAAAAAGTCACACCGCACTCAACGAAGGCTACGTTTCCCTCATCTCAGACCGATGGGTACGTGACCATGTTCAAATGCCATCCAGCCTACGCAAAGAAATCTGGAAAGGTAACAAAATCAGCACAACCTACTCAGAAGATAGAAAACTTATGCTCTACACAGCCCTAATCGCAAACAAGGGAGATATGAAAAAAGCAAGTGAATTCCTTGACGACATTTTCAACGTGAAACACGATCTCAGACCAATGATCAGGAACCAACTTGAGGAAGACATGAAAGCCCACGGTGAGCCAGCGTTCTGGTATAAAACATTGGCGAATAGGGTAATAGACATCCAACCAGTGACGACGTTTATGGCTCTAAGGTACGCTAAAGAAACAAATGAAATGCTCAGAAAATACATTAAGAAGCACTATGGTATTTCATCTCAAGCTATGCGTAACTACCACGTAAAATACTAAACATTTATAAATACACCAAACACATTTTCCACAATGAAAACCCAACACATTAAAAATTTGCCCGAAGAAATAGCATTTGAGCCAAAAGGAGCAT
>JAHIVA010000029.1 GCA_018816985.1 Patescibacteria group bacterium | reverse complement strand
CATACCTCTGATAAGGGTAAGGTCCGTGGTTCGAGCCCACGCGTGCCCACTTACACTAATTAATAAAGGGCCTGTAGCTTAGTTGGTAGAGCGCCACATTTGCAATGTGGAGGTCAGCGGTTCGAATCCGCTCGGGTCCACCATAGTGAATTTGTCTCCTATCAAAAATGGCTGATGTTTCTTATAATTCAATCATCAAACTTGAAACTGGTGGAATTATTAACCCGACTATTGATACTTTGCAATAAATCGCCAAAGCGTTAGAAGTCCAAGTCGATGATTTACTGAAATAAAAAACATGTTAAATAAAAACTCAATTTTTAACAGGGGAAAAGCAAATATAGAGAATTTTTTTAATAAAAAATTTTACTTGGCCCATCTTACCATAGAGGCAATTTTAGATTTTCACCTAATGAAAGCTTCGGGACATAATGGATATCGAAAAGGTTCTCACTCCAAAATTGTATCAATTCATTGGTAATCCAAGCCGGTAAATCGGGGATATCAACAAATTTTTTATTAAAAAAATTCGCGAGGACAAACTTAAGGATGAAGCCAAAATTTTATCTAGTAAATAGCTTTTGATAGACGGCAGAAATAAACCAAAAAAGAGAGTGCCGTGGATACGAATTAATGATGTTTGGCTTCTGGAAAAAATCGGTTTTAACACAAAAAATCATTTAAAAAAGTGGCATGAGCAATTACGAATAGCAATCATTACTACCGAGCTTATCCTTTATGGGTTGTAGGTATAAATTAGTTTCCGGGCAGTATTTCTTACTGTCCAAAATATTAGATACGTAAATTAAATCATAATAGTTGCTTTGAAATCGTTGTAAATTTTTATTGTTATTTTATCTAAATTTTCTTAATATGTCTTTCGAAGAAATTCCAAAAACAGAATCAACGCCACCCATTGAATTAGTGGATAAAAACCGCGAGCGAGTAGTTGAAACAGAAGCCATCAAAGACCTGAAAGATTTGGGGTTGGACTTCGATTACTTGAAAGACAAGCTAACACTTGATGTTGGTGCGGGGCTAGCAGAAATTGCAGAAGTAGCAAGGAAGAAGGGTATTAAAATAATTTCGCTCGATATAAATCCAGAAATGTGGACGGAAGAAGGAACAAAATTACCCGATGTGCCGTATGTCAAAGCCTCCGCAGAGAGATTACCGTTTGATAACGAAGTATTTGATTTGGTAATTTCTCACGCTGGCCCATTTTCCATTATTCCATCAAAGGAAATGGTCGCTGGAATGATCGCGGAAGCCAAACGGGTCTTGAGGGGAGGAGGCGAGCTTAGATTCGGTCCCGGAAATCTAAATGCTAATATTTTCACACTTGAGGAGTTATTTACTCCAGAAGAGGAAGAATCGCTTCCCATGGAACAAATCATTGATAGGATAAGTCAAAAATCTCTTGAATTTCTTAAAAGTATTGATCCGAATATAACTCAAGAGGAAATCAGAGAACCGTCACATGATTTTCTAGCCAAGCATTTTTATATTTTAAGGAAGCCTAAGCCCGAGGTGCTGAAAAAATAATTTATAAATAAAAAAATAAATCAATTATGCTAGAGAATGAACCATCAGGATATTTTGAATAAAAACTTTTATCCAGTTTGGTTCTTTGCGAATGAAAGAATTAATCATTTTTTTTTCGAAATAGAAAATAATAGGGAGATTAAAAAAGTTTTTTCTGTTGGCGGAGGTGGCGACTTTGCTGGTATGGAAAACTGCGACGATGAAAAATGTTTGAGTTAATCTAATAAGAATAATATATCATTTTACAAAAAGTTATCCACAGGATAACTTTTTGTGCTTCTGTTATAATTATATAATCTAAAAGTCGAGAATCGGTTAGTAAAAAGTTAAAAAATAAATATAGATATGCAAAAACGTTATCTCGTTATTGTAATAATAGGAATAATTGTAGTTTTGGGAGTTTTTCTTTTAGTAGCTTTGGTGGGTTCTAGGAAAACCTTACCGCAGACGACTGATTTTGATAAAGTCGAAAGTGACTCATATATTTTTTATTATCCAAGGAGTTATGTTGAGGGTGAATTGGGCGAAAAAGATGTTTTAAATTACATGAATTCTGATACTGGAGCTGTTGATTCTGAAAGTATATTCTTAAGAATAGAAACAAGGAATACAAGAGCTGCGACTCCAACCTATCAGGATTGTTTAAAGCTTGCTGAGATGTATAGACAAAAAGGGGACGACGAGATTAAGGCAGAGATTGTGCGCGGCGGTCTTCACGGGGGAGAAGGTGTTGGCTGTAAGATAGTGGCTAAGTCAAAGATTGAGGGCGTAAATGACTCAGTGGTTATTGTTGAAAAGATTCTGTGGCACGACAGTGGAGATGACTATTCTATTTACAGAGCAAGAACAGCTTATTACGCTAATGCGTCCAGTGGAGAGTCTGACGCGTTAAACCTTGCTATTGATCAATTTACTCTTAAATAAAAGTTTGGAAGATCGGATTAGGCAAATTTTGAAATTCCTTCAAAAAAAAAGTTATCCACAGGATAACTTTTTGTGCTTCTGTTATAATTATATAAATGATATAAAGGTCGATTTTAACCAACAAAAAAGAAAAAATTATG
>JAHIVA010000104.1 GCA_018816985.1 Patescibacteria group bacterium | reverse complement strand
AGGAGATCCGCAGGAGCCTTGAAGTGCGCAGAGGCACGGTGTAAGTAACTTAAACTTTAAAGGCATCACCCTTACCGGGCTTAAAGAAAATGAAAAAAACAAAATTTATGTTTTGGATTTTGACATTCGTTCTTTCTGTTTTTTTAACTGGATGCGGAAAACAGGAATCTGGGTCGCAGAAACAACAGTTATCAGAAAAACCCAAGGAATTGTTGATGTGGCTGGTGGGGTCAGAGAGCCAGGCAAAGGTAATCCAGGGCATGGGGAATGAATATTTCCAGGATAAAGGTATCAGTTTTAGATGCGAGGCAATCTCCTGGGGAGATGCCCATACCAAGTACCTGACCAGCATTGCCGGAGGAGTTATCGCTGATATCGGCACTATGGGGCTTACCTGGGGCACAGAATTTGGTTTATTAGGGGCGATGTTAGATTTAGCCAAGGAATTCCCCGAAGATATAAAGAGAATTAAAGATAAGACTTTTCTGGGCTTGAAGGATTCGGTTGAATATAAAGGAAGTATTTATGGAATTCCTTTTGACCTGAGCGTAGAAATTATGTTTTATCGAAATGATATTATCGCAAAACCTCCGGCCACTTGGGTCGAATTGGCAGAAATGCTGAAGAGCTTAAAGGCTCAAGATAAAGGAATGATTTTTGATTGGGGCTCAATGAGTTGGATTGGCTATGCTTTCTATCTCTGGCAGGCAGGGGGCGATTTCTATAACCAGGAAGGCACAAAGACAACCCTGGATTCCCCGGAGGCAGCAGAGGCCTTAAAATTCTTTAGCAGCCTATATACAGAATTAAAGGTTCCCAAGACCAGGATTTCTCTAGAGCAGGGCATGCGCACCGGAGATTTTCCTTTGGCTATTTCCGGCAACTGGAAGATCGACAGCCTCAGGCTTACTGCTCCGGAGCTGGCAGGCAAATGGTCTATTGCGCTCTTGCCAGCCGGGCCAACAGGTAAACATACTGCTTTTTTGGGCGGCCGGGTAATCGGGATTTTCAGTAAATCCAAAAACAAAGAAGAGGCCTGGGAATTTATTAAGTTCTTATTCGAGCCGCGTTCCCAGATAAGGTTGTATGAAGCAGCCAGGCTAGCACAGGATTCCTATCTTCCCTCAAATATATTGGCCTGGGATAAACTGCCTATGGAGACAGAATTTAAACTTATTTTGAAATCACAGGCACTGGATGCTAAAGGCCCGCCTTCTGTCCTGGGCTGGGATGAAAGCACGCGCTTTATTGAAGAGGCAATTCAGCGCGTAGTTCTACAAGGAGCAGATGTCAGGGAAGAGCTTGCCAGGGCAGCACAGGAGATGGATAAAGATATCAGAAAATAAAATTGTAACACAATATTTTTTCTTTTCATAGCAAGCGCTTTCAAACTCCGTAATAGTTTGATATACAATAGGTTACAAGCTCTGACTAAAATTAAATTCGCCTTGACTTTTTGAAATAATACGCTATACTTTAATTAAGGTTAAAATAAGTTTTTAAAAATCGCTCTTTAAAACTGTAGAGTTTTTCAATCGAAAAAGGCAAACCATCTGAAAGGATGGGGCGCAAAGCTACAGACCTTATTTAGTGAGGAGGTTGGAGCTGGAAGTCTGGAGAAGGCCTCTAGACTTAAAGCTCGTAACTTCAAACTAAAAAGGTGGCTGAGCTGCCGAAATTGATGCATTTTAAATAAAAGTGCCAGCCTTTGTGCTGGCATTTTTATTTGCCCCCATTTTTTCAAGGTGGTTTTGCCGAAGAAATGGGGTTTTTATTTATGGGCAAGACAAAATTATGGATAATCGGTTTTACGTTGATTGTCTTAATTGAGTTTGTTTGTATGGGCTCTGTACAAGGCACAGAGCCTGCCTTTCAAAAAGGGATGTGCTATGTAACCTGGGAGAAGGAGCGCTACTCCTCGCCCTATTCAGATCAGGCCTTAGAAAAGCTGTCCCAGACCGGCGCCGAGTGGGTGCAGATCGTCACTACCCGCTATCAAAATAAATATAACTCCAAGGAGATATTCTCCACTAAAAAGACGCCCAGCGATGCAAGCTTAATGCATGCGATCAAGCAGGCACAGGCCCTGGGAATGAAGGTAATGCTTAAGCCCCATATTGATTTAATCGATGAATCGGATGGTTTATATCGAGGAGATATAGGTTTTCAAAATGAAACGGATTGGCAGGAGTGGTTTGGTGAGTACCTAAAGTTTATTTTACATTATGCAAAGATAGCAGAGAAAACCGGCGTAGAGCTATTTTGTATTGGCACAGAACTCTCTTTTGCTTCCACAAAGACTGTTTTTTGGCAAGAGGAGATTATCCCCCAGATAAGAAAAGTTTATTCAGGAAACCTAATCTACGCAGCCAATTGGGATGAATACAGGAATATTCGCTTCTGGGACGACCTGGATTATGTGGGAATTGATGCTTATTTTCCTCTCACCCAGAAAAAAAGTCCTGAATATGAGGAGATAAAAACGGGCTGGATAAAATGGGCAGATGAAATCCAGGTGTGGCAGGATTCCACAAGTAAACCCATAATCTTTACGGAGATAGGTTATCGTAGCTGTGCATTTGCCGCAGCCAGGCCTTGGGAGTATGGACTGACCGCTGAGGTTAATTTAGAAATTCAGGAGGCTTGTTATAGAGCAGCTTTAGAGGTGCTTTCCAGCCGCGACTGGTGTAAAGGCTTATACTGGTGGTATTGGAGGGCTTCTCCTTATGCCGGAGGTTCCACCAACCGTGATTTTATCCCTCAGAATAAACCCGCAGAAATACTCCTCGCTTACTGGTACAAAGGGATATCCTTAACGCAACTGCCTAAATAAATTATTGGGGGTTATGAATTCTTGATACTTCGACGGTGCTCAGTATCAACCCTGAGCAAACGCCGCGCTTTAACATGAGGTGTGTCGAATGGGTTGATTACCACTGGCGGGACAAGGTGGTGATTACCTCTTTGCCAGCAGAGGTGTTCCTGCCAGCAAAGGTGTGCCCATAGCTAAATTCTATATTAAGGAGGTCTTTAATCTTAAAGATAGGGCCAAGCGTATACTTAAGCAAATCTTCTTTCATTCCTGCGCCCACTGCTGTTTGGCCGTCAAGGGTAGTTTTAAGAATTAAACTCGGAAACAGGTTGTAGCCAAACTCGAAAAAATAAGGGATTTCATTGCTCGGTTCCTCGGCGCGAAACTTGAAACCCGTTTCAAACTTGGTATATCCGGGTAGTTTTGGCCAGAGTTGGGCAGTGAGGATTCTTGTTTCCGCGTCAATTTGGTGTTTGTCTAAAGCCGGAATTGCCTGTTCGCTGTAATGAAGGGGGAATTTTACCTTTTGTTGCACCGAACATATAAACGGTTCCGTGAATAAAAGATGTTTTATCCCGGCTTTGACTTCAGTAAATCCTTTTTTTGTGTTGCTTCTAAAACTATCCTTCCAATGCATCTCCACAGCCACAGTAGAAAGCAATAGAGTGTCTGTATCGGTGAGGCCGTATTCGAGCTTCAGTTCTGTACGGATTGAGTCACCTTTGCCGTCGTAATCCCATCTTTTTTTCTTCCTGTCGTTGTTAAATTGATGGTTGTGCCAGAAATATTTTGTATATAATTCTGTATAGAGTTGACCTTCCTGTTGGGTCCAGGCACCTTTCTGTATAGGAGGGGCTAGAGATTCTTCTTTTTCTGGCATAACAGCAGTTGGGGTTGTCAGTTCCTGCTTTTTTATTTTCTTTTCCGTTTCTTCTAAAGCAAACTTCACTGCATCTTCTCTGGTTTTATTTTCTTTAAGTGCAATCTGCTTTTCGCACTTCTCCAATAGCAACTTAGCTTGAGCGTGTTGAGGGTTTAACATAAGGCACTTCTTAAGTTCCATTTCTGCATCAGCATACCTGTCTTCTTTAAGATAGGCCTCTCCAAAACTGAATAATGCTTCAGCGCTTTGGCTATATTCTTCAGCATAAAGCCTTGTAGCTAAAATAAACATAAATAACAAAATTATTAGAAAAGAAATTCTAGATTTAGTCACCATTTTATCTTTACATGCGTTTTTAAATTACTTTTACCCATAATCCCCTTTTTAGGAGATGAAATATTTGGTTTTATTATATACTTTCCTTAATTTATTGTCAATACCAATTTTCGAAATCTGCGCCTATCTCCAACCCCATAAAATTACTTGACTTATGTGTGCGTTAGTTGTATAAATAGGTTACAAGAAAATCGTTTCGCGATAACTTTTAAGTGATTTTCAGTGGTTAGGAAAGTGTTTTATACTTTCCTACACCATAAAATCTAGCCTGCGCGCTCTCTGAATGAAGTCATATTATACACCAGAAAGCTACCGGGTCAATTAAAAGTATTATACGGTGTTATTGCAAGGCAAGAATGTCCTGTTTCTAGCAAAGCAAGAATGTCCGGTTTTCATGTTTCAATTAGTAGTAGTTCTTTTTCTTTTTGGCTACCTTTTTCTTTTTGTTCATACTGTGGATATTGTGGATTAATCTTAAATCTTCTCCAGGGGTGATCCGCCGGAGGTATATAAACCTGCCTTGGCAAATAGGGCTTTGGCTGATCTATTTTCTTCGGCCTTGTAGTTATTTCTTTAAACTTTAAGGCAGCGCCTTTATACCGTATGAGCATTGAACCATCAGTCCT
>JAHIVA010000003.1 GCA_018816985.1 Patescibacteria group bacterium | reverse complement strand
AATTGGGAGAAAAAATTACTGAAGCGGTTATAACCGTGCCGGCTTATTTTAATGATGCGCAAAGAAAAGCAACTAAAGACGCTGGTGCCATTGCCGGTTTGGAAGTAAAACGTATTATCAATGAACCGACAGCGGCTGCGCTTGCTTATGGGTTTAATAAAAAGAAAAACGAGAAAATTGTCGTCTATGATTTTGGTGGAGGAACTTTTGACGTGTCAGTATTAGAAATTGGTGACGACGTTATAGAAGTAAAGTCTACTGATGGAGACAGCCATATGGGTGGAGGCGATATTGATAGAAAAATAATTTCTTGGATTGCTGAAGAATATAAAAAAGATTCGGGCATTGATGTAACTAAAGATCCATTAGCCCATCAGAGATTGAAAGAAGCAGCTGAAAAAACTAAGCATGAACTTTCTACTACCCTAGAAACTGAAATAAATGTTCCATTTATTACTTCCGATTCATCTGGGCCAAAGCACTTATTGATGAAAATGTCTCGTGCAACCTTAGAATCTATTTCAAAAGAATTTGTTGATCGTTCTATTGAAATTACTAAAAGAGCGCTCGCTGCGTCTCCGTTCAAGATGAATGAAATCAATGAAATTATTATGGTGGGTGGCCAGACGAGAATGCCTGCCATAGTTTCTGCAGTTAAGAATCTTTTCGGCAAAGAACCGAATATGTCCATTAATCCTGATGAGGTTGTGGCTCTCGGTGCAGCTGTTCAAGCGGGTGTATTACAGGGTGATGTCCGCGATGTTTTACTTTTGGATGTCATTCCTCTATCTTTAGGTATTGAAACTTTGGGAGGAGTAGGAACAAAATTAATTGAAAGAAATACCACTATTCCTTCTTCTAAATCTCAAGTGTTTTCTACGGCCGCCGATAATCAAACTAGCGTCGAGATTCATATAGTTCAAGGAGAGCGTCCAATGGCTTCCGACAACAAATCTCTTGGACGATTTATTTTGGACGGAGTTCCTCCAGCTCCTCGTGGAATGCCTCAGATTGAAGTTTCTTTTGATGTGGATGTAAATGGAATTTTAAATGTGGCGGCGAAAGACAAAGCCTCCGGAAAAACTCAATCTATTAAAATTGAAGCTAGTTCTGGGTTGAAAGAAGAAGATATTAAAAAAATGCAAGCTGATGCTGAATTACACGCCGAAGAAGACAAGAAAAAGAAAGAAAATGCTGAAGTAAAAAATACAGCGGAGATGATAATTTATACTGCGGAGAAAGCGCTGAAAGATAATGAAACAAAAATTCCGGTAGAATTAAAAGATGAAGTGAATGCAAAAATTACTGCGCTTCGCGGAGTAAAAGATGGTGCAGACGGAGAAGCTATTAAAAAAGCGACCGAAGAACTTTCTACTGAAATGTCCAAGATAGGAGAGGCGATAGCTAAAGCCGGCGGGACTGCCAATCCGGAAGCGAACCCTATTCCCGAAGAACAAAATCCAGAAGTCAATCCTGCATCTGAAGGTTCAGGACCTACTCGGGATGCAGAATTTAAAGAAAAAAAAGAAGGGGAAGACGAAGCACAAAAAGTGTAAATGTTTAATACTTGGTGTTGCACAACGGAAACTAAAAAGCCCTCGATTTCTCTTGGGCTTTTTAGTTTTATGCTTTTTTGCTATACTTTATAAGTATGACTCACATTGAATTGCCGGAAATACCTATAAATAAGGACGTTACTTATCTGGGGCTCACGACTTTTCGTGACCGTAATCAGCTTTTTGGTATTAAGCGCAAAGACAGGCGTCAGCATGTTTATATTTTAGGAAAGTCTGGTACCGGTAAGTCCGTTCTGATGTTCAATATGATTTTCCAAAATATTAAAAACGGTGAAGGAGTTTGTGTCGTAGACCCGCACGGAGAGCTTGTGGAGGCTGTCCTTTCTGCTATCCCGCCTCATCGAATGAAAGATGTTGTTTATTTTAATCCCGCGGACGCGGACCATCATATTGGGTTTAATGTTTTAGAATTAATTGATCCGCAATATAAACACTTGGTGGCGTCCGGACTGATGGGTATTTTTACTAAAATTTGGGCGAATGCCTGGAGCGCCCGAATGGAATACATTTTAAATAATTGCATCTTAGCGTTGTTGGATACGCCAGGGACAACGCTTCTTGGAATTCCTCGAATGCTGGTAGATAAAGATTACCGTCAAAAAATAATTTCAAATTTAAAAGATCCAGTAATTAAGGCTTTTTGGGTGCACGAATATGAAGCTTGGCAAGATAAATTCAGGAATGAAGCGATTGCGCCGATTCAAAATAAAGTCGGGCAATTTCTTTCTACTTCCATTATTCGGAATGTTGTTGGGCAATCCATCAGTACTATCAATATTTTTGACATTATGAATGAGGGAAAAATTTTTCTAGTGAATGTTTCCAAGGGGCGTATCGGAGAGGATAATTCTGGACTTTTAGGAGGGATGATTATTACTAAAATTCAATTAGCCGCGATGGAACGCGTGCGTATCCCCGAGGAACATCGTAAGGATTTTTATCTTTATGTCGACGAATTTCAAAATTTTGTGACTGATGCTTTTGCTGGTATTTTATCTGAGGCTAGAAAATATAGATTAAATTTGACAGTAGCTCATCAATATACCGCTCAGCTTATTTCAGACAAAAGTTCTGCGGTGCGCGATGCTGTTTTTGGTAACGTCGGTACTATGATAGTTTTTCGTGTTGGCTCCGATGACGCAGATTTTCTGGAAAAAGAATTTGATCCAGAGTTTACTCCTTCTGATATCGTAAATTTGCCGAATTATAAAATTTATTTAAAATTAATGATAGATGGGGTAACGTCTCGTCCTTTTTCTGCTAAGACTCTGCCTCCGATGGTTAAGGCGGGTGATAAAAAAATAGAAGAAGAGGTTATAAAATCTTCTCGTGAACTTTATTGTCGGACGAAAGAAGTGGTGGAGCAGGAAATTAATGAATGGAGCGGAATGTCGCTCGGCAATGAATCTGATAGCAATAGTGGCAATAGTAGCAGTAGTGGTGGTAGTTTTGAAAAATTTCCGGTGATTTGTTCGCTTTGCAAACTGGAAAAGACGGTGCCTTTTAAGCCTGAGCCGGGCCGGGCGGTTTATTGTAAAGAATGCATTGCTAAAATAAAATCTGGAGAAGTTAAGGTGGAAAAAAGGGGAACGGATCAAATTAAATATGATGAATCTAAATTTTTTAAACCCTTGGCTGATTTGGGGATAGAGTTCAAGCAAAAAAATGGAAGAATTGAAGAAGATAATAGGTATCCTGAAAGGTCTGAAAATGTCGGTAAAGCTGGAATAATTGGGGTTATTAAAAAAGTTTTTACTAAACAAGAACAAAACAAAAAGCCTATTCCAGACAAAATCTCGATTCCCATAAAGCCAAAAGATAATACAGCCTTAAGGGAATTTTTAGATAAAACTCTTGCTGCTAAACCTACTCCGGAGCCAGCCCCAACTAGATCGAGTCTAAATAGGCCAGTTTCTCTCGATACTCTTAAAGATAAAAAAACTAAAGTTTCATCTGACCGTTCTGCGGGTTCAGAAGATATGAAGAAGTTGAAAAATTTGATTGAAGAAAAAATACCCACTTCAACGCCAGTACCGCAAAAGCCTAAGGAAGTACCGGAAGATGTTTTGAAGAAAATTCTGGAGTAAAATCTATTCTATAATTCTATAGAATATTAGAATGATAAAATAGAATGAAAAGCGAAAAACGACAATGCCAAAACCCCATACTAAAGCAAAGCTTAGTACAGGGCAGGCTGCAAAAAAGTTATGGAATATAAATCTAAAAATGTGGTGTGTCAAAATTGCAAGGCTTCGTTTTCCATAGAGCCGGAAGATTTTAATTTTTATGAAAAAATCAAAGTTCCTTTGCCGACTTTTTGTCCGGAATGTCGGTTAATTCGCCGGATGACTTGGCGTAACGAACGTTCACTTTTTAAAAGACCTTGCGCCAAAACTGGCAAGGAAATAATAACAATGTTTCATCCAGATACGGATGTGATAATCTATGATCATGATATTTGGTGGAGCGACCAATGGGAGCCAACTGATTATAAAATGGATTATGATTTTTCTCAGCCCTTTTTTAAGCAGTTTCAGGAGTTGCTTCACAAAACTCCATTAGCTAATTTAGGAAACGTCAATTGTGTAGGTAGCCCTTTTGGTAATCATAATTTGGATTGTAAATATTGTTATTTATTATATGCCTCTTATAATAACGAACGAACACATTATTCATTTGGTGCTGTTGGATTAAAGGATTGTCTTGATATATATGTTGTTGATAAATCCGAATTGTCTTATTGGGATACGTTGTGTGTAGGTTTATATAAAACTCATTTTTCTTACGATACAGATGAATCTATTGACTCCTTTTTTCTAAAACATTGTAAAAATCTACAAGATTGTATTGGTTGTGTCAATTTAAGAAATAAAAGTCATTGCATTTTTAATATTCAATATACTAAAGAAGAATATGAAAAAAAGAAAAAAGAATTTGATTTTGGTAGTTATAAAAAACTTTGCGAATTTGTAAATTTATATAATAAATTTGCACCTAATTTTCCCAATAGATATGCCAGTATCATAAAATCTACTGAAGCGACAGGTGATAATATTATGAATTCTAAAAATGTCCAACGATGTTTTGATAGTTATGGTGGAGTAGAAGATTCAAAAGATATAATTCATTGTGTGGACTTAAAAGATAGTTATGATATGTATGGTGGGGGGATAGCTTCTTTAATGTATGAATCGGTAGATGCAGGGGTGCAATCATCTAGGCAATTATTTTCTATTTTTACCCATAGTTGTTTAAATACCCATTACACATATATGTGTTTTAGTTCTAAAAATCTTTTTGGTTGTGTTGGCTTACGAGGTAAACAGTATTGTATTTTAAATAAACAATATAGCAAAGAAGAATATGAAAAGCTTGTGCCGAAAATTATTGAGCAAATGAATAATTTACCCTATAAAGATAAAAAGGGTTTAATTTATAAATATGGAGAATTTTTTCCAAGTGAATTATCTCCCTTTGCCTATAATGAAACAATTGCTCAAGAATATTTTCCAAAAACAAAAAAAGAAATTATTAAAAACAAGAATAATTTTCGAGACTCACTGGAAAAAGATTATCAAACAACTATCTTGAGTAAAGATTTGTCAGATCATATTAAAGATGTGCCGGAAAGTATTTTAGAAGAAATTATTGCTTGTCCCAATAATGGTAATGAAAAAACTCAGTGTACGAAAGCCTATAGAATTATTAAGTCAGAGTTAGAATTTCTTAAAAATAACAATATTGCTTTACCACGTTTTTGTCCTAATTGTCGGCACTATCAGAGGTTAAAACAAAGAAATCCGTTCAAGCTCTGGTCTGGTAAATGTCAGTGTGCTGGGGCCTATTCTTCAAATAAAAAATATAAAAATACAATAGAACATTTTCATAGAAATGAACCTTGTCCAAATGAGTTTGAAACTACCTACTCTCCCGACCGACCGGAGATAATTTATTGCGAGAAATGCTACCAAAAGGAGGTTTATTAAATTTTGTGCTAAAATAATTAATATATGATTAAACAGAATCGAGTGCAAATAATAAAATACGGACCGCCACCGCCGGAATTGCCTGTTTTTGGAAAGGTCAAACCAGAAGATGTTTCTTTCATTGGCCGAACGAATTACGTTGCTTCTTTAGAAGAGAAAAAATTTGTTTTTGGTATCAAAAGACTAGACCGTCGTCGCCATCTTTATATTGTCGGTAAATCCGGTGTCGGGAAAAGCAAATTACTTGAGCTTTTTATGCGCCAAGATATTACTTATGGCCACGGGATTTGCTTAATAGATCCACACGGAGATGAAATAAATGCGATTCTTGATTATATACCTAAGGAACGGATTAATGATGTTTGTCTCATTGATCCGACTGACTTAGACTTTCCGGCCTCCTTTAATCCACTAGCCAATGTTGATCCGATGTTTAAATTTCAATTAACCCAAGGGTTAATTGAGGTTTTCCAAAAACAATTTGGAGCGAATTGGACACCTCGATTAGAACACGTTTTTCGTTTTACTTGTTTGGCTCTGCTTGACTATCCTCATGCTACAATGCGTGGAATGATTTCAATGTTAACGGATAGAAATTATAGACAAAAAGTGGTGGAGTATATTACCGACGATATGGTGAAAAGATTCTTTGCAATAGAATTCGCTGATTGGTCTGAGAAGTTTGATACTGATGCCATTATTCCGTTAGTGAACAAACTGGGGCAATTTCTTTCCGACCCATTGCTCCGAAATATTTTCGGGCAGAAACAGAATAAAATAGATATCAGTGAGTTAATGAATCAACAAAAAATAATTCTGATTAATCTTTCTAAAGGACGTTTGGGAGAAGAAAATTCTTCATTTCTTGGTTCGATATTTTTAACCAAAATAAAACAAGCCGGAATGGAACGAGCTGCTATTCCGGAAAAAGATCGGGTGGATTTTTATTTATATGTGGATGAGTTCCAAAATGTCGTTACTCAGACCTTTGAAAATATTTTATCGGAAGCTAGAAAATATGCTCTTAATCTGACCATTGCTCATCAATATGTCGGCCAAATTTTACCGAGAGTTCATCAGGCGGTGTTGGGTAATTGTGGGAGCGTTATCACTTTTCGGATTGGTGGTGAAGATGCAGTGAAAATGAAACCGGAATTTGCGCCCTTGTTTGATGTTAAAGATATGATTAATCTAGCTGTCGGGGAATTTTATATAAAAATGACCATTGATGGAGAATCATATGATCCGTTTTCCGCTGAAACATTACGAGTTCTTGTGCCAACTCATCCATCATACAGAGAAGAAATTATTGAGGCTTCTCGTGGTAAATATTCAATACCTAAGGGTGATGCAGCTAAACTTATTGCTGAAGAAGAGGCCACAATTATTCGAAGTGAAGAAGAGAAAGCAATTATTGAGGGTAGGGCAAAGAGGCTCGCTCGTAGTGCTACACCTGAGGGAAAAGAGAAAGAAAAAAATCAAACTTCCCAAGAGGCTGAACCTATGATATAATAGTTAAATATCGTTATGAACAAAGACTATTACAATATTTTAGGTGTTAATAGGGGTGCCTCTAAGGATGAAATCAAAAAGGCTTTTTATAAGTTGGCGCAAAAATATCATCCTGATAAAAAAGGTGGTAATGAAGAAAAATTCAAACAAGCTAATGAAGCTTATCAGGTCCTCTCGGATGATACTAGGCGTTCAAAGTATGATCAATTTGGTTCTCAATTTGAAAATGCAGGGGCGGGATATGGAGGAGGCGCGCAAAGTGGATTTAGAGGATTTGAGGGGTTCGACTTTTCTAATTTTTCCGCTCAAGGTGAATCTGCTTTTAGTGGAGACTTTGGGAATCTCAATGATATTTTTAGTGATTTTTTTGGTGGCGGAATGGGTGGGGGAAGGCGAGAGGCACGCCGTGGAAGAGATATTTCTACTGAGATTCAAATTTCTTTTGCTGATTCTGTTTTTGGCACTACTCGAAAAGTTTTAATTACTAAAACTTCAAAATGTTTAATTTGTAGCGGTTCTGGTGCTAGGGCTGGCTCCAAGATGGAGACTTGTAAGCATTGCAACGGTCAGGGTAGGATTCGTGAGTCCAAAAGAACAATTTTTGGAAATATTGCCAGTACTAAAACTTGTGAATTTTGTTTAGGAACAGGTGAGGTACCAAAAGAAATTTGTGAAAAATGCAAAGGCAAAGGCGTGCTCCGTCGCGAGGAAGAAGTTTCAATTGTTATTCCGGCGGGCATTCGTGATGGGGAGATGATTCAGATGACTGGTTATGGTGAAGCTATTTCTAAAGGAACAGCTGGGGATCTTTATATAAAAATAAACGTGGCATCGCATCCGGTTTTCAAGCGCGAAGGTAGTGACTTGGTGATGAATTTGAATTTGAAACTTTCTGATGCCTTATTGGGAACCAAATATCCAATTCAGACTCTAGACGGGGAAATTGAAGTAACTATTCCGGAGGGAGTAACTATCAATGAAATTCTGCGAGTGCGAGGCAAAGGCGTACCTGTTGGGAAAAACAGACGCGGTGATTTATTGATTAAACTCAACATCAAACTTCCAGGGAAATTATCTCGTCAATCCCGCGAGATCATAGAACAACTTAAAAAAGAGGGAATATAAAAAAATGCTTCCTGAAAATATTATTTACATTGTTATTTTTTTAAGTTTATTTGGCCATCTTTCTTATATTAAAAGCATAATAAAAGGAGAGGCGAAACCTAATTTGGTTTCTTGGTTTATTTGGGCGCTGGCTCCACTTATCGGAGTGTTCTTTCAGCTTAAGGCTGGGGCAGGACTTGTCAGTCTTCCGATATTTATGGATGGCTTTCTTTCTTTATTAATTATTATTACAGCTATTTTAACTAAAAATGGTTTTTGGAAATTTAATGCATTCGATCTATATTGCGGAGCGCTTGCCTTAATGGCCTTAATTCTCTATATATTTACTCATAATTTAGGAATATCTATTTTGTTTGCCATATTAAGTGATGGCCTAGCGACTATGCCGACACTTGTAAAATCTTGGAAATTTCCAGAAACAGAAGCAGTCACTGTATATTTAGTGGCTGCCTTGAGTAATGCTTTTGGTTTATTGATTATTAAGAATTGGACTTTCTCTATTTATTCTTTTGGTTTATATTTCGTATTGATTAATCTAGTAATTGTATTTTGCATCTACCGCAAAAAGATTTTTAAGCAAATTTAAATCTTTGAAATTTTTTGGCCTGCAGAAGTATCTTTTACTTCATAACCTAATGAATTAATCTCTTTTCTTAGCTCATCAGATTTTTTAAAATCTTTTTCTTTTCGGGCTTCTTCGCGCTCTTCGGCTAATTTTTTTATTTCTTCTGGAATTTTTTCTTTTTGCAAATTTTCAAAACCCAGACCTAGCACTTTATCAAAATCTAAAATAGTGGCCTTCTTGTCGCCGGCGGACATATTTTTATCTTTAATAACATCCCAAAGAAGGACTAAAGCCCTAGGTGTATCTAGGTCATCTTCAAGGTATTCTTTGAACTTATTTTGATATTCTTTATGGATATGTCCGTGTTCATTTCCAAGGGCTAAATAAAGGCCATAAAGGCGTTTTAAGGCCGTTTCCGCGCCCTCTAGGGCTTCCCAGACAAAGTTTATTTTAGTGCGATAATTGGCCATTAGAAGCCAAAAACGATAAGTAAGGGGATTTATCCCTCGGTCGGTGATGCTGGAAAGTCTCAAGAAATTTCCATCAGATTTAGCCATTTTGGCGCCTTCAATACCCACGTGTTCATTATGCATCCAGAATTTTACGAAAGGTTTTTTACCAGTCGCGGCTTCTGATTGGGCTATCTCGTTGGTGTGGTGCACTGCAATATGGTCCACACCGCCAGTATGTATGTCAAATTGTTCGCCTAAAAATTTTATTCCCATCGCTGAACATTCAATATGCCAACCTGGGAAGCCTTGGCCCCAAGGAGAAGAGTATCCAATCTTGTCTTCAAATTTCCAAAGAGTAAAATCTTTCGGATCTTTTTTTTCAGAATTTTCTGTAACCCTGGCACCCTTTTCGTCCCAGTCCCTTTTTCCGCCCCAGAGAATTCCATAGTCGGAAATTTTTGAAGTATCAAAATAAATTCCATCACTTGTTTTGTAGGTGTATCCTTTTCCTTCCAGTTTTTTTATAAGTTCAACATCTTCTTTTATATAATCACTGGCGAAATACATTTCATTTGGTATTTTAATATTAAGAGCTTGCAAGTCTTCTTTGAATCTTTCTGTATAGAATTCTGCAAGCTCACGCATGTTTTTTAAAGTTAATTCTTTTCCTTCGCGTAAAAGTCCCTTAGTCATTTTATCTTCGCCTGAATCTGCGTCACTGGTTAAGTGCCCAAAATCAGTAATATTCATTATTTGTTTTAATTTCAAACCACTATATCTTATTGTTCGGCACAAGATATCAGTAAAAACATAAGCTCGTAAATTGCCCAGGTGCGCATAATAATATACCGTTGGTCCGCAGGAATACATTCGAACTTCTTCTTTATTAATTGGGATAAAGTTTTCCTTTTTACGAGTTAGGGTATTGTAAAATTTCAGAGACATTTTAATTTTTTATTTAAATTCGCTTTGATATATTTCAGTTAGGGTATAAAGGAGAGAGACTGTTAACGGACCAATCAGGACGCCTACTGGGCCCAAAAGAGCAATTCCGCCCAAGACTGAAAAAAGGATTAAAAATGGAGGAATGTTTATTCTACTACCTATAATGTAAGGAGTTAAGAAATTATCTATTGTTCCAACTACTATTGTTGACCAAATGGCAAGACCAATAGCTGGAAAAATATGATTCGTGGCAAAAAGAAAAATTATAGCGGGGACCGAAACCATCGCAGTGCCAACGGAAGGAATAAGAGAGGTTATGGCTGCTACCACACCCCAAATGGCTGCATTTTGTACACCGAACAAACTAAGGCCTATTGCCATTAGAACGCCTTGAATAAGGGCGATAAAAAGAGTTCCTTTCATTACTCCATTTATGGTTTGTGAAAGCTTGGCAATTATTTTTTCGTCGTCAGTATTTGAAAGGGGACTTAGTCTCAATATTGTTTTTCTCCATTCTTTTCCATCCTTTAAGAAATAAAAAATAGCTAAAAGCAATAACACAAAAGAAAACAAGGCAGAGACAGTGGCGCTAAATATATTTGCCAGATTGTTTGTTAAGAAAGAAATAAAGGTTGAAATTTTTTCATTAATATCGAAAGACAGACCGCTGGGCAGTATTTGATTAATTTTATCCCCAATAGAATTTATAAATGGGAAAACATTACCACCTTTTATAACAGAATGGTAAAGATCTTGAGATTGGCTAAAGACGATGGATCCAATGCTGAAAAGCGGAATACAAAGAACAATAATAAAGAAAAATAAAGTTAAAAGCGAAGCCAGCCAACTTGGTAAATACTTTTTATTTAACCATTCATATACAGGATAAAGTATTATGGAAAAAGAAGCTCCCAACACGAGAACAGTCCAAAAAGGACGAAAAATTAAAAAAACAAAAATTAAAGTGGTAAATAATAACCCGAAGAAAAAGTACCTTTCTATAATTTTTGGTCGCATAATATTTAGTATAACCCATCCTTGCCTTTTTGTGAAATTTCATATAATATGTAACTTATGGAATTTGCAGTAATTCAAACAGGCGGAAAGCAATATAAAGTCTCCGAAGGAGACCTTATTTCTATTGAGAAAATAAAGGGAGAATATAAAAAAGGGGATAAACTTGTTTTTGAAAAAGTTTTGCTTGTTGAAGATGATAAAGATACAACTATCGGTACACCCTACATTAAAGGCGCAAAAGTAGAAGCGGAAATAGTAGAAATCGGTCGTGCTCGCAAAGTGATGGTTGTAAAATATAAACAAAAATCTCGCTATCTGAAGCGCAATGGCCATCGTCAGCCATTTTTCAAAGTGAAAATTACTTCTATTAAATAATGCAACTTTTTAGAAAAATAAGAAATTACGTAATTGGTCTATCTATAATTGTAGATATTTTTGTAGTTTTTTCTTTTATGTTTAATGCTATGGGTGCCACTATTAGTAATAAGATAATAGATTTTAGTTGGTATTATATTTTTATATCTGTTTTCCTAATATTTGTTTGGTTTTATGCTAGCGATAATAAAGAAAAATACCCTACAATGGAAATGATAGTTAATAATATTATAGCCATCATATTTATGGCGCCGTGGATTAGTTTTATTGTAATATCTATTTTTAACTAATTGTACTTAACATAGGAAACTCCTATGTACATAGGAGTTTCCTATGCATCATCAAAACTAAGCCACTCCAAAAGTTCTTTTTTGTGATCAATTAGATTTTTGAAATAAGCAGGAAACGGCAAGGGGTTTACGATTCTAAATTTTTTATCTTTATATTCTTTTAGACTTGAGTATGGGTAAGAAAAAACATATTTTAATAAGCTTGCTGAATTTCTGTTGTTGTTTTCTCTCCAATTTTTATCTATTATTTTTGCCGGATTTAGATGTACGTATGAATAAAGATATTTAAAATATGTGTCTTTGTTTGCGTGAATTGATTTAAAAACCCCTTCATACAATTTTCCGGTTCTTTTGTATTTTTTATTGAAATACATGGAGTATCCAGTCAATAATTTACGCATGTATGTAGAAATGCCATTTTCTATTTTTTCATAAGCAAGAATATGAAAATGATTTGGCATTAAACAAAAGATTCCAATATCAACGATAGTTTCTCCTCGGTCAAAAAATTCACCAACATTTCTTAATGTGATGCTTTTTTCTGAGTTGCAAATATACATTAAAAACAAAAAGTGACGATAGTCATATTCATCTAAAAAGATTATTCTTTTTTCAGTACCGCGATTATATAAATGATAAAATTCACCTGGAGCGAAAACTTGTTTTCTTAATGCCATACATTAAGTATAACACAGGAGTTTCCTATGTACATAGGAAACTCCTGTGTGCATCTTTATTGTCTGTTTTTTAATGCGTTTTTTAGAGTGTCGTTGTCGGAATATTCGAGTTCGGTGCCGGTGGAGAGGCCTTTACCTAAGGAGGAGATTTTTATTTTTTGTTTTTCACACAAATCTTTCAGTTGTTCTCGCACGTATTGGTCCGTATGGTCGCCCTGGGGACTGATGGAAAAGGCTAAAATTATTTCCTTCAATTCTTTTTCACGTTTAATTTTTTCTTGCAGTTCGGAAATCCGTACTCGGCTTTTGGTTGTTTTTTCTACTATGGGTACCAGCCCGCCCAAAATAAAATATTTACCATGATAAACCCTACTTTTTTTGATACTTTCTAAATCAGAATCTTTTTCTACAATCATTAGGATAGAGGAGTCTGTATTTACGTTAGCGCAAATTTCACAAGTTGTAGATACTAATTTTTTGTTTTTTATGAAAAACCTGAAACATTCTTTGCATTGTGTCACTTCTTTTTTAAGATCGGAAATAAGGTTGCATAAATTTTCTGCATAAATGGGATTTTTGTGCATCAAAAAATAGACGAAACGTTTTGCCTGTCTTTCTCCGATTCCTGGGAATTCTTTAAAAATTTCAGTTAATTTTTCTATGATATCCATATTTAAATTTAAAATTCATCCAATTCTCCGCCAACTTTTGACTGGGTAAATTCACTTAAATTACTTTTTTCAAGGTTTAGGAAAGTGGTGGTTTTTTCATCGAAATAAAGTTCAATTTTTCCAGTTGGTCCATTACGGTGTTTTTCAATTAAAATTTCAGCTATATTTGTTTTTTCTGATTCATCTTTTCCTTTATCTTCACGATGAATGAACATTACAACATCTGCATCTTGTTCAATGGACCCGGAATCGCGTAGGTCAGAAAGTCTGGGCTTACCTCCACGGGATTCTACTGCACGATTAAGCTGAGAAAGTGCCAGAACCGGTACATCTAATTCTTTGGCTAAACTTTTTAAGGACCGGCTGATTTCCGTCACTTGATTAACCATAGAATCATAATTTTTTGAAGTAGTCATTAGCTGTAAATAATCTACCACAATAAGGTCTAACCCTTTTTCCGCTTTAAGCCGGCGGGAAAGAGCCTTCATTTTAACGATAGAATTTCCGGGTTGGTCGTCAATATAAATTTTTGCTTTGGCTAATTTGTCTAAGGAATCTCGTAATTGAGAAAATTCTCGGTCGGAAGACAGACGTCCGGTGCGTAGGTTCCAGGCATTGACTCGGCTTTCAGCTGAAAGCATTCTGTCTACCAATTGTTGAGAAGACATTTCTAGAGAAAATATTAAAATAGATTTTTCATGCAAGACTCCGGACATTCGCGCTATGTCAAGAGCGAGAGTTGTTTTACCCATACTTGGTCTGGCCGCCAAGATGACTAAATCTGATTTTTGCAAACCTGAAAGGATTGTATCTAAATCTTTAAATCCTGTTGCTAGCCCACGAAGCATACCTTTATTTTCATGTAATTTTTCCAAACGTTCATAGGCTTCCGGCAGGGCGTCTTTTAAATTTACATATTTTTGATTTTTGGGAGAGGAGACTACGCTAAAAATTCTCTTTTCCGCCATATCTAAAATGTCATTCATATGGTCGTCACCTTCCTCAAAAGCAAGTTCGGATACATAATCTGCTGCTTCTATTAGGCTTCGAAGAACATATTTTTTTTGGACAATATCGGCATAATGTTTTATGTTGATGGAAGAAGGCACGACACTTACAATTTCAGCTAAATATTGATTACCACCAACTGCCTCAAGAAGTTTCTGTTCTCCTAATTTTGTGGAGAGGGAAAGCATGTCTATTGGTTCATTTTTTACCGAAAGATCAAGCATAGCCCTAAAAATTATTTTATGTTTTTCAACATAAAAAGAATCCGAAATTATCATATCTTCTACTTCATGCATTGCGTCCTTGCGGAGCATAATAGATCCCAAGACCGCTTGTTCAGAGGGGATACTTTGAGGTGGGATGCGAAGATTATTATTTTTTTCAATTCTAACCATTCTGCCATTCTAGCATAGTAAAATGATTGTCAAAGCCTAAAAATCGGTAAAATGTTATTAAACATGTGGAAAATTGCTGTGCTGAAGTAATTAAATATGGTAATATATTAAATATGTCGAAAAAAATATTTTTATCGGGAGTTCAGCCTTCCGGAAAGCCTCACCTTGGTAATTATTTTGGGGCAATGAAGCAATTCGTAGATTTACAAAAAGAGCACGAAGGCTATGTTTTTATTGCTGATTACCATGCTTTACATTCGTTGCGAAATTCTAGAGAAATGAACGAAAACATCAAGAATGTATTGCTTGATTATTTAGCCATTGGCTTAGACCCCAAAAAAGTTATATTTTTTAAACAAAGTGATATTAGTGAACACACTGAACTGGCTTGGATTTTTGATACCATTACCACAATGCCATTTTTGATGCGCGCTCATGCTTTTAAAGATGCACAGGCGAAGAATAAAGAAATTGATGTTGGTACTTTTAATTATCCTGTTTTGATGGCGGCTGATATTCTGCTTTATGGTCCAGATATGGTGCCGGTAGGAGCTGATCAAAAACAACATGTAGAAATAGCTCGGGATATAGCGGAAAAATTTAATAATACTTATGGGGAAACATTTAAACTTCCGAATCCGATGATTTTAAAAGATGTCGCTGTGGTACCCGGTACGGATGGCAAAAAAATGAGCAAGAGTTACAATAACACGATTCCGCTTTTTGCTGAATATGAAGAAATAAAAAAATGTGTAATGAGTATAGTCACGGATTCAGGTGAAGGAATCCCTAAGAATGTTTATGCAATCCATAATTTGCTTCGTCCAGCTTCGGAGCTTCTGTCTCTTTATGAGAGCAAGGCGGGAAAATATAAAGAATTAAAAGAATTACTAATAGAAGATTTAGAAAAGTTTATCGCGCCCTTGCGAGAAAAGAGAAAAGAATTTGCTAAAGATATTCCCACTGTCCTCTTGATTTTAAAAAAGGGAAGTGAACAGGCAAAAATTGTTGCGGCAAAAAAAATGGAAGAAGTACGGGAAAAAATCGGAGTGAATATATATTAATTTGCTTTATTTTTTTTAGTTTGTTAATGTTTGGATATAAGGTTATGAAACGAAATTATACAATAACAACATTGAATTATTGGTTTAGCACAAAAGTTTTAGCTTTTGCGCTATTTAATTGATTTCTTTCTTCTCTGTTTTATAAAAAAAGGAATCTACCAAACAGCGCACAAGCGCTGATTTTTGTTCTTTAGTGAAGAAAGGGGGTGATTTCATCATCAAAGTAGCTTGGGAATTAGACCCATGGTGTTAAGCGAGCTCGGCGCCCTCCGAGCAGGCAACGAGAAGGCCAAACTTCTCATAATCAACCAGTAACACCGAAAGGAGAAATGTTGCTGGTTTTTGTTTTTTTTGTGATAAAATACATTTACTATGAAAAAAAGTAGATTCGGGGAATTCGGTTTGATTATCGCTAATTCTCATCCATCGTTAGGAAAAGAAATAGCAAAAAAGCTCAAAGTAACTCCGCTTGAAATTGAATCCAAGTTGTTTCCCAATGGAGAATTGGACGTAAGAAGATTGTGCGATGTAAGCGGAAAAGATATATGTGTTTTTAGTTCACTACACGCTAATTATGACACAATGAAAGAGCTGAGATTGATTTGCAAATCAATCAAGGGAGCCAACAGAATTTTCGGAGTATTTCCATTTGTTAGAGATGGAAAATCTGATCATATCAAACGATTTGGAGAAAACGTAGCTTATAAAGACACCGCTATGGAAATTTCCAGTTCTGGAGTGGAAATAATCACAATATTCGACCAACATTCAGGGCAACATCCAAGTTTCTATGACACTAGACACTATCGTCTTCGCACGGTGCATCACGTATATTTAATGAAGATACTCATTGAATATGTGATGAAAAATAGTAAATTATATGACAGTGTTCTGGCTCTGGATGATGGTGGTTTTAAGAGGAATAAAAAAATTGCCGAAATGCTTGATAAAAAAGTTTCCTTTATTATCAAAGACAGAGACCCAGCCACTCGACTAGTGAGTATTGAAAAATCAAGTATTGTTGGAAATGTAAAAGGACATAGAGTTGCTTCTTTTGATGATATGCTTCAAGAGGGAGGAACTTTAGAGGCAGGCGCAAAGATTGCTAAATATAATGGTGCCAAAAAAATTACTTTTTTTGTAGTTCACAACGATTTTTCTATGAATACATTTAATCGTATTAATCCTCTGCTAGAAAATGGAGTAATTGATAAGATTTATATTTTAGAAACCGTCCCTCTCATTAATAAAGAAAAATGGCACAAGAATCTTGTGGTAATTAGTCCGGCAGACCTTATTGCTGATGTTATTACTCTTATTCATACTGAAGGTCACATGAGAAAATTATTTCTGGAAATATGATAATATAAAAGTATGCAAAATAGAATTTATATAAAAGATTTAAAAGATAATATAGGCAACCATTCGACGAGCTCAGGTCAAAAAGAAATTATTATTGCTGGATGGGTAGATGTCAGACGTGACCAGGGGAAGATGGTTTTTTTTGATATGAGAGATGTGACTGGGAAAGTGCAATGCGTAGCTTTACCCTCTCGAGCAGAAGTTATTGAAAAGGCAAAAGAAATTCGCTCAGAATGGGTTTTAAAAATTACTGGTTTAGTAAACAATCGTCCAGAGAAAAATATAAAAGTGGGAGTATTGAATGGGGGAGTGGAGTTAGAGGTGACAGGTATCGAAGTTTTGTCTGAAGCTCAAGATTTGCCATTTGACCTTGATACCGAAGTTAATCTTGATACATATTTGGATTATTTACCATTCAAGTTACGAACAGAACGAGCCAAAGATATTTTTAAAATGCAGGCATCAATTCTTGACGCTTATAGAAATTCTTTACAGCAACAAGGTTTTACAGAATTTATTGCCCCAGCGCTTGTGGGAGGAGATGCGGAAGGGGGAGCAGCCGCATTTAAAGTAGATTATTTTAATGACCATACGGCGTTTTTGGCGACTAGTCCACAATTTTATAAGCAAATTATGGTTGGTCCGTTTGAACGCGCTTTCACGGTGGCAAAAATTTTTAGAGCTGAGAAAAGCGCTACCACTCGTCATTTAAGCGAAGCAACCTGTATTGATTTTGAAATGGGGTTTATTGAAAATGAGCGAGAACCTATGGCAGTCTTAGAGCAAGTTATTCGCGATGTCGTTCAGATAGTGAAAGAAAAACACTCTGACATATTTTCTCATTTTAATACAACCTTACCGCTTCTACCTAATGAAATTCCTATTCTAACACTGAAAGAAGTACACGATATTCTTGGTGTTGAACATGCTCCAGATATGGATCCCGAACATGAACGTAATATTTGTGAATGGGCCAAAAAAGAAAAGGGTTCAGATTTCGTATTTATTACAAGATATCCAACAAAAAAGCGAGCCTTTTATACATATGAAGACCCAAAAGAAGCACCCTATTCTAGGGGTTTTGATTTGCTTTTTCGGGGATTAGAGATAAATAGCGGGGCGCAACGAATTCATAATTACGATATGCTTGTGGCTAAAATAAAAGAGAGGGGAATGGATCCTAACAAATTTTCATATTATCTTCAGGCTTTCAAATATGGTATGCCTCCTCACGGGGGGTCATCTACCGGACTGGAGCGTTTCACTGCTAGAATGCTTGAACTTCCAAATGTTAAAGAAGCTACTTCATTTCCGAGAGACATGACGCGTATAGATAGCAGACTGTCAGAATAAATTTACTCGTTAAACGATTGAGCTAAATCTTTTTTAATTTGTTTGCTTAATTTTTCTACACTTTTGAATTTCTTGGGAAAACGCAAGTATCTCTCCGTGACAGCGGTAATATTTTTACCATAAAGATTTCCATTAAATTCGAGAAGATGAACTTCTAGAGAATCTTTATTAATTAGTGAGTTAAATCCATAATATAAAAGTCCTCGGTAAACTATACCGTTCAAATCAACCTTACAGGAGTAGAGTCCCTTGGCAAGGTTTTTAGCTAAAGAAATGTCTAAGTTTGCCGTTCTGGCGCCTGTTTTTTCACTATTATTTTTACCAGCTAAAACTACTCCACTGATGATTTTTGTTTTATTCAGACGAGTGGCTAAAGAAACCGTTATAATCAAAACGACTGCGCCAATAATTTGAGTGGATGATAGGATATTGTGATTGAAAAAATAATCAAAAATAACTGCCGAGACTGGCCAAGCCAATTCGCATAAAGTTGCCAGTGAAGCTGGAATTTTTTTTAAACCATAATAATAAAAATACATAGCCATAGCCCCAGAAGTGAAGACTATGATAATTAAAGTTTTCCAGACACTTGATTCAATTGACGACAAGGTTGAAAAATATCTTATGGCCGGAATCAACATAATGAGTACAGTAAAACCAAACCGTAGAGCAGAAAGCAAGCCGTAGTTAATATTTTTTAAAGAATATTTTCCAAAAGTAGTTGATGACCCCCAAGAGAAAGCAGCTAGTAAAGAAAAAACGGCTATCATAAATGTAGCGCTACCAAAATTTATGGAACTTGGGTCTTTGAAGGTTACAAAATATCCGCCAATTAAAGCCAAAGTGGCATAGATATAAAATTTAAGAGGGAAGCGTTCTTTTAAAATAATAGCCGATAATAAGATAGCAAAAATCGGTTGAAACTTTTGCAAAAGAATAACCACTGAGACATCCACAAAACCGGTTAAAAATAGTGCTTTAGTGAAAAAAGTAGTACCCAACGCTCCGCCGAATAAAGCCACCCAAAAAATCGTCCCCCATTGTTTTTTGGTAATCTTTTTTAATTCTGCTCGATAAATAAATAAAAATGGCCAGAGAATAATGAATCCTAAGCTATGTTCTAAAAATACCACTAGGGTAGGGGAAACAGATGAAAGATGCGGACGCAAAAAAGTCCCATCTAAGCTCCAAAACAAAGCGGCCACCACGACCGCCAAGGCACCGATAAAAGTTTTATTTTTAAATTGCACCATTTGATAATAGCATATTTTAGTGTACAATATCAAAATGAAAATTACCTTTAAAGATAGCGCAAAAGGAGTGCCGGGGGAGGTGCTTTTTGTGTCTATTGGCTCAAAAAATGGTTCGACAAGCTCACCACAAGTAAGTGATGAAATTGTAAAAGAAAATGGAGTAAAAACTCTTTATTTGAAATGCGACGAGGAAGGAAAAATAAATTTAAGAAAGCTATTTTTATTAGTGCGCAAAATGGTTGTTATGGCTAAAAGCACCAAAACAAAAAAGCTTGCTTTCAATTTTAATGATTTCAAATTCAGCAGCATAAAACTATCTAACCTAGAGCTTGGAGAAATTATCGGCTCTCAGCTTGATTTTGCCAATTATGAATTTAATGAATATAAAACTCCACCAAAGGAAGGCTTTTCCTTAATTCAGGAAATTTTTATTTTAGGAGTAAATAAAGAAATACAAAAAGCTATTTTGAAAGGAAGTATTATTGCTGAGGAGGTAAATAAAACTCGTTCTCTCTCAAATATGCCTGGCGGAGATATGACTCCGCAAATTTTATCGAAGAAAGCAAAAGAAGCAGTAAAAAATTTACCAGTAAAAGTTACGGTGCTTGGCGAAAAGGAGATGGAAAAAGAAAATATGCGAGCTATCCTTTCTGTTGGACGAGGGTCAGATGAAGAATCAAAATTTATTATTATGGAATACGAAGGAGGCAAAAAAACAGATAAACCGATTGTGCTTGTAGGGAAAGGAGTAACTTTTGATACGGGTGGAATAAATTTAAAACCCTCGTCCTCTCTTTCTGGCATGAATATGGATATGTCTGGGGGCTCAGCGGTAATTCATGCGATTGTCTTAATAGCTAAAATGAAATTAAAAAAGAATGTAATTGGGCTCATTCCAGCTGTGGAGAATATGGCTTCTGGAAAAAGTTATCATCCGGGAGATGTGATTCGTTCTATGTCTGGACAAACAATTGAAATATTAAACACCGATGCGGAAGGCCGAGTGATTTTGGCAGATGCTTTAACTTATGCAGGGAAATATAATCCAAAAGTTGTAATAAATATTGCAACCCTAACGGGTGCAGCAATGGTGGCGCTTGGGGAGAGAGCCTCTGTTTTGTTTTCTAATGACGATAAATTAGCTAAAGACCTTGAAGAAAAAGGAGAAAAAACTGGGGATTATGTTTGGCGTTTGCCTATGTGGGAAGAATATGAAAATGAAATAAAGGGAACTTTTGGAGATTTTACTAATATTCACAACAAAGATTCTCGTTCTGGCGGGGCGATTTATGGAGCAATTTTTCTCTACCAATTTATCAAAGACCAATCCAAAGATGGTAGAATTCCAAAATGGGCGCATTTAGATATTGCTCCTAGAATGACCTCTATGACTGGTGAAAATCTTGCTATCGGTGCCCTTGGTACACCAGTTAGGCTTTTGTATAAATTTATTGAGGAATATGAATAAAACATGATTGGTGTAATTTTAGCCACTATTGGAACTTTTTTTGATGAGATATCCTCTTCTTTTGGGAAGTGGGAAATTTTACATAATAAGGAAAATATTTATACTTTTGGTTTTTTGAATATGTTTTGGCTTTTAATTATATTTATTATTTTTGCTCTCGTAAAAAATGATTTTATATTTAATCCTGCCTCTATTCCAATTTTTTGTTTATTAATAATTTTAGAAATAGCCCAAACTTATTCTTCTCTGCATGCAATAGTCAAAGCAGATCGTAGTACTTTAGGATTTCTAATGATTGGGACAATTCCACTTTTACTTTTAGTTGATAAGGTTTTAGGTTATGAAATAAGCACTTTTAATTTAATTGGGATTTTTGTAACAGTTTTAGGTTTGATTATTTTACTTACCAACCATGGTATTAATAAGAAAGGAATTGGTTATGTTATATTTTCTACCATTAATGCTGTAGCTACAATTTCTATTTATAAATATTGTATTACTTACTATAATTCTGTTGCGGCTCAACAAATTATCACTTCTGTTTTTTTATTAATTTTTTTATTTATTATGTCTATGTGGAAATTCAAACAGAATCCCTTGTCTTATCTTTTAAGAAAAGATTTTTTAGTACATTCATTTTCTAATGGATTTGGTTCTGTGTTAATAAGCATTGCTTATGTTTATGCTCCTGCTTCTATAATTACTAGTGGCAAAAGAGCTTCTTCTCTATTGTGGTCAATTATTTCAGGTAGTAAAGTTTTTCATGAAAAGCATATTTTAATTAAAATTACTTCATTTATTTTTATTGTTATGGGTTTGGTATTTTTAGTAATGTAATTCTTGTTGATAGCAAAAATTTGGAAATAATTATATAATATAAAGGTGGAAACGGAAACTTTTAAAATAAAAACAAACAATTTTGAGGGACCTTTTGGTTTACTTTTAACCTTAATTGAAAAAAGGAAACTTCACATCAATGATGTCTCTCTCTCGGCTGTGACTGAAGAATATTTAGGTTATCTGAATAAACTGGGAGGATTTCCACCGGTGGAGATTACCAATTTTGTTTTAGTTGCATCCACCTTGCTTTTAATTAAATCAAAATCACTTTTACCTAATTTAGATTTAACTAGTGAGGAGAAGGGTGATATAAAAAATCTAGAAGAAAGACTTCGTCTTTATGAACTTTTTACTAAACTTGGAGGAAATGTAAAAAGTAATTTTGGTCAGAGAATAATTTTCGCTCCACTTTCTAGAAAAAACAATTTACAAGCTTGGGGCCACACAACTTTAGTATTTTTACCGGACAATCAAATTACCAAAGAATCTATGATGACCTTAGCCAGAAATGTATTAGGTGAAATGCCCCAGAAAGTATTTTTACCTAAAGTGGAAGTGAGAAAAGTTGTTAGCCTTGAAGAAATGATTGATAAATTAAAAGACAGAATTGAAAATTCCCTCAAGATTAATTTTAAAGATTTTAATGGAAATGGAAAAAAGGTTACTCGAGAAGAAAAAGTTGTTGTTATTATTGGTTTTTTGGCTATGCTGGAACTTGTCCGACAGGGAATTATTAACGCTATACAGGAAATTGACTCTGGAGATATTTTTATGGAAAAACAAATTTTATGAATTTAGAACAAAAAATCGAAGCTGTTCTTTTTTTTAAAGGCGAACCAATTTCTTTAAAAAAACTTCAAGATATTTTAAAAGTTTCAAAAGAAGAAATAGAAACAGCCATTTTAAATTTAAAAACTAATTTTACAAATAGGGGAATAGTTTTATTGGAAAAGTCTGATGAAGTTACTCTTGGTACGATGCCGGAATTAAGTCAGCTAATTGAAGATTTACAAAAAGAAGAATTAAATAAAGAACTTTCTAAGGCGAGCCTGGAGACGCTTTCTATTGTTCTTTATAAAAATGGCGCCAGCCGGGCAGAGATTGATTATATTCGGGGGGTAAATTCAAGTTTTACCCTGCGGGCATTGTCGGTGCGTGGATTGATAGAAAAAACTATGGACTCGAAAGACAATCGACGGTATATCTATAAGCCAAGTTTTGATACGTTGTCTTTTATGGGAATAAAATCAGTAGAAGAGTTGCAAGATTACGGCGAAGTAAGTCAGGCCGTTGAAACAGCGGCTAAGAATTTAGAAGAAGAATCTACTGAAACAGAATAAGTAAAATCTATTAAAGGCACTCTAGATTAATACCTAATACGTAATTATTAATTAGATTTAAATCAGGGACATATTTATCCCCGTCAAAATCTTTAATGTCAGCATCGTTGATTAAATTTTTATATTCTTGGGTAAAATCTTTTGCGAGAGGTAAGTAAGACCAATGCCATTTTTCTTCGTTGTAGCCCGTTGGTCGGTTAACTCCTTTTTGAATATAAGGTTGGCAAAAACCAAAAAGCGGAGCATTCTTTACCAGCCATTCATATACTTTTTTACCTTTTTCAGTTTCAAAATATTCTAGATTAGCGTTATTGATATCTATTTCCGTGCCCCAATGATGTCTAGATGTTCCAGGAACAGCACTATATTCCAAGATTTTTTTAAATCTGGCTGATTCATCTAATATACTTTTTACTAAACTTTTCCCGTCTACTAGAGTGAACCCAGTCCATTTATTGTTCCAAATATTTTTTTGATAAATAAAATTTCTGGTAGCTGAAGCTATTCTTAAATCTACCTCATCCTTTTCTGCCACTTTCTGCATTTGTAAAAAAGCATCTAGGGTTTCTTTTCTCAAATACATTTTATACCCGCTAATGCTGTAATTCTCGGGGACAGCAATAAAATCTCCCCTCTGGGATGGGTCAAATTTTCCCATTAAATAATTTTTTTCTGCAACTTTCTCTTGTATTTTTTTAACAACTAATTCCAATACCAGGAGTTTTTGATGGAGAATTTTATTTTCCTGTCTTTGTTTTATATATAAGGTGAATGAAGTACCTATTGGTATAGAAATTAAAATTAGAAAAATTATCAACCATATAAAATTTAAAATATTTCCTTTTTTCACTTCAAAAGAATAACACAAGTACACATTTTAATCAAAAAAATTAAATGTTATACTATATTTATGCTCATAAACATAGTTAAAATTTTTCTACCGACTGCTTTCGCCTTTTTTTTGGGTTTTTTACTTACCCCAATTGCCACGTATTTTTTCTATAAATATAAAATGTGGAAAAAATATTCCAGAAATACAGATACATCTTCGTTAGATTTTCATAAAATACACAATGAAAAAGAGGAATTAAAAACACCTCGAATTGGGGGAATAATAATTTGGGTTTCTGCTTTACTTACGACTCTTGTTTTTTATTTAATATCAATTTTATTTCCATCATCTATTACGGAAAAAATGAATTTTCTGAGTCGCAATCAAACTATTATTCCTTTTTTCACACTTCTTTTAGGTTCTTTGGTCGGACTTTGGGATGACCTTATTCAAATTTATGGTAATGGTAAATTTGCCCGGGACGATAAGTCTTGGCGTAGATGGAAAGCTTTTTTGGTAATATTGATTTCTTTTTTTATCGGTTTTTGGTTTTTTTATAAATTAGGCCTGACCGAAATTCATATTCCATTCGGCGGAGAAATTTATTTAGGTATTTTTATTATTCCTTTTTTTATTATAGTGGCTCTGGCAACTTTCTCTGGGGGGGTGATTGATGGACTAGATGGCTTGTCCGGAGGAGTCTTTGCTTCCATTTTTGCCGCTTATTCTATTATCGCTTATGCGAATAATCAAATTGACTTGGCGTCTTTTTCTGGAGTTATTGCTGGAGTAATCTTGGCATTTCTGTGGTTTAACATTCCTCCAGCCAGATTTTATATGGGAGAAACGGGCATAATGGGTCTTACTATTACTTTGGCAACTTTTGCTTTTCTTACTGACTCGGTTTTGATTCTTCCAATTATTGCTTTACCTCTGGTTATTACTTCTGGTTCGGTTATTTTACAAATTTTTTCAAAAAAATTAAGAGGGGGTAAAAGATTATTAAAACTCGCCCCCATTCATCATCACTTTGAAGCAATTGGTTGGCCATCTTATAAGGTAACAATGCGTTTTTGGATCCTTTCAGTTATATTTGCTATCATCGGCATAATTTTAACAATTATTAGTAGGTGAGTTTATGAAAAAACCAGATAGATTTTTTCTAATAATTGTCTTTCTTTTATTGGCACTTGGGGTGGCTATGTTTATTTCGGCTTCTTTGGGGATTTTAGCTAAAAATGAGAAAACTTTTTATTCAGTACTTTTTAGTCAGTTGGTTTTAGGCTTTGGTTTTGGATTTTTAGGTATGTATTTTTGTTTTAAAATAAATTATAAATTTTGGCGTAAATTTTCTTTTTTCTTTTTTTTGGGATCAATACTTTTAACTGCAGCAGTTTTTATTCCAACTTTGGGATGGAGTCATGGTGGAGCAGAAAGATGGATACAGTTGGGACCAATTTCTTTTCAACCGGTAGAATTTTTAAAATTTGCTTTTGTAATTTATTTTGCGGCTTGGTTGTCTTGGGCTAAGAGTAGAATCAAAGATTTCAAATTTGGAGTTCTGCCGTTTTTAATAATGATTGCAGTTATTGCTTTAATTTTATTAAAGCAACCGGATACAAAAAGTCTTATTTTAATTATAGTTACTGGAATATCAATGCTTTTTGTTTCCAGTGTTCCTGTTAAATATATTTTAGGTACAATTTTAGGAGCAGGATTATTGTTTGGGACTCTTGTTTATTTTACGCCTTATTTACAGGAACGGGTAAAAACCTTTATCAATCCGGCACAAGATGCACAGGGGTCTTCTTATCAAATTCAGCAATCGCTTATTGCCATAGGGTCTGGTGGCGTTTTTGGGCGTGGATTTGGACAAAGTATTCAAAAATTTGGCTATCTTCCCGAACCACAAGGGGATTCTATTTTTGCTGTTTTAGGTGAAGAATTAGGTTTTATTGGGGCAACTTTAACAATCTTTCTTTATCTTCTTTTTATGTTGAGAGGTTTTCGTATTGCCAACCGCTCTCCAGATTCCTTTAGTGGACTTTTGGTCTATGGAATTGTTATACTAATTACAGTCCAATCGTTTATGCATATTGCTTCAGTAATTGGAGTTTTTCCTTTGACCGGAGTTCCTTTAGTTTTTATGAGTCAAGGGGGGACCTCGCTGATGGTTTATATGGCGGCTGTCGGCATTGTGTTGAATGTATCAAAATTATCCGCCAGAAGTAGATCAGTTTAGATTAATTAAATAATATTTATGAAAATAGTTTTCACTGGTGGGGGGACAGGAGGGCATTTTTATCCTATTATCGCTATTGCCCAAAAAGTTAATCAAATAATAGATTCTGAACACATTCTTGGGGCGAAACTCTATTATTTTTCCAATGATCCTTATGACAAGGAGATGCTCTTAGAAAATAGACTTTTATATGAAGAAATAGATTCCGGTAAGATGCGCACTTATTTTTCTTTGAAAAACTTTTTTGATATTTTTAAAATTTTTTTTGGTACCCTGAATGCAATTTTTAAAATATTTACAATTTACCCCGATGTTATTTTTGGCAAGGGAGGATATGCATCCTTTCCGACAATTTTTGCAGCTAGAATTTTACGTATTCCAGTTATTATTCATGAATCGGATTCAGCGCCCGGTAGGGTAAATAAATGGGCCGGGCACTTTGCCCAAAAAGTAGCTGTGTCTTTTGAGCAAGCGGCGACTTATTTTCCTCAAAAAAATACTGCTTGGATAGGACAGCCCATTCGCACCGAGATAGAACATAGAGCGACTAAAAAAGAGGCGCTTGAATATCTTAAACTTGAAGAAGAAGTGCCTGTTGTTGTTATCTTGGGGGGTTCTCAAGGGGCGGAACTTATCAATAATATTGTCTTAGATGCTTTACCGAGATTAATAAAAAATTATCAGATTATTCATCAAACCGGGATTAAAAAGTTTAAAATAGTTTCTAGCCAGGCTGAAGTTGTATTGACTAGAGAAAGTCTCCGAACAAGATATTTTCCTTTTCCTTTTTTAAATCCCTTACAAATGAAAATGGCAGCTGGCTCGGCAACCATTATTGTTTCTCGTGCTGGATCAACTTTATTTGAAATAGCTTCTTGGGGCGTGCCGTCAATCTTAGTTCCATTTAAAAATTCTAATGCTGATCATTCCAGAAAAAATGCTTTTAATTATGCCCGAGCCGGAGCCTGCAGTGTTATTGAGGAAGCTAATATGACCGCTAATATTTTAAGTGGAGAAATTGAAAGAATAACGAACGATAAAATAAGTTATGAAAAAATGGCGAAAAATGCCAAAGCTTTTAGTAAAGAGGGTGCAGCCGAAAAAATTGCCCGTGCTTTGGTGGATATCGCTTTGAGTCATGAGAGATAAATGCTAAAATGCTCTTATGTCAGATAAAAAAATTGTTACCAGGTTCGCGCCTAGCCCGACAGGGTTTATTCATGTAGGAAATATTCGTACGGCTCTGTATGCGTGGTTGTGGGCTAGAAAAAACAATGGTCAATTTATCTTACGTATTGAAGATACGGATAAGGAAAGGGAAGTGGAAGGTTCTATTTTTCATATCCAAAAATCACTGAAATGGCTTGGGTTGAATTGGGACCAAGGGCCGGATATTGGCGGATTGTATGCACCCTATATTCAATCGGAAAGATTAGATATTTATAAAAAATATGCGCAAATTTTAATTAATAAAGGGTTTGCATACCCCGATCCATATTCGGAAGAAGAGGTCGGACAATTTCGTAATAAAGCAGAACTGGAGAAAAAACCTTTTTTATATAGAGAACACCGACCTGAAAAGTTTGATATTTGGGATGAAACAAAACCACTTCGTTTTAAGATTCCAGAAATAAAAAATTATAAATGGAATGATATTGTTTGGGGCGAACTTTCCGCCGGAACTGAAGCGTTAGATGATTTTATTTTAATAAAAAGCGACGGATATCCGACATATAATTTTGCGCACATTGTAGACGACATAGAAATGGGAGTGACCCATGTGGTGCGGGGACAGGAATTTATTTCTTCCACCCCAAAATTTTTATCTGTCTATGAAGCTTTTGGTATCACTCCTCCGCTATTTGTCACTACGCCTCCAATCATGGGAGACAGTGGCAATAAAAAGTTGAGTAAGCGTGATGGTGCTAAAGATATTTTGGATTATGAAAAAGAGGGATATCTATCAGACGCCGTGATAAATTATTTGGCTTTTCTTGGTTTTAATCCGGGTGGAGAAAAAGAAGTTTATACACGGGAAGAGCTAATTAATGTTTTTGATATTAAAAAAATTCAGCGCTCTGGAGCTAAGTGGAATGATGATAAACTTAATTGGTTAAATAAGGAACACATTAAATTACTTTCCAAAAATGAAATTGAAAAAAGTATTTTGGAATATTTGCCGAAAGAAATGCAAAATGACATTGGAAAAAAACTAGTACCGTTAATTTTTGAAAGAATTTCTAAGTGGGGAGATGTAGAGGATATCGTTACGAGAGGGGAGTTAGATTTCTTTTTTAAAAAGTCAGACTACGATAAAGGAAAACTTATCTATAAAAATATTTCCTTGGAGAAAATTAAAAACAATTTAGAATTGGTAATTAAAGCATTGGAACAAATAAAAGAAGAAAATTTTACTGTTGAAAATATTAAAAATGTATTAATGACTCTGGCTGATAATTTAGAAAGTAGGGGAGAGGTCTTGCACCCGGTTCGTTTTGCCTTGTCTGGATTAGATAAATCTCCTGATCCGTTTATTATTGCAGAGATTTTAGGAAAAAATGAGACTTTATCAAGATTACAAAAAGCTATTTAAGATAATAATTTTATTCTCTTTAATTTTATATCCGATGGTTTTTTCCTATGCGGAAACTGCTCAGGAAATTCAAAATAAAATAAATCAAAATAATTCTAATATACAGAATTTGGAAAAAGAAATAGCAATATATCAGATACAACTAGACACTTTGGGACAGCAAAAAGATTCTTTGAGTAAATCATTAAAAGAGCTTGATTTAACCAATAAAAAATTGAAGGCAGATATCGCCGTTACGCAAAATCAGATTAATAAAACAAATCTCACTATCCAAAATTTGAGTTTCGATATTGGGAGTAAGCAAGATTATATAAATAATGACATTGATGCCATCGAACTTGGACTAAAACAAATGAATGAAGCTGATCAAAATAATGCTTTGCAAATCTTACTCTCTGGAGACAACTTTACCACTATTTGGAATGATGTTGATAATTTAATAAGTGTTCGTGAAAAAATCAGAGATAATATTGCAAATTTAAAACAAATTAAGGGTGAATTAGAAAACACCAGGCAACAAACCATTGACGCAAAAAATAAGCTAACTAAACTTCATTCCCAGCTTTCTGATCAGCAAAAAATAGTCGTCCAAAATAGCAATGATAAAAATAAACTTCTCAAGGAAACAAAAAACAATGAAGCTAATTATCAAAAATTATTAAAAGATCGATTAGCAAAAAAAGATGCCTTTGAAAAAGAGTTGGAAGATTATGAATCACAGTTAAAATACATTCTGGATCCGTCTAAGCTTCCCAGTGGAAGAGTATTAAACTGGCCACTTAGTGCAATTATTATAACTTCTTCTTATGGTCCAAGGAACGGCGGATTTCATTATGGATTTGATTTGAGGGCCAGAACTCCATTGCCGGTCTTTGCTATGGCTGATGGAGTGGTAGATGGAGTTGGCGATACAGATATTCAATGTCCAGGAGTTTCTTTTGGACGCTTTGTACTTATAAAATACAACAACGGGTTAGCGAGTACCTATGGGCATTTATCACTCATTAAGGTGAAAAAAGGGGACACTATAGCAAGGGGTCAAATAGTCGCTTATAGTGGCAATACAGGCTATTCTACGGCTCCCCATCTTCATGTCTCAGTTTATGCCCGTGATGCGGTTGAAATAAAAACTATTCCAAGCAAATCATGTCCAGGGAAAGTCTTAACCCAGCCTGTTTCTGCAACAAATGGTTATCTTAATCCGTTAAATTATTTACCCCCAACAACTGCCAGTATGTTCAAATAAAGTCTTGCCTCAGCAAGAGACTGTGTGTTAAAATAAAAGTATGAAAAATAGTAAGGAAAATGGGTTCATTCAAATTATAATTCTTCTTATTATTTCTTTGTTTGTGATGAAGTTTTTTGGAATAACTATTTCTGAAGTTTTTAATTGGTTTTCTAGTTTTTTTAAAAGTGTTTTAAAATAGATTATTTTAATGAAAAATTATAACAAGCAGTCTGGCATAAGTATCTTAGGAATTTTATTTTTATCGGTGGTTGTTATTTTAGTGCTCAGTTATTTTAATATAAGCATCAAATCTGTTGTGGATAGTCCTGCTGGTCAGGAAAACGTAAACTATGTTAAAGGAGGGGCTAAAAGCTTGTGGACCACTTATTTAGCGGAACCAGCTTCATACCTTTGGAATGATGTTTGGGTAAATATTTTTTGGAAAGGTTTTATTTCTAATATGGAGCGTATTCGTGATGGTCAGCCCACTGATTTTGATAATGCAGCCAAAAGTCTCCAAATGGTGCAATAAAGGATAAGTATGGCCTAAATAGGTCTATCTTAAATAAAAGACCCAAAACATATATTGTGCGACACGTAGATATATTAATTACACGAGCTAGAAAGGCTATATCCGGCTGCTTGTGCTTCCTCCCCTGTCGTAAAGTAAATTCTATTTTCTTGCTTGATTGTTTTTCCGGCTGAACAACTAATGGTATAGTATTTACTTCCCTTACTTGAAGCAAAAAAAATTTTTCCAACAGAATTTGAATTTTGGGTTATTATAGGACTTGCAGCTTGATTTATCCCTTGGTCGGGATACTCTATTTTTATACCCGAAAAGCTATTTTCCTTAGAAGATAGCCTGCCCAGCTCAAATGACCCTAATCCGACCAAAATTACAATAATAACTGTCAAAAGGTCCTTCCCTTTTTCATTTTCTAGAAATTGCTTGATTTTTTCCATGAAATAAATTATACTACATTTCATGGCACATAGAAAAGCTGGCGGTACAGCCAAAAACTTAAGAGATTCGCAACCAAAATACCTCGGTATTAAGCTTACCGACGGCCAAAAGGCTCAGGCTGGCTCTATTATCGTTCGTCAGCGCGGTACAGCTATTATGGCTGGGACAAACGTATCTGTAGGTAAAGATCATACCCTTTTCTCTCTTAAAGACGGTATGGTCAAATTTGGCTCTAAGCGCAAAACTTCTTTCAACGGTAACGTTGTTGTTAAAAAAATAGTGAATGTGGTTTAATTTAAATTCTTTCTACGATAAGTTTAAACGAAGATTTTTTATCTTTAATGAAAATCGGGATTTCAAACTCCCCTACTTCTTTAATTGGTTTTTCTAAAGCAATACATTCTTCGCTAATATCGGCGTGATGTTGAGTTTTCATTTCTTCTACAATTTCTTTATTTTTTATTCCAGAAAACAGATGACCTTTTTCATCCGCCTTTGCTTTAATTATAATCACTTTTCCCTTAATTTCTTCTAAATTTTTCAGGAGTAGAGTTTCTTGCACTTCCCTTTCAATTACAATTTCTTTTTGGTGCATTTCTAGCGAAGCGATGGCTTTTGGTGTGGCCATTTCTGCTAATTTTCTGGGTAATAAAAAATTCATAGCATAGCCATCATTTACTTCTTTAATATCGTATTTCTTCCCTACCCTGGGAACATCTTGTAAAAAAATAATTTTCATAAATTAATTTATAGTTTTAATAATAATTCCACCGCTTTGTCTAATTGTGGATCTTTTTTAGCATTAATATCTTTTTGAGTAATTTCCACAAGATAATCCGGGGTCAATCCTTTTTCAGAAATAGAAGTTCCATTGGGAGTCAGCCATCTGGCTACGGTGATTTTTAAAACAGTATCTGAAGTAACACCGACTACTTCTTGGACTGAGCCCTTACCAAAACTTTGACTTCCCACTAATTTTGCCCGACCATTATCCTGCATAGCGCCAGCGAGAATTTCGGAAGCTGAAGCTGACCCATCGTTAATTAAAATCACAAATTTTAATTTTTCGCTAAAAATATCATAACCCTTGCTTCTAAATATTTCGGCTGTTTTATTATTACCATAATCTTCAGTTACAACTATTTTCCCTCCCTTTAAAAACCAACTAGCCATATCTACGGCTGCATCCAAGTAACCACCAGGATTTCCTCGTAAATCAAGTAAAAGTTTATCACTACCTGAATCTATAAATTGTTTTATCGCACTACGGAAAAGATTAGCGGAATTGGCGGAAAAACTGTAAAGTCTAATAACAAAAATTCCATCATCCCTTAATTCTGTATCTAAAGTGGGAATGTTAATTGTGTCTCTAGTAATTGTTATTTCTTTTGGTTGTTGTAGTCCTTCACGGAAAATAGTGAGAGTGACAGATGTTCCCTTAGGCCCACGTATTAATTTAACTGCTTCCTCAATACTTAATCCACTAGTGATTTTTTCATTAATTTTCAGGATTTCATCGCCGGATTTTATATTAGCCCGATAAGCAGGAGTATCCTTGAGTGGAGCAATTACTGTGAGAACTTTATTTTTTATTCCCACTTCCATACCGATTCCATCAAAATTGCCGGCTATTTCTTCTTTAAAAGATTTAGTTTCCTCTGGATTAAAGAATACACTATATGGATCATCTAAAGAGCCTACTAGGCCCAAAATAGCCCCATAAACCCTGTTCTGGTCAGTAATAGTATCAGCCTTTGGGTATTTTTCGTTAATTATATTCCAGACTTTCCAAAAAGGAGAAAAGTCTGTTTGAGTGGTGACTTGTGTTTCTTTATTAGTTAAACCTAAAATTTTATCTATTGCGGGTCGATTAGAATTACCCACATAGACACCTACAGCAAAAGTAATAAAAAACAAAGCAATAATGATAATGACAGTAGCAATACGTCTTGTTTTAAAAAAATTTTTCATTAGATTATATTTTACTTTTCTCCTTCCTCTTCCTTGAATTCATTTTCTGAAAAATTTTCAAAAATTTTTTCTTCTTTTTTCTCTCTTAATTTGGATTCTTTATATAGCATAAAACTCACATACATAAGTCCTAACCCAGAAAGAGTCGTCAGGCTATCTTTCCAAGAATATGGAAAACCTAAATATGGTAATATTGCTATCCAAATACCTAAAACTAAAAATATTCGTGCTTTTTGCATAAATGTATTGTATTTTATAAACAAAAAAAATGCAAATAGCTTTCTATCGATATTAAAATTTATTTTAAAAATCCAAACTTTGGGTAATTACCATATTGTGATGACTTAAATAGTAATTGGTAATAAAAATCACTCCAATAATAGCTAAAACAACTAATCCATTTGTTATTAATCCAAGATGATGATTTTTCATTTTTATAAATATTACATATAAAAACAAGGCAAGGACAATAATTCCGAAAATAATATATAGAAATATATTAGTAGTATTGCGGGGTGAGGCAATTAGTTTTTGCCAAAATGAAGCATTTTCAGCTGGGCTAATTAAAATATCTTGAGTATTTTCTGTAGTTATAACTGTTTCTGCCCCAAGAACATTTATCAGTTCCTCATTATTTGTTTTTATTTCTTTTGAGGTGGATTCTATTTGTCCTATTGTTTCTTTTAGAGGATTTGCGTAAATTTGAGTTACGAAAATTGTCTCATATCCTTCATATATACCAGTAGCAATACCGGTACCGATTTCTGTATAGTTTTCTTTTATAATATTTGATTTATGGGAAGAACTAGACATCCAAGCAGTAGCGACATCTTTGGAATCGCTAAAGTTAATAGCTAGATTTTCACCAGCATATTGGTATTGATAACCTACTTGCTCAAGCCAATACCAAGGAGTTTTTCCTTCAGGGCTGGTGTGGGCAAAGTATCCTTTGGCGGACATATCTTCTGCTTTCATTTCGGCTGCTTTATTTAAAATTGGATTAACTGTTAAAGTTTGAAGATCTTGAGATTGTCGCTTTTCGTTTGTTAGATTAGACAAGACAGCTGGCAAAACTGCTGCCATGTTCCCTGCTGTATTTAGATGAGTTAGTGTCGGTAAGAGAAAAGTTATTATTTCTAAAAAAATAACAATAATAATAAGATTACGAATATTATAACCACGTAAAATATGTGGACGATGCTCATTTCCTTCGTGTGGAATAAAATGTTTTTTTAACCAAGTAAACATTAGCTATATTATGAACAATAAAAACTTATTTGTAAAGATGAACAAGTTTTTGTCGTGCGTTTAGTAATACTTCTATTTGTTATTTACTTAAAATACTCTGGTGTGTTGACGGACATCCAGTCTAAGAGCTGACGCATAATAGTGGAAGCGGCGCCACCGCCTGTGGTTGCGGGTCCAGCTTCCATTATTATTGCAAAGGCGTATTTTGGATTTTTGTAAGGAAAGAAACCAATAACCCAAGAATTAACTTTATTTTTAGCTACTCCAATCTGGGCAGTACCCGATTTAGCAGCTACTTGTACATAGGGTACATTTAGAGCTGTCACGGTCCCGGAAGTTACCGCAAGTTTCATTCCTTCATGTACAGTATTAAAATATTCTTTGTTTAAGTTAAGTAGAGTTTTTTGATTTTCCTTTTCCAAATCACCTAACACTAAATGTGGAGTGAGCATTATTCCACTGTTTCCAATAGCGGCTACTGCACGAACCATCTCTATTGGGGTTACTTGGAATCCATATTGTCCGATGGCAGTATGATAGGTGTCTCCAATGCGCCAAGGGTCTCCTTTGAAATTTAATATTTTCCAATTCGGACTGGGAATGGTCCCAGCTTTTTCGTCTGGCAAATCTATTCCTGTTTTTTCTCCAAAACCGAAAAGTTCCGCATATTTTCCAAGATTAGTTATACCTAACCCTTTTTGATCTTCAAATCCCCCACCAATTTCATAAAAATAAACATCCGAAGAAACAGCTAATGCTTCCATCATATTTGTCCAGCCATTTACTTGCCAATCTTTAAAAACAGTTTTTTGATTTGGAAAATAAGGATTAGGGATAGAAATAGAGCCGGTAGAAAGAATTTTTTTATACGGATCAATTACTCCTTCTACTAGAGCCCCTAAAGCAAAAAAGGGTTTGACGATTGATCCTGGAGTATAAAGTCCAGAGATATCTCTATCTAAAAAAACTTTTCTTGGGTCAGTTAAATAACCATTAATTATTACCACGTCTTTTCCTAATGAAAGAATTTCTGAATTATATTCGGGAAAACTGGTGGTAGCTATAATCTCTCCATTCTCTGTACTCATTATAATCCCCGAACCTCCGTTAAAAGTTCTATTGGCTGAGAGATTTTTTATGAGATTGAACAATTCTTTTTGAATTCTTGAATCAATCGTCGTTATTAAGTCGGTACCTTTTTTGGGTGCATTGATAATATTTTCCGAATATACTTTTCCCAATGCATCTGTTTCTATTATTTTTGCTCCATTTTCACCCTTTAGTGAATCATTGTATTGTTTTTCTAATCCATCTTTGCCTATAAATTCGACCTGCCAATAATTGCCAGAATTATCCATTGTGGGATAACTCACATAACCTAAAAGATGTGAGAATCCTGGTGACAAATAATTTCGAATAGGAATGGAAGATTCGCTTGTTTTTTCATTCCAGGTTAATTCTACCTTATTACGATCGTAGACCATTCCCCGATCGGTAAAAATAGGAACTTTTTCTAGTATATTATTTTGGCTACGTTTAAAATATGTTTCCCCTTTTTGGATTTGAAGATAAACAAGCCGAGTTCCAAAAATTACTGTAAAAAATAAAAATAAAATACCAAGCAAGAGAATATTTTTTTTAGGGATAGGACGCTCTATCCGTCCCTCAAATTGCTGGCGATCAAAACTTTCTAGATTTTTTGAATCTAGAAAAATCTCGTCTGGTTCTACCAAGGTATTTTTTTTCTTTTTATTTTTTTTAAATATTTTAACGATCATTATAAAATTTTACTTTTTTTTTCATTATTTCTATCATTATTAAAACAATTGAAGTGACGATAAAAGAAGTAAAAACTACAGGAAAACTTGACTCTTTTGTTCCATAAAGCAAATCCGATAAAATAAATAAAATTATTGCTTCGAAAAAAACATTAAAATAAATCATTCCAGCTAAAGCTAAAATGACAGACACCCAAAAAGGCATAAAAAGTATTGAAAATAAGAGTAAAAGAGAAGCTAAAATTCTAAACAACATAGACCTATTCTACTTGGAAGCCAGTTTTGACGCAAGACCGAGGTAATTTTCTGGAGTGATTGCTAAGAGTTCAGTTTTGATTTTATTACTGACGTCAAGTGTTTTGATAAATTTATGAATATCTTCTAAGGCCACTTGTTTACCTCGAGTTAAATTTTTTAATTTTTCATAAGGAAATTTTACCTCTTCCCTTCTTAAAATTGTTTGGATTGCTTCGGCAATAACTTCTGGATGTGCATTTAAGTCTTCTCTTATTTTATTTTCATTCACTTTTATTTTACTTAATCCTTTAAGTAATGAAATATAAGCTAAATAAGAATGTCCAAAAGCAGTACCAAGGGTGCGTTCTACTGTGGAATCTGATAAATCTCGTTGTAGGCGCGAGACTGGGAGCTTGCGAGCAAAAAATTCAAACAAAGCATTTGCTAGTCCTAAATTTCCTTCACTGTTTTCAAAATCGATGGGATTTATTTTGTGGGGCATAGTGGAAGAGCCTATTTCCCCTGCTTTTGGTTTTTGAGTTACCCAGTTGTCAGAAATATATCGCCACATATCCTGATTAAAATCTAGCAGGATACTATTTATTCTTCGCAGGGCGTCAAAAATTTCTATATAACTATCGTGACATTCTATTTGAGTCGTGTTTAAATTGACGGCAAATTTCTGCTTTCGGTTTTTATTAAAATCCTCAATAAATTTTTTACTAAATTCTAACCAATTTATATTTGGATAAGCAACTAGGTGGGCATTATAGTTTCCAGTAGCGCCATTTAGTTTTGCTTCTATTTTTATTTTTTGTAAATTTTTAAGCTGTTTTTCTAAGCGAGAACGAAAAACATTCATTTCTTTGCCGAAAGTAGTGGGAGAAGCGCTTTGCCCATGAGTACGAGCCAGCATTGGTAAATTTTTATATTTATTCGCTAAAATATTTAATTCTGAAATTATTTCTGAAATTGAAGGTATTAGTACATTCTCTAAAGAGTCAGACAAAATGAACGCATAGGCGATGTTGTTTGTATCTTCCGAGGTGACGGCAAAATGAACCCACTCAACACTGTCTTTTAAGGATGTCTTGGAAAGTTTTTCTTTTATAAAATATTCAACTGCCTTAACATCATGATTGGTTATTACTTCTATCTTTTTTATTTCTTTATAAAAAGTTTCGTCAAATTTTTCGTAAAGATTCGTAATTATTTTTATTTCTTTGGATGTAAATTTTCTCAGAATTTTATTCTGTGATAAAGCTATCAGATATTTACACTCCATCACAATGCGATATTTCATTAATGCTTCTTCAGAAAAATAAGATGCCAAGGCACGGGTTTTTTCAAAATATCTTCCGTCCAGTGGATTTATTGCATTCTTTATCATAATTATATTATATATTTTTTAAGATTATTTTCTATTCTTTTTTCAATATTTCCTGTTTCAATTTTAAAACTAGTGCCAGTAATTTGTTCAAAAATCTGCATATATCGGCGAGATAGCTCTGATACTAATTCCGGAGGAGCCGGTGGTATTATAACATCTTTATATGGATCACATTGTTCTTTAAACCATAAACGTAGAAATTCTTTATCGAAATTTTCTGGTTCTAGGCCACCTTTAATGCGTTCCTCGTAAGTTTTTGCTTGCCAATAACGAGAGGAATCGGGAGTATGAATTTCGTCAACGAGAGTTAGTTCTCCGCTCTCATCTAAGCCAAATTCATATTTAGTATCTACTAAAATTAATCCATGCTGAAAAGCGACTTCTTGCCCTCTTTGAAAGAGTTTTAATGTTACGTCCATCATTTTTTCCCATAATTCTTTTGAAACAATTTTTTCGTTTACAATATCAGCAGTCGTTAACGGTTGGTCGTGGTCCGAAGCTTTGGTCGTGGGTGTTAAAACTGGTTTAGCTAGTTTTTGATTTTTTTTCATACCATCTGGTAAAATAAAATCACCAAAATTTCTTTGTCCATTATTATATAAAGTCCATAAAGAAGTATCAGTGACTCCAGTAATATATCCTCGCACCACCATTTCTATAGGGATAACTTTACATTTTTTACCCACCACTACATTTGAATCTGGAAAATCAAGAACGTGATTTTTTACAATATCTTTTGTATTTTCAAACCAAAAACGACTAATTTGTGTCAGAACTTGTCCTTTGTAAGGGATTAAGGCAAGATTGCGGTCAAAAGCTGAATATCGGTCAGTGGAAATTAAAATTACCTTGTCGTTTTGAATATAAACATCTCTTACTTTACCAATATATTTTTTTCCTAAATTTTTGAAATCTGTTTTTTCTAAAATATTCATTTTTTTTAAATTAAACTAATTTTACTTTACCTTCTCCTTTAATAATTTGACCGATTTCATATAAATGATAATCTGAATATTTTTCCAAGATTATTTTAATTTTTTCTTTTTCTGCTGACGAAGCTATTAGAACCATTCCTATGCCCATATTGAAAGCTGTATACATTTCCTCTTCGTTTACCTGGCCGATTTTCTGTAAAAAAGAAAAAATAGGAAGTACTGGCCAGGAATCTTTTTTAATTTCTGCGTTAAGGTTTTTTGGAAGTACTCGTGGAATATTCTCTATAAAGCCCCCGCCAGTTATATGGGCGATGCCTTTTATTTCAATGCCCGAATCAAGAATAGCCAATATAGGCTCGGTATAATTTAGATGAATTTGTAAAAGTGCTTGGCCGATAGTCGTGTTGAGTTCAGGAATTTTATCTCTTATTGAAAGTTTAGCTGTTTCGAAAATTAATTTTCTTGCCAGGGAGAATCCATTAGTGTGCAATCCAGAAGAAGCAAGACCTAGAATAATATCACCTTCCTTAATTTTTTCTCCGGTGATTATTTTATCTTTCTCTACTATGCCGGTGATACATCCGGCGATATCATGTTCTCCTTTCATATATACCCCAGGCATTTCCGCGGTTTCGCCACCGATAATTGCGACACCGGCTTTTTTACAAGACCTTACCATTCCAGAAACTATTTGTTCCATTTCTTCGGGTACGAGTGTTTCGTTAGCGACATAATCTAAAAAAATAATTGGCCGTGCACCCATGGCTAAAATATCTCCACAACTATGTCCAACCATGTCTTCCCCCACAGAGTCGTATTTATTTACCATTTTGGCCACCAAAAGCTTTGTTCCCACGCCGTCAATACTTTGAACTAAGATTGGGTGTTTATAATTTTTTATTATCTCTCCTAGGTCATACAATCCTCCGAAATGTCCAATGTTGGTTAGCACCGCTTTGGTATGGGTGCTCATGACGTCTTCCTTAATTCGCTTGACGACTTCATTTCCAGCTTCAATATTTACCCCAGCTTGTTTATATAAGTCAGTCATTTATTTTGCAAATATTTTTTATATCCAATTTTTAAAAGTTTTTTGCTTTTTATTTTTATTTCCTTATTCATTTTATTTTTATAAGCAACTAATTTTTTTTCTAAATTTTTATCAGATATTGCGAGCATGGCTATGGCCAACAATCCAGCATTTTTAGCAGAGTTAATTCCGACAGTGGCCACCGGTATACCGGAAGGCATGTTGACCGTTGAAAGAATGGAATCAAGACCATCTAGATTTTTTGTTTTAATAGGTACACCGATAACTGGTAGGGTTGTTAATGAAGCAATTACCCCTGCTAAATGTGCTGCGCCTCCAGCACCAGCAATAATAATTTTTAATCCGCAATCTTTAGCAATAGTTGCATATTTATGAACCAAGTCAGGACTGCGATGCGCCGAAGCAACCGTTATTTCATAGGGTACCTTAAATTCTTCAAGGACCTTGGCTGCTTCCGCCATTACCTCTAAATCAGAATCTGAGCCCATAATTATGCCAACTTCTAGATTTTTCATAGTAATTTTATCTTATCATTTTTTTAATATAAAACAAAAATATAATTTTAATGCTTAAAATGCCGAAAACCAGTTGTAACCATAGCCATTTTGTATTTATTAGCCATGTCGATGGAAGCTTGGTCGTTCTTGGAACCTCCGGGTTGAATAACGGCGCTTACTCCTGCCTTCCCTGCCATCTCCACAGAATCAGGAAATGGAAAAAAAGCTTCCGAAGAAAGCACGGCACCTTTAAGTGAAAATCCAAATTTTTTAGCTTTATCAATTGCCTGCTTTAGGGCATCAATGCGAGATGTCTGTCCACAACCCATAGAAACAAGCGTGCCGTTTTTTACCAGAGCCACAGAATTAGATTTTAAATGTTTAGTGGCGATAGCGGCCATCAGTAAATCTTTTTCTTCCTGTTTGGTAGGTTTTCTTTTTGTAACAATTTTTAAATCTTTTTCATTTTCCACGTGAGTATCTCTGTCCTGAACAAGTAGTCCCGTAAAACAAGTGCGAATTTGCTTGGTAGGTAGAATTGGATTTTGCCCCGCCTTCGCCAAGGCTTCGGCGGGCAAGCACTTTAAAATTCGACAATCTTTTTTCTCCTTTAATATTTCTAGAGCCTTTTTTGTAAAATCTGGAGCAATAATTACTTCTAAAAAAATCTTTTGTTTTTTTATATATTTAGCAATATTTTCTTTAATGATTCTATTAGTAGCAAACACTCCACCAAAGGCAGAAAGTGGGTCAGCTTTATAGGCGGCTTTATATGCATCTAAAAGTTTTCCTTCTTTGCGAACAGCTAAACCGCAGGCATTCAGGTGTTTAATAATAGCGAAAGCGGGATCTTTAAAATCACTAATGGTTGTGATAGCAGCTTCAGTATCAAGAAGGTTGTTATAAGAAAGTTCTTTGCCATTAAGTTGAGAAAATATTTCGGACAAGTTGCCGACAAATTTTCCTCCTTGGTGCGGATTTTCCCCGTAGCGAAGTTTAATACTCGTGTCAAAGCCCGCCTTTGACACACCCTGAAAATATCCACGAATAGCAGTATCGTAAATGCTAGTTACTTCAAACGCTTGACCAGCGAATTTTTTACGTTGTTCCAAAGTAGTTTTTGCACTCTTTTTTAGTATTTTAATTAATTCTTGATATTGGTATTTAGAAGGAATAACTACCACATCGTTAAAATTTTTCGCGGCTGCTCGAATAAGTGCTATTCCACCAATATCTATTTTTTCAATAATTTCTGCCTCGCCTTTCGAAGTCTTGGCGAAGGAGGGTTCGTTTCCATATTTCTCGAGAGTTTCTTCAAACGGATAAAGATCCACGATAACTAAATCAATATCGGCTATCTTGTGTTCTTCTTTTTCTTTTTGGTCTTTTTTGTTGTCTCGACGATTCAAAATCCCACCAAAAATTTGTGGCTGTAGTGTCTTTACTCTGCTCCCGAAAATTGCTGGAAAATTAGTAATTGCTTCTACTTCAGTTACTGGAATTTTTAATTTGCGAATGAACTCCGCCGTACCACCAGTAGAAATAATTTTTACTTTGTATCTAGCGAGAAGTTTAACAATTTCTTCTAGCCCATCTTTATTAAAAACTGAAATTAAAGCGCTAGAGATTTTTTTGGGAATTTTCATAAAGTCATATTAGCATAATTTTATTTCTACTCAAACTCAGTTGTAGCTGGGGGTTTGGGAGTCATATCGAAAAATACGCGGACAATATTTTTATGCTTCGTGAGCGCATTAGTAATTTCATTTACAACTTCCTGGGGAAAATAATAACCTTTGGCGGTCATAAAATCTGCCGTCTGCACGGCTCGAATAGCTAGAGAATGGCCGTAAACACGTTCGTCGCCTTTTACTCCGACAGAATTAATACCCAAAAGTGCCACAATGAGCTGGGAAATATTTTTAGTAAGTTTATACTTTTTCAAAATATTGGCAACGGTTTTGTCTGCTTCCCGTACCAGTTTAATATTTTCTTCAGAAACTGATGTGCCGACGATTCGCAAGAACAAGCCCGGGCCTGGAAATGGATTACGTTCATATATAGCTTTTGGAAGTTTGAGCGCTCGGGCAAGTTCTCGAACTTCATATTTAAATAAATTTCTAAATGGATGTAAATCTTCCACTTCCCAAGAAAGACCCACATTATGATGCGTTTTTATCATAGCCGACTTGCCTGCTTTTCCGCTTTCTATAATATCAGTAGCTAGAGTTCCCTGCACCATAAAACCGGCTTTGTATTTTTTTATTTGTTCTTTAAATATTTTTTGATACACTTTACGAAATTTAGCGCGTTTTTCTTCTCCATCAATTGTTGTACCAATATTTTTTATAAATTCTTTTTTCGTATTAATGATAATCAGATTTTTTACTCCGGCACTTTTTGTATTTGTTTTTAATTCTTCCAATTCATTGGCTCTGAGTCCGCCGGTATCTATTGCTATACAAATAAGTCTTTTACCAAAAATTGGAGCCAGTACAGCAGCCAAGGTAGTGGAATCTACTCCGCCAGAAACGCCCAAGATAACATTTTTTTTACCGACAAGGCCAGTCACTTCTTTTTGAATTTCATGAATTAAATTTATTGGGTTCCAGTCTTTCTGACAATTAGAAATGTTCAAAAAGTTTTGCAATATTTTTTTACCTTCTTTAGTATTAACGACTTCGGGATGAAACTGAATTCCCAATACTCGATTATTTTTACTGCTCATGGCAGCTATTCCGCCAGAGGTGGCGATGGAAATAAAACCTTTTGGAAGTTTTGCAACAGTATCTCCATGACTGGCCCAAACTTGAGTTTTTTTAGAGACACCATAAAAAAATGGATGATTTGTATTTAATATTGCATTAGCTGGTCCGTATTCACGATGGGCCAGTGGGCGCTCAACTAAGCCGTTAAGTTTATGGGCCAGCAACTGCATTCCATAACAAATACCCAAAATTGGATATTTTACACCAGTGACATTAAGCGACTTTGGTAACTCTGGTGCTCCTTCATTGTGGACGCTCCAATTACTACCAGAGAGAATGACTGCTTTTGGTAGATTATTTTTTATCCAATCTTCCGCTTTATCTGGTGGCAAAATCACACTGCGCACTCCGAGTTCACGCAATGTCCGACCAATAACCAGTGTATATTGCGACCCATAATCTACTATTAGTATTTGTATCTTATTCATAATATGGTAGTATACATAATATATTATGGCTTTGAAAGCACAGAGAGAAAATTTTAAAGAAGGTCTTACCTATGATGATGTTTTGCTGATACCCCAATATTCAGAAGTTTTACCTCGCGAGGTTGATATTTCTTCTAAACTGACTAAAAAAATAACCCTCCACGTTCCAATTATTTCAGCGGCCATGGATATGGTTACGGAAGCGGCGATGGCGATAGCAATGGCCCAAGAAGGAGGCATCGGGATTATCCATAAAAATTTAAGTATCCAAAAACAGGCAGATGAAGTGCGCAAGGTTAAACGTTCTGAAAGCGGGATGATTCACGACCCAATAACCCTAACAGAAAAAGCTCTACTTTCTGAAGCCATGGCCTTAATGAAGGATAATAAAATTGGTGGAATTCCGATAGTTGGTAAAAATAAGGAATTAAAAGGAATCTTAACTAATCGTGATTTACGATTTCAAAAAAATTTTGAACTTCCTGTAAGTGAAATTATGACCAAGAAAAATTTAATACTTGGAAGTATTGGTACAGATTTAAAAGAAGCTGAAAAAATTCTAACAGAGCATAAAGTTGAAAAATTACCGTTAGTTGATAAGCAAAACAGGCTTATCGGATTAATTACCTATAAAGATATAATGAAAGTAAAATCTCGTCCGAAATCTTCTCGAGATAGTTTGGGGCGTTTACGTGTTGGTGCTGCGATAGGGGTATCAGGAGATACCGTAAAAAGAGTTGAAGCGCTAGAGAAAAATGGAGTGGATGTAGTTGTGATAGATACGGCTCATGGACACTCTAAAGGAGTAATAGAAATACTCAAGAAAATAAAAAAGGAATTTCCAAAGCTGGAAGTAATCGCGGGAAATATCGCCACTGGAGAGGCAGCTCGAGACCTGGTCAAAGCCGGAGCTGATGCAATTAAGGTGGGAATTGGTCCTGGTTCTATTTGTACTACTCGGATAATTGCTGGTGTGGGTTTTCCCCAATTTTCTGCTGTCTATGAGGTTGCGCAAGCTATTGCCGGCTCAGGAGTACCTATTATTGCTGATGGAGGTATAAAATATACAGGAGACATTCCTAAGGCTCTTGCTGCTGGGGCAAGTTCTATTATGGCTGGTTCTTTGTTTGCTGGAGTGGAAGAATCTCCTGGCGAAATGATTATTTTTGAATCTAGAAAATATAAAACTTATCGTGGTATGGGTTCGATTGAAGCTATGCAGCTTGGTTCAAAAGATAGATATTTTCAAGACACAGAAGATGATATAAAAAAACTTATACCGGAAGGAATAGTCGGGAGAGTTTCTTTTAAAGGCGGATTAGCAGAAGTAATTTATCAGTTAGTGGGTGGACTTCGAGCTGGAATGGGATATTGTGGAGCGAAAAATATAAAAACTCTTCAAGCTAAAGCAAAATTTGTCAGAATTACTAACTCTGGCATAAAAGAAAATCACCCCCACGATGTTATTATTACCAAAGAAGCTCCTAATTATAGTCTTGATAAATAATGGTAAAAAAAATTCTCAAAAAAGGTTTTATTGATGTGGTTGTGGGTCTTCAATGGGGAGATGAAGGAAAAGGTAAAAATATAGACCAGTTATTATCTTCAAGAATTTATTCCGGAGTTGCCCGTTTCCAGGGTGGAGCAAATGCAGGACATACCCTTAAGTATGGTGATACTACTTTTATTGGACACATTGTCCCATCTGGTTGCCTTCAGAAAGGCACAGAATTATATATTGGTAATGGTGTGGTAGTTGATGCTGTATCATTAATTGCGGAAATATCTCAGCTAAAAAGTTTAGGCTTTGATGTTAAGCCTCGTCTTTATATTTCCAATCGGGCGAAATTGGTTTCATACTTACACCCATTTTTAGACCAGGCTGAAGAATATAGCAGAAGCAAGTCGGGAACAAAAGTGGGCACCACTGCCAAGGGTATTGGTCCCAGCTATGCTGATTCCAGGGCGCGCCGAGGTCTTTTAATTGGAGATATTTTGTTGCTGGATTTCAATAAACAAAAATCCGACCTTTTAGATTTTCAAATGAATTTTTTAAAAATGTATAAAGAAAAATATAATTTTCAATATTCAATAAAAAAAATCAATGAAGCCAAGAAAAAATGGGAAGATGCTCTGAAAAAATTAAAAAAATTACAGATTTGTGATGTATCTTCGTTAACTCAAAAAAGATTGAAAGAAGGAAAAAATATTTTAGCCGAAGGTGCTCAAGGAGTGATGCTGGACATAGATTTTGGAGATTACCCAAACGTGACTAGTAGTAATACCCTACCAGCTAATGTTTGTCTCGGTTTGGGCGTACCGCACACTTATTTGCAAAATATTTATGGTGTGATTAAAGCTTATACTACTAAAGTGGGTGGTGGAAGTTTTCCTGCTAGAATTAAAGACGAAACTCTAGAAAAACTTTTTCAAAAGGCTGGGCAAGAATTTGGAGCAACCACCGGGCGTCCTCGAATGTGTGGCTGGCTTGATTTGTTTGCGCTTCGTTATGCCATTACCCTTTCGGGTGCCAATAAAATTTTTATCAACAAAGCAGATATTTGCCTAAGTAATAAAATCAAAGTGGTTACGGGATACAAACACCAAGGAAAAGTGTTAAAAGAATTTCCACTTCAATTAAGCCAAGTAATGAGTGTACAGACGGAGGAAATGCCCGGCTGGGGTGAAGCTAATTTTGGCGTTAACAATAAGCAAAAAGTTTCCAAAGAACTTTCCGCGTATTTAAAATATATAAAAAATAAACTTTCCGATTTGAATGTCAAAATCATCTCTGTCGGCACTGGTCCCGACCGAGAACAATTTTTCAATTGGGATAAATAAAAATTAGTTTTTTTCTTAACCTACCATATATGATATATTAAGGAATTTAATTTTTTTTTAAATTATTTTACTTATTTTCAGAGCCGACTGGCCGATGTCGTGGCGATAATACATATCTTGAAAAGAAATTTTTTCTATGGCTTTATAGGCTTTCGTCAGTGCTTCTTCTAGAGTATTTCCAACAGCCGAAACTCCCAAAACTCGCCCACCATTAGTGATTAAGTTTTGTACAAGGTCTTGCCTTGTACTTTTTTCTATTTTTGTGCCAGCGTGGAAAATAACAATATCGGCATTTTTTTCGGCTTCTTCAATACCTGAAATCACTTTACCTTTTTCATAATTTTCTGGATAACCACTCGAAGCCAACACGACAGTGCAAGCGCTTGCTTTTTTCCAGACAATTTTTTGTTTATCTAGGGTGCCGTCAATACAAGCATTGAAAATATCCAAAATATCTGTTTCTAAAAGTCGCATATATGTTTGCGTTTCCGGATCACCAAAACGCGCATTGTATTCAAGAATCTTTGGACCATCTTGGGTGAGGATTAATCCCGGGTAGAGTACGCCTAAAAAAGAATTGCTATCTTTTTGCATTGCTTGAATAGTCTGGGCAACAATTTCTTTTTCTATATTTTTAAAAAGTTCGCTATTTACAAAAGGCAACGGGGCAATGGTGCCCATGCCACCAGTATTTAATCCAATGTCATTCTCCCCTATTTTTTTGTGATCCTGTGAGGTCGGGAACATTTTATAATTTTTTCCATCAGAAAACATATGAATCGAAATCTCTGGCCCAACCAGGAACTCTTCAATGACAACTTCATTATTAGAATTTCCAAAAACTTTTTTAACCAAAATATTTTCCAATGCCTTAAAAGCTTCTTCTTTTGTTTTTGCAATAATTACGCCCTTACCAAGAGCTAGACCGCTGGCTTTTACCACAATCGGGAAAGATTGTTTTTGGACATATTCTTTAGCTTTTTCACAATCAGTAAAAATCTCAAATTTAGCTGTCGGTAATTTGTGTTTTTTCATAAAATTCTTTGAAAAAGCTTTAGACCATTCAAGTTTGGCTGCACTTTTAGTTGGTCCCCAGATTCGCAAACCAGCTTTTTTAAATTCGTCCACTATTCCTAGGGCAAGCAGGTCGTCTGGCAGAGCGAGAGTTAAATCTATTTTTTCTTTTTTGGCAAATTCCAAAAGCCCTAAAATATCAGTTGCCTTTATGTCCACATTAATTCCAATTTTACCAGTACCGCCATTTCCGGGCGCAAAAAAAATCTGCCCTACGTCAGGCGACTGCGCTACTTTCCACCCAATAGCATGTTCCCTACCTCCGCTACCTATTATTAAAATTTTTTGCTTTTGCATAAAAATTATTTAAAATCTCTATAAACATTTTGTGTATAATAATATTCAATTTTATCCAAAAACTTTTTTGAAAAATTACGATTAATATTTTTTTCACAAAAGTGGTATAAGGCTTTTTTTATATTTATCATATTATCTGATTTAATACTTTCTGTCGGTATCAATTTTTCTTCTTTCCTTAAATTATCTAAATCACCAAGAACAAAATCTATTTTTGTTGGCTCATCTTTACTTAAAATAAAGAAAAACATATCAGAATGTAAACTTATCTGCTTCTGAGAGGCCTTTAAACCTTCTGTAAAAATAGTTGACAAAAATTTGTCTAACATCTCTCCCCCCATTTCTTTTATTAAAGGGCGCCCTAATTCAACTACGGTTATTTTATTATTACTGCTCACACATATTTGATTGTCCAAAAAGCCCGTAGTCATCAATATGCTTTTTTTATCTTCACCCATTCGAAAAGTTGGGAATACTTTTAAACCAGCTTTTTGAGCTAAGGAATAGTTTTTAAACGCTGTTTGAGCATTTATTTTTGACCATCCAAGGGGTGAAGCCTTAGTACGCTTTTCAATTGCATCTGTTGGATAGTCAAAATATTTTTTTACTATAAATCTTTTTCTGTGTCCACCAATTTCGACTAAAGTATCAAACACTTCTCCGAAATCTCCATGGTTAATTTGAGTTTCATTAATTATCTGAACCCTAGTTTCTTTTCCAGTATGTTTTTTGAAACTAATTTTTGGACCTTCAAGGTTTGAGGACATGATATTAGAATAACAAAATTACCAACAAAAAACAAAGTGTTCAACCCTGAGGGTTGAACAGTTTATCTGTTTTATATATAATCTATTTATGAGAAATATAAAAATAGCCCCTGGAGAGTATTATCATGTTTTAAATCGTGGTACAAGAAAGCAAGTTATTTTTCATGATACCAATGATTGGTTTCGTTTTCTTTTTATTATTCTTTATTTTCAATCTCCTGTTACCTTTCCAAATATCAATAGATTGTCCAAGGGACTTGTTCAACCCTCGGTGTTGAACATTGATAAAGAAATTATAAACAAAATAGTCAAAGATTGTTATGTCGAACTCGTTTCCTTTTGTTTAATGCAAAATCATTTTCATTTAATTCTTAAGGAAGAAAAAGAAGGTGGCATTGCTCAGTATATGCAAAGAATATTAAATGGCTATACAAAATATTACAACACAAAATATCAAAAATCTGGGCATCTTTTCCAGGGACCTTATAAAGCAGTACACATAAAAGACAACACTCAACTTCTCCATGTTTCTGCTTATATTCACAGAAATCCAAGAGAGATTGCTGTGTGGGCTAATAAAGAAAATAAATATACGTATTCAAGCTATCAGGATTTTGTAAATGAAAATCGTTGGGGTAAACTTCTCGCCCTAGATATTGTTCTTGAACAATTCAAAGATAAAAACGAATATCATGATTTTGTTAAAAGTAGTGGTTCAAAAATGTTAAAAGAAGAAAAAGAAGAACTAGAGTAGTGTTCAACACTGAGAGTTGAACATTGGTCAGGAGGTTAATTTTTCTAAAACTTTTACATACAATTCATTTTCTTTTTTCTTTAGTCTTAAATATAGAGATTCAATTGTATCATCAGTTTTAATTTGTTCAAAAGTTCTGCCCAAGACCGGACCGAAATCAAAATTTAAAGTTAAAAAATGAACAGAAGAACCAGCAAAAGTAGCTTTTTTATCTAGAAAATTAGCAATTGCCCTATTGCCGTACATTCCTTTATTCCATAAAGCTTCTGTGTTGTCTGGATTTCTTATTTTCTTTGCATTTTTATCTAATGTATCTGGAATTAAGCCCGGATGTAAATTTAAGATTTTATTTTTATATTTTTTTATCACTTTATTGGGAATAGTTTTTTTCCAACCACAGAGACATATATAATCTGGCAATATTCTCTCTATTGTTGACAGGGTATCTTCTTTTCTAGAAATTACTGCAGAAATTTCAGCATTTATTTTATTTTTATAAATTGCATTCCCGATTGCTTTGAGGTTGGTTTGAGCACTCCCTTCGTGAACTAAAAGAACCAATTTTATTTTATTTGTTTGGGACATCATAACTTACCTCATTTTTGCGTTCTTTTAAATCAATGGGGTAAATACCCGTAAAACAAGAAGTAGAGAGTTGTTTCTTAGGCAGGCCAATAGATTTTATT
>JAHIVA010000028.1 GCA_018816985.1 Patescibacteria group bacterium | reverse complement strand
TATGTCTAACTTCTAATATTTGAGGTTCTTTATCCATAGAATTTTGTAATTAAATAAAGTAATTTGTCGCCCCTTTTTTATAGCAAGAAAATAAAAGTTTTTATCCTTATAAATCCATTGCCACAAAATATGTCATATAACGTTTCAGAATATGCGATGTTTGGCACTGGTATATTTTGGAGCGAAGCGACTCACCAGTGCCAAATATGGGTGTAGCGAGGTGCAACCGATCGAAACCGCATATTCTGTGTTATATTCCCCGAAGGGCTGAAATTTAGTGCAACGTCCCGAAGGGAAATTTCAGAGTTGTTCGGCGGCGGCGTTAGAGAATTGGTTTCAGTTTTTCAAGAAGCAAGTCAAATTTTGTGTAACCAGCTCTTTTATTGAAATGCCCTGCATTTGGAACAAAATTTAGTGCCACATTTAGGTTCTTTGCTAGGTGTTCGCCATTACCAAGACAAACATAGGGATCATCATCAGATTGGAACACTAAAAAGTGTTTTGCTTTGTTTATAATATTGTTCCAATCAAAATCAAAACCACTAAAGCTACTATCCCTATCATAATTCAAAATGGGGCGAACACCGACAGGAGTACCGACAAAAATTCCAGCTTTAACAGGATGTTCTAACTTTTCCAATAAACGAAGAGTGAAAATTCCGCCAAGACTATGACCAATAAGAATAGTATCTTCGTTTATGTGTTGTTCATAATCTTTGAGCACATCAAACCATTCGGATATTTTTGCTGGAATTTTTGGAGGGGATGGAAAATGTGGCACGTAGACTTGATAACCTAACTCCTCTAAATTTTGTTTTAACCAAGGAAACCAATTCTCTTCAGGGTATCCCTCAGTTCCGTGAAATATGAAAGCGTTCTTCATAAGATTAAATATTGAACTGAATTATATAAGTTTTTCGTAGCCGCCGCCGAGCAATTGAATATAACGTTCGTGAGTATCAGACGTTTATCGCAGCGGAGCGAAGATAAATGTCTGATACTCACTGTTATATGACGGTGTGCCAATTTATTCAGATATAGCTTTCACGAACTGCCAACCATCGCCTGTAAGTTCATAATAAGTCTCTTTGTATTCAGTACCTCCGGGGCCTGTTTCACCTTCGAAAACGAAACCATTGTATATAAGATTATTTATTGAAATGTCAAACATATTTTTACTAGCTTTTTTGTCTACAATAGAATTATTAAGTTTTTGACGGCGCATATTGCCTTTATTGTTTGATAGCTCAATTAATAATGACTTTTCGAATTTATTTAGCTCTGTTCTATTAGTGTCAGTGTTATTTATTGAAAAAGCTGAATTTATTTCTCTTACAAGTTTGGCAATAGATTTAAAACAAAATTTATTAGTAAGGTGAATATAGGTTTCTGAAGACATAGTTGGAGGTTTTGCGTCATCAATTATGCAGTATATTTTTTCTTTTTTTTGAAATCTTTCTTCAGCTAGACCAATTTCAATACCAACATTTGATTTTATATCAATTTTTTTGTCGGCTCCAACAGTATCTTTTGTTAAAAGAAAAATTATTGCACCGCATTCATTCATGTAATGTTTAACCTTTTCGTTTGGACTGAGCCCAAGATTATCTTCATCATTAACAATAATGGGGTGAAATCCAAGGGCAGCGACGAATTCTTTAAATTCATCGACATGTTCCCATTTAGAGCAATGAGAAATAAATACTTTTTTAATATCCATATAGTCTATTAAATTGGCACACTGTCATATAACGTTTGTGTGTATCAGACGTTTATCGTAGCGAAGCGAAGATAAATGTCTGATACACACTGTTGTATGACGTACATGTTTTCCTTTTGTCCCTCTTTAGCGGGGCAGCTCTTAAAAAGAATCCGATTTTGTTTTTCTGTTTGGGGTAAGGGGTAGAGGGGAATTAAAGGGGTGAATGCCCCTTACCCCAAACTCCTTATTCTTCATATTCTTTTAGTGCATCATACCACTTGCTATGATCGTTCTATTTGTCGGATTCATAGGTGTTCTGCAAAATCCATTAAGTAATGAATCCCACTTAATGCGTGGTCAGCATAGTATAAATTTTCTCTACATTCGTGTTCAATTTCATTGGTACTTTTCTTAGTTGTCAATAGGTTGTGAGTCACTTCATTTCTTAGTTTAATAACAATCTCTGCATCCTCAATAATCCCATCCAAATGACTATCATCAATTTCTCTAATTTTATTTAACGTTTGGCCCATTGTAGCTTTTTCAAGAAAATTCTTTTTGAGAAATGCTTGAGATTTCCAGGGATACCATCCGAGCAAAAATTTTAAACCATATTCAACCTCTTGGCATTTTAACATAAAAACTAGAACAATGAATTTTTCATTTTCTGACAATTCATTTATGAGTTTATCTAAGTAATCGAATTTATTGTCAGGCATTACTTCCAAGCCCCTCTCTCTAATCTTCTTTTCAAGAATATCAATCATCTATTTTCTTGTTTTAGTTTAGAATATCGAAACGCTCTTCTAAATCCCGCTTCTTCAGCTTTCTTAACTGTTTTACAATAGAATTCATTTCTATTCTTTTCTATCTTAGTTTTATCATATTGTTGATCAAAAGGAAGATGATAAATTTTCTCACCTGAGGACCGAGAGACGTTACATTTTATTGAAGCATAATCCTTATTGAGTTTGAAATTTTCTACAAGTCCAATATTCAATTCTTTAGCAAACCTAGAAGCCAAATCGGATAGATTTGTCGAGGTATAGAAAATTGCTTTCGTTTTTTTATCGGGATTTTCATCTTTGTATTGGAAGACCGTTCCGAAAAATTGGAAGATGTGTTTTTCATAGATAGTTCTGAATTGTGACCAATTCTTACATTGAATTACGATCATTTCATTGTCTTTCTCACAGATCAAGTCTCTCCCTAAATCTTCAAAGCCTTTATAGATACCAACATAATCAACCTCATATCCTTTTTCTTCGTAGATATAACCAACATACCTTTCATAAAGTCTCCCAATCAGCCATTTAGATTTTTTTCTTTTCCAAAACCTATCTAATGCTAGCTGATTTTTTTCTTGAGTAGAAAGCTTTCTATATTCTTCTTTTGTTAAATAGTCTGAAACAGCATCACTTTTTTCCTGCTCCGTATATTCTGAATTTATTATTTGATTGTCTTCAGAAGAAATATCCTCGACTTCTTCTTTTAAATCAATCAAAAATGGAGCTATAGATTCATAGTATTCAACTAAATATTCGGCTATTTTTCTTTTGCTTTCTGCCTCTCGCCTGAGTTTCGTTTGTTCTTTTACAATTTCGCTTGCTCTTAAGGCGGGCCTTTTTTTATTTTTAAGGAAACTTACTAACTCAAAGTCCCTCAAGACAAACAATTCTTCATATGCCTTAGCTAACCAGGGAAATCCAATTTGCCTTTCTTTTGTAAGTTGCCGTACACCATTCTCAATCTTTTCACATTTTTCTAATTCTTCGTCTAATTGTTTTCTTTCACTTAGCACAGAAACTCTTAACTTCTCTTTTTCACTCTTTACAAGAAGAAGTAATTCTTCTAATTCTTGTTTTTTATTTTCGTAATACCCCATTTTATTTGTCCTTAGTAAACCTACATTTTGGAAAGCTTGAACAACCCCAAAATTCTCCATATTTTCCATCTCTTAAGGCCAAAGATGAGCTACATATTGGACACATTTGAATTACCTGGAAAAGTTTAGCATAGGATTTAATTTCCTTTTGTTCTTTTTCAAAATCAAAACCGCTTAGTAATTCGTTAGCCACCTTATCTCTAATTCTTTGCTCTTTTAGAGAAAGAAGATAGTAAACGGTATAATATACAATTGCAAAAGCAATAACCGAAGGAATAATGAAGTATAAAATATCCATAGATTGATATTTTACAGATTATTTGATTATGGGGTATTTTGTCTTAATTATAACTAATTAATCTTCTTTTCGCTAACTCTTAAAAGAAATGAAGAAATGAAACTAGCATCCTTTTCTCCTATAGTTAACTCGTTTTCGTAACGAAGCGCAGGAAGCACTTTTTAGAAAATTCCTACTTACTTTTTTCGCTTAGCTTTTTGAGTTTAGACCATTTGTAGTATTCAATAAAGAATTTAATGGCACCAAAAGCTATAATGCCCCAAGTTATATGATAGTATCCTTCGTTGTATCCAAAGAAAGCTAGAAAAAATGATAAAATTGTTATTAGAATTCCTATGCAAGTTATTATTAAGCTATGCTTCATTTGACTCTTATATTTGTTTTTTCTAAATTCTACTCCTTCAGGAGTATAAAGAAAATTATTTACCTCTTTCTGAATTAATCTAACGTACTTATAAGCTTCCTCGCTTGAAACTCCTTCTTTCTCTAATTCTTTTGCTATTTCATGAATACTTGTTCCATTAACGAGTTCTTGTCTAACTGCTTGATGAAGTTGATCATCATCAATGTTATTGCTTGAAGTGTCATTATTCATAATTTATGAAAGTGTTAAATCTGCTTTTAATTATGTGCCTATAAAGAAGATATTATAATACGCCGATAACGAAGAGATATTAACGTCGCTTTAAACGGTAAATTGTGTTTCTTTTCCCATTATAAATAAATCTTTTTCGGAGCGATAGCGGAGAAAATACCATATACCCCTTCTGTAATGTAGAAAAACAAAATCTGATTCTTTTTAAGAGCCGGGGCGATAGCCCCGAAAGGAAAACATGTATGTCATACAACTAGCGTATATCCGAAATAAATTCAGATACTATCCCATTTTAGAACAATACCCGAACTTTGCCATAGATGGTACCATGTCTGCCAAGCATCCTCAACACAAAAAACCCCACCAAGCACTACGTGCCGGTGGGCGATAAAGTCTAATTTATAAGAAATTTTGGTGGTTGCCCAGGTGGTCCGGGAAACATGTGCGGATAATGTTGTTTTCTCTTTTTCTTCTTTGAAATGCTAGGGAAAACAAGATCTCCGGTCATTTCCTGGGGAATTGGGAGATTGGGTTTCCGTGTCGATTTCGGTGGGTGTAAATATTTCTTTGTCATCAGTCCCTCCATGTGCAAGTCTTCAGATGTAAGTATATCTGATTTTTGTACTTCACACCAACCGTAACATCTGCTGTCAAACCAATTTAGAAATGTCCTACTTTCTCCAAAATAGAAATGTCCTACCCGGAAATTAATTAAGTACTGTTTTTAGACTTTCTTC
>JAHIVA010000130.1 GCA_018816985.1 Patescibacteria group bacterium | reverse complement strand
TAACGTTTTTTCGCGGACAAAGCGCCAAAAATCAGTAAAATAAGCTTAAAAATAGGAATTGGTCAGATGATCTATCTCTCCCCTTTTACCCCTACAAATCATCCCTCTCAGAATCCTCACCCATTTAGTGCAATAATTAAGTATACATTTACTCCCCAATGTGGTATCCTCATAAGCCAAAACCGAAAAGGAGGATACCCAGATGAAGATTCCTTTGGTGCTAGAAATTACCTTCAAAGATGGCGTCCTAATCTTGGCCACCCCCCATGGACAGATGATCCTTCCCCCGGATCATCAAGTCCAAAGAAAGATCCAGATGGTTACCCTGGGAAAACTCTCCCCCCTGACCGTAGAAGAGATCTGCCAGCTCTTTCATTACAAAACCCGAAAATCTTACTACGACATCCGCCGTTTTGTGCTCGAAAACAAGATCGAAAAACTCTTCCCTCAACGGACCGGTCCCAAAGCACCCCCGAAGAGGACCCCCGAATTAGAGAAAAGAGTCATTCAGCTCCGACTCACTACCGACAAGGATATGTACGCCATGACTCAAACCCTCAACGCAGAAGGATTCTCTATCAAACCCAGGCTGGTCGCCCAAATCTTAGCCAATTATGGGATCAGCAAAAAAAAACAGCCTCTCGGGAGGTCCAAGAACGGTCCCTTCGCCTCCTGACCCCAGAGTCCGTTGAAGTATTAGACAGCTCCCTCAAACCCCAAAGGGTGGAGATCAGTCGCCACTCGATCCAGTCGGATCTCCAGGAGTTGCTCCGCAAGGGGTTTACCACCAGTTGTGCGGGAGGGTTCTTCTTCCTCCCTTACTTGCAAGAGTTAGAGATCCACTCTTTGTTGGAAAAATTCTGCCTGCCCAAGAAAGAAGGGATTCCCCCTGAGAGGATCGCACTCCAATTGGTCTTTGAGGCTCTCTTTGGATACACCCGAGGCATTCGTACCCTGGATCCGATCAGCCAAGCCGATTTTGGAGCCCTCTCGGGCCTCCCTTTTCTCTGCTCCCCCTCTACCGAATATCGCTTTCTTACCGGCATCCCCATGGAGAACTCCGAGCAATTTCAGATCTCTTTGGGCACTCACCTCCTGGAACTGGGCCAGATCGCGAGCAAAATTGTCAATATGGACGCCCATTCCATCCCCCTCTTTTCCAGAAAGGAGATGAAGGTCTCTTACCTTTCCCAAGAAAAGATCTATGGGAAGGCGATCCGGGCCTTCTATACCCAAGATCAAGGAGGAGGCAAACCCCTTTTTGTCCAGGCTTGCTATTCTGGAACGACTGCCGGTCAGGCGACTCCTACCTTGGTCGAGGCTACCCAAGCGATCTTGGGAGGAACCTTCCTGAGTGTTACCGATAAGGAGTGGTATGTAGCTCAACTCCTGGAACATTTAGATAAAATTTATAAGCTTGAGGTCCTCTTGCCGGTTAAACGAACAGCCAAAAGACTGCAAGAGATGGAATCCATAGATTTCCAAACTCTCAAAGCCAAAACCGGTGAGCCACCTTTGGCTACCTTATTTACCGCCCTGGATGGTTTCACCGGACGACTCAGGCTATTTGTAAAAAGAAATCCCGATGGAACTCTCTTCGGCTTAATCACCAATAAAAAATATCTGCGACCCAGCTCCGCGATGGAGATCTACTCCCGCAGATGGAGGATTGAAAATTGGTTTCAGGAGAACAGCTTCCTGGGGTTGAATTGCCTCCCTTCTTTAGAGCTGCATGCCATCCAAGCCGCCTTGACTCTTCGCTTGATTGCCTATCACCTGATTGACAATTTCAGAATGAACCTGGGTTCTCCATTTGCCAGGATGACGCCCGAACTGACTCACCGCCATTTCATCCAAGGAGTCCAAGGCAAGGTTCAGCTCAAAAAGGAACAAATCCATATCGATATCTACGGCTTTCGCCACCAGGCCGTAGTCAGAAATATCTTTACAAATCTTGAAGAAAAATTAGTCGCTCAGCAAATAGATCCCAGAGTGCCTTGGCTGAATGGTTACAAACTCCATTTCGAATTCAAATGATCAGCTAAATTTTGTATATTGAATTATAGGTGAATTATTGCTGACTAATCTCCTCTACGGTCTCCGGCTGAATAACTATACCCGCTCGTTCACCAATTACTTTTTCAATAATTGAACCTTGCAGCGGGTAGATGCCTCCTTTTTCCCGTCCTCCTACATCTATTCCGGATATAT
>JAHIVA010000094.1 GCA_018816985.1 Patescibacteria group bacterium | reverse complement strand
CAAAGATTGACGTATTCTTATGTGGAATTCAAAGACGGCGAAAAAGTGGATATCAATAACCAGGAATACAGACTGATCAAGCAATTGATATGGTGGTAAAATATGAAAGATCTTAATGAAATCAGGGAAATCATAAAGCAACACCGCAACATTATAGCCGATAAGTACGGCATCGCTGTTGATTAATTTATTCGGACATTTCATAATCATATTGATACGAAATAAATATGTTTTGATACAGTTTATTCGAGACAGGAGGTTTTATGAGTACGCTCACTGATTTAGAAAAAATATCTCAAAAATATTCTGATTCTGGTGAGGAGTTTATCCGGTCAGGTGTAATATTGAATCTTAAAGAGAAACAGCGATTGCTTCAGATCGAACGCTTTGAAATTTTGTCCAGATATCAGGCGACCACCGTGGACGAATTAAATCAGAAAATCGTGAAAGGACAGGCGCCGGAGCATCCTGGCTGGGAAAATTTGATCGAGCTTAAAAATATTGAAGCGGAAATAAAAGTTTTGCTTGGGGTTGGGCCAAGATAACTATATGATATTACAATAAAGGTTGTAAATGATGCTTGTAATTTTAGGCTTAGGGTGGCAATTTGGGCTTGAAAATAGCGTTTTTAAGAAAGTGGTTGTGAGATGCCAGGAGCAAAACGGCGCCGGTAATGATGTGCATTTTAAGATGCTCAAGTTTCCTTACAAAATACTGGAAGATGTCTCCCGCAATTTTCAGATACAGCAGCAGCCAAGCTCCCAGGAAAATGTTAATAGCCTTATCAATTCCACAGGGTTTTATTTTAATGATGATGTTGAGATTGCGGTTGAGAGAATAAAACAGGGTTTGAAGATCACCCAATTTGAGACAAAAATCCTGAATAAACAGGGAGAGCGTTTAAAAGGACTTGACGGGCTTGCCATGCTGCTTGTCGATGTTGATTATGACGGCAAGATTTTTGATATGGACAGGACTGTATTTGCCAAAGATATCAGCGATGACGGCGTGATTAAAGTAACCGGTTTGACGGAAAGCGTCGCTGTTATAGCAATTGATAAACACGGCAATGAGAGTAAGTTGTACAAGGTAGAAGGCTAAAGGCTGAAGACTGAAGGTGGAAGGAGAAGTCAACCAGTGCTTCAGCCTTCAGCCTAAAAACCTTCAGCCTATAGAAAGATGAAAGGTGGATAGGGACAGAACATGCGTGATCATACAAAACTTCGGGCTTTTGAGCTGGCTGACGAGGTGGCCGTATTGGTTTATCAGGTAACCGCAAGGTTTCCGAAAGAAGAGTTGTATGGTCTGACTTCTCAAATGCGGCGGGCAGCGGTTTCGATTCCTTCGAACATCGTTGAGGGGTGCGCACGTGACAGTCAGGCCGATTACCTTCGTTTTCTCTACATAGCCTTCGGGTCATTGAGGGAACTGCATTATCAACTAAGTTTATCGAAGCGTTTGGGCTTTTTGCCCAACGAGGATTCATCTCTGATTGAACCCAAAATAGTCGAAACCGAGAAGGTCTTGAACGGCTTGATTCGAGCGTTGCGAGGTGGTTGAAATACTTCAGCCTTCAGTCTAAAAACCTTCAGCCTAACTAGAAGGAGTTATTATGAAATCGTTTGAAAGCGCCTCATTGATGAAAAATGAAAGTGAGGCCATCGAGGCAGCTATCAGGATGCTGAAAAGCGAATTCTCCGTATCTAAAGTTATTCTGTTTGGATCAAAGGCCCGCGGAGACCATGACGAGCATTCAGACATTGATTTGCTTGTGGTCGCTTCCAAATTACTGCATTGGAAAGAAGAGAAGGCCATTGTTGGGGCTTTATTCGATATCGGTATGAAATATGATGTTATATTTAGTCCTTTGTTCACATCCGTTGATGAGTGGGAGAATGGTATATTCACGAAGTTTCCTGTTTACCAGGAAATCTCACGAGATGGAGCTGTAGTGTCATGAGCCAACAAATTATTATCGACTATTGGGTAGAAAAGGCCGGGGAAGACCTTGCGTCAGCTCGGGACAACCTTAAAGCGAGCAGGTATCAAAATGCAGTGAGGGATGCATATTTTGCCTGCTTCCATGCATTCTCTTCGGTGCTTTTAAATGAGGGGAAAACTTTTAAAAAACATAAAGAAGTGCGCTCAATGCTCCACAGAGACTTCATTCGAACCAAGAAAATCGATAGTTTCTTGGGGAAACACTATGATTGGCTTTTTGATAATCGGCACAAGGCAGATTATCGGCCATTGATTCAATTTCATGCTGATCAGGTCAAAGAGATTGTTGAGGAAAGCGAAGCCTTTGTAAAAGAGATGGCAGGTTTGCTAAATAGGTCAAAAGAAAATGGCGAAAAAGTCTAAGAGACAAAAAGCGATCAAAAGATTGAACTTGTCCGATCACACACTGGATATAAATATCCGGAGGTGCAATTATAACAAATTCAATTTTTCGGATATAGAGGACTATGTCCACGAGCTGGTTGGATCGCGCGATTACCAGTACGATGCCATCAAAAAGGTTATGATCTACCTCTGGGGTGGCAGTTACAAAAGCATTACTGAACTTGGAAAAGAGAATTACAAACAAAAATTGCAGATTCAGCAGCGCTTTGGAACAGAAGAAAATTTTCTCCGCCAGATACCCCTTCCTGGTCGTCTATCCGGGGTCGTTCACATGGCTACCGGCACGGGAAAATCTTATTTGATCTTTGCAATTGCCTATCTTTCCCTTGTTATGGGACTTGCAAAAAGGGTGCTTGTGCTTGGCCCGTCCTCAACCATTATCGAACAGGGGCTGCGCGAAAAATGTAAGGAACTGAAAAACAAAATAGAATTCAACAACAAGCTTCCGCAAAGATACCGGGGAAAAGCCATTAACCTGCTCACAGATAATGACCCCATAGAAGACGACTCCATTGTTATTGAAAACATCAACGCAGTTTACACCTTTGGCTCAATCACCGATACCTTATTTAAAAATACCGATGAAGTCCTTGTCCTTGGAGATGAAATCCATCATGCCTATTCACATTTGAAATATGCGGATAATCGTCTTGTGCTTGACAAGGAAGAAGGACCGGAAGGAAAAAAGAGCGAAGCAAGAGACGAACGGCTATGGATGAAGTTTTTACGTGAAAATGCCAAAATAACCAGACACATCGGTTTTACCGGCACCCCCTATAATCAGAACGAGTATTTTGCCGATATCATTTTCAACTATTCAATCAAAGATGCAACCGAAGAGAAATATATCAAAAAGATCAATTCGATTATTCGTACCGAGACCGATGAAGGCGACGATCACCTCACTATTGATCAGCGTTTTGAAATGGTGCTTAAAAATCATCAGGAAAACAGGGATAAGTACGCATACAAAACCACTTCAGGTAAAATTAGGGTAAAACCGATATCAATTTTTGTATGCCCGAATATAAAAAACGCTCAAAGAAGGTACAATGAGTTTGTCACGTTTCTGGCCGGATATGAGAAAAAGCATCATGGTGCGCAGGGAACGGATTCGGAGATCATAGACAGACTGCGCAAAAAGGTGATT
>JAHIVA010000027.1 GCA_018816985.1 Patescibacteria group bacterium | reverse complement strand
GGTGGAAATGATGATTTTAAAAGAATGAAAAAATTTGGAATTGAATTTAAAGATATTGTTCCTGGGGCGGAAAAAAATAATCTTGGGTAAGTATTAATATTATGTAGCAAGTATGTAGCAAGAATCATTCTTGCTCAAATATCTAGGTTTTTGGAAAGTAGCTCTTCGTTGATAACTGAAAATTATTGAATTTAATAAAGGATTTTGATCTTGACTAGTATTAAAAATATTATGTTAAAATATAGATACATGAACAAGTTTATTCCAAAACAAGTTTTGAAGAAAATTCTAAAAGTATGGAATCATTTCTGGGGTCTTTTGGGTGTAATAGCATTTTTAATTGGATTGATATTAGGGAGTATGAATTTATATGAAAAACTCTTCATACCTAAAACAAACATATTGCCCGACCCATTACCTATAGAATATATATTTGGAAGTCAAAATTATTATGTTCAAGCATTAACAAATACTCAAAATAAAGTAATTGCCTATGCTGTTACAACAAGAGATGAGAATTTCAATCCAATAATTACTATTCTACAAAATGCTGGCTATACAAAAGATGGAATTAATAAAATGGCAACAACTAATATAAAATTAGGTAAAGATACTTTTTCAAGCTTAAATAGAGACCCAGATAACATATATTTAGATAAGCCAGATAATATTTTTGCCACTGTTGGAGCAAGAAGATTTTATTATCAAGAAGAATATTATTTTGGTAACCCTGGAAATTATCAATCATACTTTTTTGTGATAAATGATGGTGGGTTAGAAAATTATGATAGTTTGCCTTCTGCTATGTTTGATTTTGATAATAAAAAACTAGATCCAAGTGATCCAGAAATAGTGGAATTTAGAAATAATTCAGTTTTTAATACATTTCAAATAACATCTCCAGGAGAAGGTTGGAATAACAAAGAATTAAGAAAATATATGGCAGGTCCAGATTATGACCAAATGAGGGTTATTCCTGAATCAGTTTTAAATAGTAAATATTCTAAAGAAGAACAGCTTAAAAATATAAATAAACTATCAACTGAGGTAGATATACAAGTTTTTATTGATTTGTTAGGCAAACCAATAGTTGTTAACAGTGAACCAACTGTATTTTTAAGAGATGGAGATAAGACTGTTAGTGAAAGATTTGATGAGGAATATAGTAATACAAAAAAATAAGTCTCTACATTTAAATACCATTAGGGGAAAGAGCTAAGAAGAATATTTTTAGGAGAATGTTGATATTTAAAGGGTTTTTCAAAATTGGAAATAATCTTATCTAACTCAATGAAGAACTTTACATAGGGTTTTGAGTCGGGTATCATTAGGGTCACAAAGCACTTACTAAAAAAAGAGCACACTGCTGTGCTCTTTTTCTGTGCTTTGTGAAGACGGAAGTATGTTTTATTAGTAAGGAAAACAACTGAGTCCAGGGCTGGAAAATTTGCGAGTGACGACGAGCAAATTATTGTGGCTCACATAAACATTGCGTGCACAGCACTCAATTTCCTGAACGGCTCAACCCTTGAGCCGTTCGTTGTCGGGTGTTGGACAACTCGAAGTCAAGTTTAACTCTTTAAATCCCTTTATTTAATATACAATCTGACCATTTTTTTGGTTCAAAAGCGGATTTCCAATTTTGGCGGAGACGGTGAGATTTGAACTCACGATCGAGTTTCCCCGATGCCAGTTTTCGAAACTGGTGCCTTCAACCACTCAGCCACGTCTCCATCTAAGGCTTACTTTACCTTGTATGAATTGTTAAGTAAATATCTTCCAACGCACGGACGGCGTCTCCGGCGGCGATGTTGTTTTGGTGATAGAGAATATTGGTGCAGTCGCCGGCTGCCCAGATGCCTGGAATTTCTGTTTTTTGCGACCAAGCGTCAATTTTTATTCTTCCTATTTCATCTAGGGGCACTAAATCTTTCACAAAGTCGGTATTTGGAATCTGCCCAATTTCCACAAAAATACCTGAAACTTTCAATTCTTTTTGTACTTTTGTAGTTCTATCTTCATAAATTAGTCCTTCTACGAATTTATCACCTTGAATTTCTAAAATGTTTGCATTTTTAATTACTTTCATTTTTGGATTTTTAAAGATTTTTTGAACAGTAATTTCATCAGCACGAAAGGTATCACTGCGATTTATTAGAGTGACAGATTTACAATAGGCTAAAAGTTGGGAAGCTGATTCAAAAGCAGCATTACCTCCACCAATTACAGCCACATCCATATCGGTAAAAAGAGGTCCATCACAAGTGGCACAGTAGGTGAGGCCTTTGTGTTCTAATTTGTCCGCATTTTTAGCAGTGAGTTTTCTTCGTCCACTACCAGTAGCGATTAAAATTGTCTTTGTTTCAAATTCTTCATTTTTCTCTGTTTTAATTAAAAATCCATCAGCTTTTTTTGAAATATTGTTTACCTTAGAACCTTCTTTTAATTGTAAATCTTCTCCCACATTAGCTGAAACATGTTTTTTAAAATTATCAGCAAGTTCATTGCCGGAGATTTCCGGACTTCCAATCCAATTATGAATTTTTTCTGATACAATACTTTGTCCACCCCACTCAGAAGTGATGAAAAGGGTCTTTAATTTTTTTCTGGCAGCATAAACAGCCGCCGCGCTTCCCGCCGGCCCACCGCCAATAATTATCAGGTCATATATCATTGACCCATTATATACTATTTCTTATTTCTTCTCAAAAAGGCTGGAACAGCGCTCCAGTCATCGCCATCATCTTCAATGATTATCTCTTCTTTATTTTCCTTCTTGTCCATTTTTTTCATAAAGTCACCGTTATTCATATTTCCACTCTGCATATTATTTTGAATACTGTTATGGATTTCTTTTTTAACATTTGCCGGATTTTCATCTTTAAGAAGCTGACCTGCGGTTGCTCCGCTGAAAAGACTTTTACGAGGCATATCAGCTGGGAACGAAGTTGCAATCACTGTTACTTTTATTTCTCCTTTCTTTAATTTTTCATCACGAATTGTTCCAAAGATTACTTTAGCATCCTTGTCAATTGATTCGGTAATTATTTTTGCTGCTTCTTGAATTTCAGTAATAGTTAAGTCATCTCCGCCGGAAATGGCAAAGAGTACTCCCTTGGCACCGTGGATAGAAATTTCCAAAAGAGGTGAGTTGATGGCGGCTAAGGCGGCTTTTTCGGCTCGTTTTTCGCCCGAAGAACTACCAATTCCCATCAAGGCTGAACCAGCACTAGCCATTACAGCTTTAATGTCCGCAAAATCAACATTAATGATACCTGGGGTGGTAATTAAATCAGAAATACCTTCTACTGCTTGACGTAAAACGTTGTCGCATTGAATAAAAGCATCTTTAAAATTAGTATTTTTATCAGCTAATTGAAGCAATTTATCATTTGGAATAATGATTATCGCATCTACTTCTTTGGCTAAATCTTCAATTCCTTTTTCCGCTATTTTCATTCGGTGGTTTCCTTCAAAGAAGAAAGGTTTGGTTGTGACTGCTACGGTTAAAATGCCTTGTTCTCGGGCGGCTCGAGCTACAATCGGAGCAGCGCCTGTACCGGTACCTCCACCCATTCCACAAGCCAGGAAAATCATATCGGCTCCCTTAATGACATCTTGAATTTCAGACTTTGTTTCTTCGGCTGCCTTTTTTCCAATTTCTGGATCCATGCCTGCGCCGAGACCTTTGGTTAAATTTTTACCAATATGAATTTTTTTCTCGGCCATAGAGTGATGAAGGTCTTGGGTGTCGGTATTCATACAAATAAAGGTGACGCCTTTAACTTTAGAATTTATCATATGATTAACCGCGTTTTTTCCTGAACCTCCGATTCCGATAACCATGATGCGAGCAAAACTTTGTATTTCTTGATTTATTTTTGGCATATTTTTTTAAAATTAATCCCTTGCTTGTGCTCAGGATCCTGACTCTAGGCCAGGACTTATATAAAAACATACTATCACTAGACTAGAAAAAAGCAAATAATTAGGTTTTAGTAACTAGATTCTAGTGGTCAGTACCCAGCATCTAATTCTAGGGCAATAATTGCTTTAAGCTTGATTTTACTGTGTTTTTTAAATCTTTAAAGAAGTTTTTAAAGGAATTATCATAATAGCCACTATTGTTTTTGCCAGAAATAAGAAGACCAATTACGTTAAAATAAGCTGGGTCACGAAGTTTGGTTTTAGTATTGCCAAAAATTTCAATAGATCCGACAATGGAGGGGAGTTTTAGCGTTGATTTTGATAATTCCGCTAAAAGAGGAGTATTGGCACCACCTCCGACAAAGACAATACCAGCTGGCAGGAGTTCTGATCTTTTTATTTTTTTTAAATTATTTTCTATCGATTCAAAAATATCACAAAGTCGCGCTTCAATTATTTCGTCTAATTTTTTTTTGGAAAATTCTTCCGAGCTACCTTGCCTACCGGTAGGCAGGTCTCCAAGTTTTAGGGTCTCCGCTTTTTCTAAAGAAATTTTAAAACCTAGAGCGAGGTCATTGGTTATTTTTGTTGAACCGATTGAAAAAGTAGAAATTGACGTCAATAGTCCATTTTCAAAAACAGAAAGAGAAGTTGCCTGGTCTCCGATGTCCACTAAGGCTACTCCGACGATTTTTTGTTTTTCTGATAAAGCAATATTGCTGATAGCAAGGGGAGAGGCGATAACATCAATGGTGTCTACTCCGGCTTCGGCTATTGCTTCCAGTAAATCTTCCAAATGTACAAGAGAATAAGTAACAAAAAGAGTTTTAGCTTCAAGTTTAGTTCCCTGCATTCCCTCCAGTCTACCTAAAACCTCTTTTCCATCAAGACGGAAACCCTGAGGGTAGATATGGATAATCTTTTTATTTCCCAGACTTAAGTTATCTTCACAATCTTGGATTGCCTTGTTGATATCAAGAATAGTTACTTCGCCGTCGGCTTTAGAAATAATTGTTCCACCGGAACTTATTTCGCTTCGCAAGCTAGCACCAGAAAGTGAAACGAAACCACGTTTTATTTTTAAGCCAGAAGTTTTTTCCGCCAAAGCGATTGCATTTTTTACGGAAGTGGTTACCAGAGAAGTATTTACCACATAGCCGTGTTGCATTCCTAAAGTAGCACTTTCACCGACACCAATAATTTTAGGATTTTTTTCTCCTTTTAGAAATTCCCCAACCACGACTCGTGTCGTCATCGAGCCTACATCTATCCCCACTGAAATATTTCTGATCATATTTTTTTTCTAGTGCTTCCATTGTACTACTATGTTCGTATCCTTTCAAATGAAGCATTCCGTGGATAACTAAAAAATTCAATAATTGGTCGGGTGTTCGGCCGAATTTCTTTGCTTCCTTTTTGATAACTGCTGGGCAAAGCACGATTTCACCCATATTCTTACTAAGCGGAAAAGATAAAATATTAGTAGCCTTGTTTTTATTTCTATATTTTTTATTTAGCTCTCTGGATTTATTTTCGGGAACGAAAGCAATAGAAAGATCATAGTTTTTACCTAAGATATCTTTTTTGATATTTTCAAACATAACTTACTTAGTTACCATTTTTCCGAGTTTTTTGAGTTTTTCTATTTCTTTCCTGCGTTCTATTTTTTTGAGAGCACTTTTTTTTGTTTTGAGTTTTGATTCTTTCCTTAAGTTATAACGAGAGCTTTTGACTTTGCGGATAATGCCGGATTCCTGAATGCGACGTGAAAAACGGCGCAAAACGCTTGCGTTGTTTTCATTTGGATTTTTTCTCACTTCAATTACTGTTTTTGCCATATTTGTCCCGCCGAAGCTTTAGCGAAGGGGGGATGTCCCTAGACTATCATATTATTGACTCTTTTGTCAAAAACAGATAGTATACATACTATGCAATCCCGTACGAAATAACGGGGTTCACTTATTAAATTTAAATTAAAAAATTCTTTCAGAAACAATAATGATAGAATTTCGTACGGGATGCAACAAGAAGGAGATTATATTACTGAGGAAAAAAAACATTTGCTTTTGGCGGAGTTGAAAGATTTAAAAGGTCCCAAGAGAAAAGAAATTCTCCAAGGTTTGGCGTATGCTAAAACACTGGGTGATTTATCGGAAAACGCGGAATACCATCAAGCTCGCGAAGACCAAGGTAAATTGGAATCGCGAATTTTAAAAATAGAACAAATTTTGCAATCTTCGCAGATAGTTAAAGGAGGTGGAGGAGACATTGTTGAAATTGGTTCTCAGGTAATCGTGCAAAAAAAGGGCACTAAAGAAGAGATAAATTATATTATAGTGGGTTCAGAGGAGGCAGATATGGCTAAGGGAAAAATTTCCAACCGGTCTCCCTTTGGGGCGGCGCTTTTTGGCAAGAAGAAAGGCGACAATGTTTCCTTTAAGACTCCAAATGGCTTGGTTAATTATAAAATCATAAATGTATCCTAGCTAAAGGCTAGTAAATTAATGTCTTCAATTGATGAAATTAGGGACGCTAGAATAAAAAAACTTGAACTCTTTTTGAGTAAAGGGGTAAATCCGTATCCAGCAGATTCAAAAAGAGAAATTTCCCTGAAAGAGGCAACTGACAATTTTGCGAGTTTGGAAAAAAATAAAGAAGTAAAATGGATTGCCGGCAGAATAATGTCCATTCGTGGACAGGGAGCAATTGTTTTCATTACCTTGAATGACGGTACTGGAATTTTTCAAGGATTACTAAAAAAAGATATTCTTAATGAAGAAAAATTTAATTTCTGGAATGAAGTCGTGGATATCGGAGACTTCGTGGAAATACAAGGAACTTTTTTCAAAACCAACAGGGGAGAGAAGACACTGGAAGCAAAAGATTGGCGAATGTTGTCAAAAAGCCTCCGGCCGTTACCAGAAAAATGGCATGGTTTGGTGGACGTGGAAGAAAGATTCCGCAAACGCTATTTGGATATTTTAATGAATCCAGAAATAAAAGAACTTTTTGAAAAAAAAGCGAAATTTTGGGATGTAACTCGTAATTTTTTAAGAAAAGAAAATTTTCTGGAAGTGGAAACGCCTAGCATCGAAATAACAACTGGCGGGGCGGAAGCGAGACCGTTTAAAACTTATCATAATGATTTTGATATGGATGTTTATATGCGCATCTCGGTCGGAGAACTCTGGCAGAAGAGATTAATGGCTGCCGGATTTCCCAGAACTTTTGAAATAGGCCGAGTTTATAGAAATGAAGGTTCCAGTCCGGAGCATACACAAGAATTTACTAATATGGAATTTTATGCTTCTTATGTGAATATAGATGAAGGAAAAAAACTAATTAGAGATTTATATATAAAAATAGCGGAAGAGGTTTTTGGAAAAACTGTTTTTGAAACCAGGGGGCATAAATTTGATTTAGCCAGTGATTGGCCGGAAATAGATTATGTGGCAGAAGTAAAAAAACAAACGGGCATCGATGTTCTGGAAGATTCAGAAAAAGAAATGGAAAAGACGCTTAAAAAATTAAAAGTGGAGTTTCAAGGAAAAAACAGAGAAAGAATGACTGATTCTCTCTGGAAATATTGCCGAAAGAGTATTTCCGGTCCGGCCTATCTGATAAATCATCCGAAACTGGTGGCGCCTCTTTCCAAAGAAAATTCAAAAGATAATCGCAAGACAGAAATGTTTCAAGTGATTATTGCTGGTAGTGAAATAGGCAGAGCCCATGCGGAGCTTAATGATCCTCTTGATCAAAAGAAAAGATTTGATGACCAGAAAAAATTGATTGAGGAAGGGGACGAAGAAGCGATGATGTTTGATATGGAATATGTGGAGATGTTGGAATACGGAATGCCACCATGTTTTGGCTTCGGCTTCGGTGAAAGATTTTTTGCTTTTCTGGCAGATAAGCCCATTCGTGAGACGCAACTCTTCCCCCTGATGAGACCGATTAAAGATTAAATTTATCTTCCCCGAAGACCGTCTTCGGGGTATAATATAGATATGGGATTTAGAAAAGTACCGTTAGAAAAAGGTGAATTTTATCATATATATAATCGTGGAAATAGTAAACAGCAAATATTTTTTGACGATGAAGATTATCAACATTTTATTAAGTTGCTCTTTGTTTGTAATTCAGTAAAGCAAGTTAGTTTTCGTGATGACATAGTAGAAAAGAAAATTGACGCTTTTGATTTTGATCGAGAGGAAACAATAGTTTTGATAGGTGCCTGGGTTTTGATGCCTAATCATTTCCACATTTATATTACTTTCCCCGAAGAAGGTCTTCGGGGAGAAAATAATATTAGTATTTTTATGCGAAAACTTTGTACTGCCTATTCAAAATATATAAATACAAAATATAAACGCACAGGGGGTTTATTTGAGGGGAAATTTAAATCTGTTCACATAACAAATGATGTTCAAGCAAAATATCTTTTTTCTTATATTCATTTAAATCCGATAAAACTTTTGCAAAAAGATTGGAAGGAAAAGGGGATTAAAAATAAAAAAAGTGTCTTTGAATATTTAAATAAATATTCTTACTCAAGTTATCTAGATTATAAAGGAATTATTCGTCCTGAAAATAAAATTTCAAATAGAAAAGTATTTCCAGAATATTTTCAAGATATCAAAGATTTTGATTCTGAGATAGAAGAATGGCTTACTTTTTCAGATCAAGACTAATTTTCCCCGAAGAAGTTTTCCCCGAAGAAGGTCTTCGGGGAATATCTCTCACGTAAAGTTATCCACAGGTGAGGCTTGGCGTTATTTTATATATAGAATACAATGTATATCAAGTGGGAAAAAGTGGGAAATCTGTGTATAAGTAATTTTTTAAGTAATTTAAATAAAAAAATGTTAATCGGAGAATACATACACACTATAGATGAAAAGAACAGAGTTTCAATGCCGGCAAAATTCCGCAAAGAATTAGGCAAGAAAATTATTATTACTCCTGGGCTTGAACAATGTTTGTTTATTTTTACCGTCAAAGAATGGGAGAAAGTAAGTATGAAACTTTCTGATACAAAAAATGATTTGTCTTTTTTGAAAGCAGACCAAAGAAATTTTAATCGATATATGTTCGGACGAGCGGCGGAGGTGGAGATAGATTCAATTGGAAGAATTTTAATACCAGATTTTTTGAAAGATAGAATAGGTTTAAAAAATAGTGCAGCAGTTATTGGAGTAGGGGATAGAGTTGAAGTTTGGAATGACAAAGTCTGGTCGCAGAATCAAGTAGCGGTAGAAAAGCAAGCCGCTGGATTAGCCGAAAAGCTTGCAAATTAAGATGGAGAGCATACATCGGACAGTTCTTTTAAATGAAATAATAGAAGGTTTAAATTTACAAAATAATTCTTTGATACTTGATTGTACTTTCGGTGGTGGTGGGCATAGTTTAGAAGTTTTATTAAAGAAATCAAATACGAAAATTATTGCTTTAGACCAAGATAGTAGTGTTTGGGAAAAAGCAAAAGGTAAATTTAAAGGATTAGAAAATAGAATTACTTTTGTAAACACAAATTTTAAAGATTTAGATAAAGTTTCGGGGAAAGTGGATGGAATTATTTTTGATTTAGGTTTGAGTTCTGACCAGTTGGAGAATTCTGGACGAGGATTTTCTTTTCTGAAAGATGAGCCCTTATTTATGACAATGAAAGAAAATCCCCAAGCAGAAGACTTAACGGCGATGGATGTAGTTAATTTATGGAATGAAGAGAATTTGGCTGATATTATTTACGGTTATGGGGAAGAAAAATTCAGTAGAAGAATAGCGAAGGGGATAGTGGAAGCTAGAAAAAAAGGAGAGATTAAAACCACTTTTGATTTAGTCAAGATAATCGAGAAGGTTGTACCGGCCATATACAGGAGAGGAAGAATTAATCCAGCGACTAAAACATTTCAAGCTTTACGAATAGCGGTTAATGATGAATTGGGAGCTCTGAAAGAGGGATTAGAGAAAGGGTTCAATCAATTGAAAGTGGGCGGGAGAATGTCGGTGATTTCTTTTCATAGTTTAGAAGATAGGATTACTAAAAAATTTTATAAAAATTTAGAGAAAGAAGGAAAAGCAAAATTAATAAATAAAAAACCAATTATAGCTGATAGTGAAGAATTAAAAAATAACCCCCGGGCCAGGAGCGCCAAGTTAAGAATTTTAGAAAAAGTTTAATCATGAGACAAGCAACCCTACAACTAAAAACTCGCATACACAATGTAAATATTATGAACAATAATATTGAAGTTGAAAAAAATATTTTAAAGACAATGCTTTTTATTCTGGCTATTTTGGGAATTTTTTATGTATTAATTTTAGGTAATATGGTTTTTAATATTATTAGCAGAAGAACTTTAGAAAAAGAAATGATATCTCTTTCCAATGAAATTGGAAAATTAGAAGTTTCTTATCTAGCTATTTCGAGTAATATTGATATGAATCTTTCGTCTACTATGGGATTCAAGGAAACAAAAGCAATTTTTGCTATTCGCAAGTCTCTCGGACTTAATTCAGATAGCGCTAATTTGAGAAATATAAAATTTGTGAACAATGAAATCTAGTTTTGTTTTTAGGTCTAGAATAGTTCTTTTGTTTGTGGTGACTTTTGCCGTTGTTCTTATTGCTAAACTTTTTTTTGTACAATTAGTGCATGGTAATACTTATTCTCAAGCGGCTGATCGTCAATATTCTACTCCTTCGGCTAATATTTATGAGCGAGGGACTATTTATTTTGAACGTAAAGATGGAACACTTCTTTCTGCTGCCACCAAGTTTCTGGTTTTAAGTTGGCGATTAATCCCGAAAAAATTATTGACGCGGAAAATACCTATCAAAAATTATCTAAAATTACAATTATTGACCACGATGATTTTATAACTAAAGCGAACCTCAAAGGTGACCCCTATGAAGAAATAGCCCATCGTCTTACGCAAAAACAAGCAAATGATATTTCTGCGTTGAAACTGGGAGGAATTAGTATTTTTAAAGAAAAATGGCGTTTCTATCCTGGGGGTGTTTTAGCTGCGCAAACTCTCGGCTTGGTGGGTTATAAAGGTAATGAATTAGGTGGACGTTACGGATTAGAAAGGCAATACGATGCTATTTTAGCCCGCAACATAGATAATCCCTATATTAATTTTTTTGCTGAAGTTTTTTCAAACATAAACGAAACTTTATTTGAAAATAAAATTACTGAAGGAGAGATTGTGACAACTATTGAGCCACAAGTGCAAAGTTTTTTGGAAAAAAAATTAATTGAAGTAAAAGATAAATACCTAATTGATTCTATCGGCGGAATAATTATGAATCCTAAAGACGGTTCTATCTATGCATTTTCTGCTCTTCCTTCTTTTGATCCGAATAATTTTTCTCAAATTAAAACAGTCTCAGTTTTTTCAAATCCTTTAGTGGAAAATGTTTTGGAATTTGGTTCAGTGGTTAAGCCTTTGGTTATGGCTGCTGCTTTGGACAAAGGAGTAGTAACTGCTGATACGACCTATAATGACAAGGGGTCAGTAATTATTGAAAAACATGAAATATTCAATTTTGATAAAAAAAGTAGAGGTCCGAATACTAGTATGCAGGAAGTATTAAGCCAATCGCTTAATACGGGGATGGTTTTTGTGGAACAAAAATTAGGAAAAGTGAATTTACGTGATTATTTATTAGCTTATGGTATTAAGGATAAAACTGGAATTGATTTACCGAATGAAACAAGTGGACTTATTTCAGGCATTTTAACCAGTCCTCGTGAGATTGAGTATGCCAATGCTGCTTTTGGTCAAGGAATTGCGCTGACTCCGATAGAATTAACACGGGCTTTGGCCTCACTGGGGAATGGGGGAAATTTAGTTGTTCCTCATCTTGTCAAGGAAATAAAATATAACGATGGCACTTCTAAAAAAATGATTTATCCTACTATTCCAACAAAAATTTCTAAAGCAACTTCGGAAGAAATAACCAGAATGTTGGTAATGGTGATGGACAAAGGACTAAAAGCGGGACTGGAACATTTTAGTGTGGCAGTAAAAACTGGCACGGCGCAAGTTGCGGATAATATAAACGGAGGCTATTATACGGATAGGCACACTCATTCTTTTTTTGGTTATTTTCCGGCTTATGATCCAAAGTTTATAGTTTTTCTTTATGCCACAAATCCTAAAGAAGTGCTTTATGCCGCTACGACGTGGACTAATCCTTTCATAGATATTACCAAATTTTTATTAAATTATTACAATATTTCACCGGACAGATAATTCTAATATGAAAAAAACTTTTAAAAAAATAATAGTTTATATTCTTAAAAAAGAATCACAACTTGTGCTTTTAAAATATAAACCCAAAATTATCGCCATTACCGGATCTTTCGGAAAGACTTCTACCAAAGACGCAGTTTACGCAATACTTTCTAAGATATCACATGTTCGTAAAAGTGAAAAAAGTTTTAATAGTGAAATAGGTTTGCCCCTGACCATTCTAGGTGTTCCTAATGGATGGAACAATCCTTTTTTTTGGTTTTTGAATATTTTTAAAGGTCTTTGGCTTTTTTTAAATCCTTTTAGATACCATAAATATCCGAAGTGGCTAGTGCTGGAGGTTGGGGTGGGCAAACCTGATGATATGAGAAGAACTGCCTCTTGGCTGAAGACTGACGCTGTTATTATAACGGCTATCGGTGATACCCCTCCCCATGTTGAATTTTTTAATTCTCATCGGCATCTTTGGGAAGAAAAAAGTCAATTAATAAAAACTTTAAAAAAAGACGGTGTTTTAATATTAAATGCTGATGATGAAATGATTTTGGAAATGAAGGAAAAAAGCAAACATCATACGACAACCTATGGATTTACAGAAGGAGCTGATATCGTGGGTTCTGGTGATACTATTTTTTATAATGAAAACGGTGAACCGGAAGGAGTAATTTTTAGAGTAGACGAGGGGGGGAATAGTTTTCCTGTTATTATAGAAAAAGTTTTTGGCCGAAATCATATTTACGCGACGCTTTCGGCCCTAGCCTTGTCTTCCAGTTTGAAATTTAACATGCTTTCTGCGGTAAATGCATTAAAAAATTATGAGGTAGCGCCTGGACGCATGAGATTACTTAAAGGAATAAAAGATTGTTTAATTATTGACGATACTTATAATTCTTCGCCTTTTGCTTGTGAGTCTGCGCTTAAAACTCTAGGAGAAATAAAAAGTAAGAACGAAGAAGGAAGAAAAATTGCTATTTTGGGCGATATGTTGGAACTTGGAAAGCACACGCTCCCGGCTCATAAAAATATCGGCAGGATTGCCAAAGAAATTTTAAGTGAAGGTTTAAATGGAAAGGTGAACGTGCTCTTGGTTGTTGGCCTTAGGGCTAAAGCCATAAAAGAGGGTGCATTAGAAGCAGGAATGAATATTGAAAATATTTTTGAATTTTTGGATTCGCGTGAAGCTGGAAATTTTATAAAAACTTTTGTGCGGGAAAATGATTTAGTACTTATTAAGGGTTCCCAAGGTATGCGGATGGAAAGGGTGGTGGAGGCGATACTTTTAGATAAGGAAAATAAAAATAAATTGTTGGTTCGTCAGGATGCCGAGTGGCTTCGTAAAAATTAAATTTCTCCGATAATTTTTTTCATCCAAGCCTCAATTTTTTCTATTCTAGCGAAAAGCCCAGGATACTTTTTTAGATGTTCGTTTACCCACGGTCGAATTCCCGGGAAATAAAAAGATACTAGGAAAAAACCAATAGCTAAAAAAATAATTCCCTGCAAGATAGGCAAAAACAAGCCCAGTATTCCTAGGATGATGAAAATAATTCCGGCAGTCAAAATTAGAACCTTTTTTGCTTGTTTTTGCATAATAAAAGTATAACTTAAATTAAGGTTTTCACCTATATTGAACCTTGTTTTTAAACGGCTCAGGACTTGAGCCGTTTAAAATTAAGCCTTTTTCTGTGTTTTGTGACCTCACGCGGAATCGAACCGCGATTCTATCCTTGAGAAGGATATGTCCTAACCGTTAGACGATGAGGCCTATAAAAACTTCAAGACTCATCGTCCTGAGTATTTCTGAACGGGCGATGAGGCCTAACAGGAAGAATATAGCATTTTTTACTAAAAATTAAAAATTTTCCTAATCTTCAATTTTTGGTTTTTCTACTTCCAATAGGGAGAGTTCTGGAGAAGTGCCAGCAATGCGGAGGACGTCTTTGTCTATTTTTTTTAGTTCTTTATTGGAGGAGTTATAGTGATTCACAACGGTGCCAAGGGCATTGCCTAGCTTGTTGTGGTATTCGTCGTAAGATTTTAAATGTTTTCCCAAATCTTCCACTTTTTTTATTATTTCTTTAGCTGATTCTTCTATCTTGAGCGCCTTGAGGCCTTGTAAAACGGTTTGTAGATAAGCGAGGAAAGAAGTGGGAGACGTGATGATGACTTTGTATTTTCCAGCGGCGCGCTGAATTAAATTTTCATTTTCTTCCGAGGCCGAAGCACCGACTTTATTGGTGAGTAAATCATAATAAATAGCTTCGTGCGGGATAAACATAAAAGCAAAATCGGTTGTGCCACGGGTTGGTTGGACGTATTTGGCTGTTTCGGTGATGCGATTTTTTAAATCATTTACAAATGCGGTTTCCATTCTTTTCTTTTCTGTTGGATCATGTTCTTCTACCATTTTATTATAATTTTCCAGTGAGAATTTTGAATCGATCGGAATAATTTTATCTTTTACAAAAACAACTGCATCTACAATAGTTCCATCAGGAAAAGGATATTGCATTTGATAGCTACCGGGCGGAAGGACATTTTTTAAAACTGTTTCCAGATAATATTCACCTAAAATTCCGCGCTGTTTTGGATTTTTTAAAATATTTTCCAAGCTTTGAAGCTGGTCGGCGAAAGAAATAACTTGTTTGTTCGTTTCGTCCAGGCGGGTGAGTCTTTCGGTTACATCGCGAATTATTTTATTTGATTCGCTGGAATGAAATTGCAGACTTTCCCGCACTTGTTTATGACTTTCGCCGATTTTACTGTCTACTGTTCGCGAAAGTTCGTTTATTTGCGTCAAAATAAGGTTTAAACCGACGTCATCTTTTTTCTCTTCTTTTTTTCTACTAAAAAAGAAGTAAGCAAGTACGCTTCCAACAAATAACCCAATCAACCCAATTATTATTCCGACAATGTTTTGCATCGTTTTATTTTACCACACAAAGCTATTCTTTCTTAAAGACAAAAACACGGCAACCAATTTTACCTTCTTCAGCAAGTTTAAGCGATACAGGAAATCCAAATTTTTGATCAATTGAGCTAGTGTGATTTCCATATATAGGAATCATTTTTTTTAGTATTTCCTTACGATTGAGGTCAATATTTTTTATAATAGCGCGATATGTGTCAGCTAGGTATTGTGACCAATTCTCATTAAATAGGAGAGTAAATCCATTGCGTTTAAATAAATCCACATATTCACCGAAAGTAATTAAATTTCCAGCTCCAATTCTTTTTCCGAGTAGTTTAGCTACTTCTAATTGATCTATTTTATCTTCAAGCGTTGTATCTTCTATGATTACTTTCCCTCCGGTTCGTAAAACTCGTTTGAATTCTTGCACCGTCTGTTCTTTATCATTGCAGTAAAAAAAAGATTTCTGTGCCCACACATAATCTGCACTTTCATTCAAGAGAGGAAGTTTTTCCATTGACCCTTCAACATATTTTATTTTATCTTCGAGTCCTTCTTTCTTTGCTTTTTCTCGAGCTGCCAGAAGTTGTTTGTGGCTCAAGTCCACCCCCGTTACTAGCGCTTGGTGCTCTTTGGCTAAAAATCTATCCACGCCACCACGTCCGCAGCCTACAGTAATTATTTGGGCACCTGGTCTTACTTCTCCTTTTTCAGCCAGGAAAGTATTTGCGTCATGTATTGCTTTTTCAAGTGTTTTCTGTGTGTCAAAACGACCGGTGTGAATTTGTTCATTCCAAACTTGTTCATACCATTCACCAAAAGCATCATAATATTCTCGTAGATCACTTTCAGAAATTTTTTGTAATTTAAAATGATTTTCTTCCATGGTATTTTATATTTTTTATTTCTCTAAATAATGTTTCAGCGTATAAATCCAGTCTTCGTCTATTTGGTCACTAGCTTGTTTTTGGGCTAGGAGCCACTCTAAATAACCACGATCTACCCGCAGGACTTCTTCTATTTTCTTGCCTAAATGTTTTCCAAAATTAAAAGATAATAAAAGCGAAGGATGCGAAGAAACTTCAATCATTTTTTCAATTGCCCTGTCTTCATTTAAGTTTTCTTCTTTTTTAATTTTATTTTTTAATCTTTCAAAAAGTTTTTCTAATACCAAAACATCTCCAAGGGCATCATGGGCCGTCGCTTCCACGTCTAGATTAAGGAAATAGCGCAAATACTGTAGATTATACCGCTCTATCTTGCCTTCAGGATCCAGGTATCTAGCGACTCGGAGAGTGCAGATGAATTTATCTAGACTTATGTCCTCTTTTTTTATAATCATTAAATCAAAAGGCGCATTATGAGCCACTACAATAGAATTTTTGTCTTCAAAAAGTTTTTTAATTATTGGTTGGTTGGTGCTTTCTTTAAAAGTAGGTTTATCGGCAACCATTTTATTGGTGATGTGGTGGATAGCCGAGGCTTCTGGGGGAATTTTAATTGGAGGTTTAAAAAGACCGACAAAACTTTCGTTGTCGTTTTTATAAGCGATTTGAATCAAAAAATCTTTTTCTGTATTGCCGGTTGTTTCAGTATCAAAAAATATTAACTTATTCATTTTGTTATTTTAACATATTTTGATATAATCAACATATGTTGCACGAACAAATAAAAAATGGAATAAAAGAATCAATGCTGGCGAAGGATGTTATGCGTTTGAAAGCTTTTCGGGCGATGTCAGCGGCCCTTACTAATGAGCTTGTTGCTAAGAATAAAAAACCCCAAGAAATCCTTAACGACGAAGAAGTGCTGGCTGTTATTACCAGACTAGCTAAGCAAAGACGTGACTCCATTGAACAATTTAAAAAAGGAGGACGAGAAGATCTGGTGAAAGAGGAGGAAGATGAATTAGTTATTTTGGAAACTTTTTTGCCGAAATTAATGGAAAAAAGTGAAGTAGAAAAAATTGCACAAGCAAAAAAAAATGAACTTGGCATTATTGACGTAACAAAAAAAGGAATGCTTATGTCCGCCCTAATGAAAGATTTGAAAGGAAAAGCCGATGGGGCAGTAGTGAAAGAAGTTGTGGATTCTCTTTTCGGGTAATTATTTCTTATGCATACAATAAATCTTCTAATTAGTTTAGTGGAGCACCATCAGATTCTCGTTTATTTTGTAATTTATTTCGGATTAATTTTTGAGGGAGAATTTTTTATAATTTTTACTGGAATTTTAACCCATCTCGGTGCTTTAAATTTAGGACTTTCTTTCGCCTTTATTTTTTTGGGTGCTTTGACTAAAACTTTTTTAGGGTATAAATTGGGAGAATTTTTATTTAAAAAATTTAATCATCATAAATTTTTTAAATATCTTCAAAAAAGAGTATATAATATTTTACCCAAATTTAAAACAAAACCTTTTTGGTCTATTTTTATTTCCAAATTTATAATTGGAGCAAATCTTATAGTTGTTATTTTTTCTGGTTATGAAAAAATAAATTATCGAAAATTTTTAAAAGCAGAAATTTTAGCCACGATAATTTGGGCGCCATTTTTGCTTTCACTTGGTTACATTTTTAGTTATACTGCACTTAATGTCAGTCGTGAAATTTGGAAATTTTTAATGGTCATTTTAGTTTTATTTATAATCTTTATTCTTTTTGATAAACTGGTATCCTGGCTTTATGAATTATTTGAAGAATTTTATGATAAATCGGAATAAAAAATTAATTACCCATAATGGATCTTTTCATGCAGACGATATTTTTGCTTGCGCTACGATTTCTTTAATGCTGGAAAAAGCCGGACAAGGTTTTGAAATATTCCGTACTAGAGATTCTGAGATTATAAATAGTGGCGATTATGTTTTTGATGTAGGGGGTATTTATGATGAGCAAAATAATAAATTTGACCACCACCAAAAGGGCGGAGCGGGTAGTAGGGCAAATAAAATAGAATATTCTTCTTTTGGTTTGGTGTGGAAAAAATTCGGAGCAGGGTTATCAGGTTCGGAAAAGGTGGCTGAGATGGTAGATAGGAAATTAGTTTCTCCTATTGACGCCGGGGACAATGGCATTAATTTATATAAAAATAATTTTGAAAAGGTTTTGCCCTATACAGTGGACGATGTTTTTTCTATTTTTTTTGGAACAGCCTTAGAGGATTTGAACAAGGATGAGCAATTTTTAAAAGCGGTTATTTGGGCTGAGGAAATTTTAAAGAGAGAAATAAAAAAAAATAATGATCAAATAGAAATCACGAGAATCATTCAGGGTTTTTATAAAAATAGTTTGGACAAAAGGCTGGTAATAATAGATAAGCCAAAAGTTTCTAGATATGAAATTCTAGATGCTCTGCAGGATTTTCCCGAACCTCTTTTTGTTGTTTATGGAGATAATGAGGATTGGGGAGTGTTGGCTATAAGAAAAGAAGTGAATAGTTTTGAGAATAAAAAGAATTTTCCAAAAACTTGGGGGGGGCTTCGGGATGAAGAATTACAGAAAATTACCGGTGTGTCGGATGCGGTATTTTGCCATCGTGGACTTTTTATGGTTGTAGCCAAAACAAAAGAAGGAGCTATCAAATTGGCGCAAATTGCGGTAGAATCGTAAATATGGCATTTGTTGATGAAATGAAAATAGAAGCTTCAGCCGGACGGGGTGGAGACGGTGTGGTGCGTTGGCGTCAGGAGAAATTTATACCTAAGGGCGGTCCGGCCGGAGGAGACGCTGGACGCGGTGGGAATTTTTATATTCAGGCAGTTCGTGATGTACACATTCTTTCTAGATATAAAGCAAAAAAAAGTTTTTCAGCTGAGAGGGGAGAAGATGGCGGAAAAAAAAGTTTTCACGGAGCAAATGGTGAAGATTTTTATCTTGAGTTACCAGTCGGTTCTACTATCACAAATTTGGAGACAGATGAAAGTTGGCAACTTACAGAAGAAGGGCAGAAATTTATGATTTTAAAGGGAGGTTATGGCGGTTTCGGAAATGAACATTTCAAAAGTTCTACTAATACGACTCCAAAAGAATCACGGATGGGGGTAGAAGGCGAAAAAGGGAATTTTAAAATAGAGCTGGAGCTTTTTGCAGACGTCGGATTTATTGGGTTGCCAAATGCGGGAAAAACTTCCTTGTTAAATTCGCTGACTAATGCAGGCGCTAGGGTCGGAGATTATGCTTTTACTACTCTTGATCCGAACCTCGGTAATTTTTATGGTTATATTATTGCTGATATTCCGGGAATTATTGAAGGAGCCTCGGAAGGTAAAGGTCTTGGGGTAAAATTCTTGCGGCACATTAAACGGACAAAGATGTTTGCGCACTTGGTTTCGTTTGAGAATCCCAATATGCTGAAAAGTTACAAAGAAATTCGTAGGGAACTGGAAAAATACGATAAAAATTTAAATCTAGAAGAAGAGGGTTTGTCCAAAAAAGATGAGATAATAATTTTAACCAAAACAGATGTGATGGAAGACCAGAAAATTATCGATAAAAAAATAAAAGACTTTAAAAAAATTAATAAGAACGTTTTCATAATTTCTTTATTTGATGATAAAATGGTAAAGAAATTTAGTGATGAATTAATAAAAATTTTAAAAAAAGTTAAATAATTTAAAATGGCTAATAAATATTATTCAACAATTGGACTGGAAATTCATGCAGAATTAAAAACACAAACAAAAATGTTTTGTGGTTGTAAAAATAATCCAGATGAAGAAAAGCCAAATGTGAACATCTGTCCAATTTGTATGGCGCATCCAGGGGCTTTGCCGGTTATAAATAAACAAGCAATAGAAAATGTAATAAAGGTTGGGCTGGCAGTAGGGGGAAAAATTGCTAATTTTTCAGAATTTGACCGTAAAAATTATTTTTATCCAGATATTCCGAAAGGTTATCAGATTTCTCAGTATAAATATCCGATAGTTTCTGGTGGACATTTAGTGGATTTTGATATTACTCGAGTGCACCTAGAAGAAGATACGGCGAATAATAAACACAGAGAAAGATTTTCCCCCGAAGTCGGACTTAGGGGAAATTCCCCTAAGTCCGACTTCGGGGGAGAGGGATATTCATTAATTGATTTCAATCGCGCCGGAGTTCCTTTGATGGAGCTGGTGACTGAGCCACATACTTTTAGAGAGACGGAAGAAACAGCCAAAAAAGCAGTTAAGTTTGCTAAAGAACTCCAGCTGATTCTTTGGTATTTAGACGTCTCTGAGGCAAATATGGAAAAAGGAGAAATGCGGGTGGAGGCGAATATTTCTATTTCGGCTGACCCTAAAATTCTTGGGACAAAAGTGGAAGTAAAAAACTTAAATTCTTTTAGGAGTGTTGAGCGGGCTGTCAAATATGAGATAGAAAGAATGACAAAACTTCTGGATGAAGGAAAAGGAAGAGAAATAGTTCAAGAAACACGAGGTTGGAACGAAGGAAAGCAGAAAACTTTTTCTCAAAGAAAAAAAGAAGGAAGTGCAGATTACCGATATCTTCCAGATCCTGATTTGCAAAAACTAAAATT
>JAHIVA010000080.1 GCA_018816985.1 Patescibacteria group bacterium | reverse complement strand
TAGCTCAGTTGGTTAGAGCGCATCCCTGATAAGGATGAGGTCCGTGGTTCGAATCCACGCATGCCCACTTGCCTATTCTAAGAACTATGGGTAAGCAGGCAAGGATAAGGCCCCCTGGTTAGAATTTAGGCATGCCCACATAATAAATTAAAGAGCTAAAATATAAATTTTAAATAACCTCCAATTTTAATAAATTCTAATTTATAGATAAATATAATAAATATTTAGGAATATTATTGACGCGGGGTAGAGCAGTTGGCAGCTCGCCAGGCCCATAACCTGGAGGTCGCCGGTTCAAATCCGGCCCCCGCAACAAATTAGTTTTTAGTAGCTTAGAGTACGGTAGAGATCCGTCCCAGCGCCGGGTGAGAGCCGAGGTAGCTCAGTGGTAGAGCAAAGGACTGAAAATCCTTGTGTCGAGAGTTCGATTCTCTCCCTCGGCACTTTAAAAAATCAAAATGCAAATATCAAAAGTCAAAAATATTATTTATTAGTAATTAATAGAGTATAATAGCAGGTTTCTAGAACTTTGATTTTTGAATTTTGCATTTTGATTTTTATTCGGGGCGTGGCCTAGCGGCTTAGGGCGCCTGCTTTGGGAGCAGGAGATCGGAGGTTCAAATCCTCTCGCCCCGACGATGTAATGCATGGACAATAATATTTTAAGATGTTATTATTAATTTGTTAAATATTAATTAAAAATAAATATATGCCAAATATTAAATCGGCTAAAAAAGAATTGCGTAAAAATAAAAAGCACCAAGCCTACAATAAAAAAATTAAGGACAATTTAAAAAGCTTAATTAAGAAGAGCCGTAAAGCAATTGATGCCAAAAATGAGAAGACTAAAGAGTTAGTAGCCGTAACTTTAAAAGCGCTGGACAAAGCAGCCCAGAAAGGAATTATTAAAAAAAATACCCGGGACAGAAGAAAGTCAAGATTACATAAAAGATTAAACTTGTCTCTTAAATAAAAATAAAATATTAAAAAAAAGACTGGAGAGGCGCAATACTTACTCTTCCAGTTTTTTGTTTTGAAAGCCGCTTTTTTGGCGGGTTTTAATTGTTCTTTATTAAAAAATCGCGATTTTGCAGAACCCTCCTGGAGGGGGTCTTGTTTTTTCGTTATATTATATTTTGGATAAAAATAAATTAAGCATTATTTTAGCATTAGCCTGTCCGGTTTTCATATGATAATCAATTTTAATCATCTGCTTTAAAATATTTTTTAAAGCAGTCAAACTAAAATTACGAACTTGATTAATGCCTTTTTGGACGATAAAGGGGTGGAGTTTGAGCGAGCTATTAATTTTCCGCCCAGTTAAGCCAGAATCAAGCGCCTGCCTGATTCGAAGCAATATTTTAAATTGCCGGATAATCATGCTTATTAAATAACCATCGGTTAATCCAGCTTCATATTGTTCTTCTAATAATTTAACAGCTAAAGCATTGTTTTTGTTACTAATGGCGTCAGTTAAAGCAAAAATGTTCTCATCAAAATTACCTTTCACTAGTTGTTCAATATCTTTAATATAAATTTCTATTTGTTGGTTTTTTGGGGCGTTAGGGATTAATTTCGGTTTTAGGCCCAATTTATAGTTAAGCAGTTTATTTATCTCATTATTTAATTGCCAAAGGTCATTACCAATCAAACTAACTAAAATTTGCACTGCTTGGTGCGAGATGTTTCCTCCGTGATTTGCAACTTGTTTTTTGACCCAGCTGGCGGCTTCGGTGTTAGACAATAATTTAAATTCCTGAGCATATTGTTTGAGTAGTAAGTTAAATAGCAGCAATTGTTTTTTAGTTAAAGCTTTTTCTTTGCCGGAGGCATCAGTATGTAAAGTATTTACTTTATAGCTGGTTTTTTTCGTGGCTACACTGGAATCCCAAAAAACAATAATATTATCGCCAGAGGTATGTTTTTTAGCTTTGAAATGATTAAATAAATCTAAAAATATATCTTTATCTTTATTTAAAAATATATCCTCGACTATAATCATCCGTTTTTTAACCAGCAGTGAACGCGGGCTAACTTTTTCATTGATTTGTTCTATATTGACGGTTTTTCCATCAAGTACAATTATATTATTTTTACTCGGGTCAATTTCACGGATAAATTTATCCTTTAATTCCCTTAACTTTTGTCGGCTGTTATAGGTATTTTTACCATATAAAAAAATAATCATATTATTGAAAAATGTTGGATATTTTGCTAAACTTTAGATATAAATAATTTAACTTATTATTTTGAAAAATGCAAACAGCCAGATGTTTAGTCTGTAACAGCGATATAATTATTGAGGACGAAATGTATGAAGGCGATTTGGTTAGCTGCAGTATTTGCAGCAGAGATTTAGAAATTATTTCGCTTCACCCAGTACGATTAGCCGTGATTAACGATGAGGATAAAAATAGCGGAGTAAAAGACAAGCAGGCAGAAACAGGGGAGGAAGAGTGATAAAATATTATAAAAATAGACTTTTTAAAATAAAGTGAGATTAAGTTTTGTTTTCTATTATCTAAAAATTACGAATCACTGTCTGCTGACAAACTGGCCTTATAAATTTATTAACATTACTAAGTGCAGATTTACAAATATCAACAAATATATTTTTAATAAAATTTATAAATTAACCAGGAGATTATTAAATTTTTAGGAACTTCACT
>JAHIVA010000087.1 GCA_018816985.1 Patescibacteria group bacterium | reverse complement strand
GTCAAGGAAGGCGGGCTGGGCGATGACATTTCCGACCTGCCGGCCGCGGGCGCTGCGCCGGAATGGATGAGTGAAAAGGCCATTGCCATCGGCCAGTATTTTGTGGCCTCCGGTGTGTACACGGTCTTCGGGTACCATATGCCTTTGGACGGCGCGCCCGTGTTCAGGGATTATCTTTATAAGGATCTTGAAAAAATCTACGGCGGCATGTGGGACTGTGAACCGGATCCGATCAAGCACGCCCGCAAGATGATCGCCCATATCGACAAAAAGCGCAAGGCCCTCGGGATCGACAAGGCCCGCGAAAGAGTCCTGATGGATATGGCCGACCGCCAGAAACTGGAGGCGTCTTCTCAAAAGGATTAATAATAACGTTATGAGGTAATATAAATCCTCAACGAAGGAGGAACTTATGTCAAAATTAGTAGCGTTTGCTGCCATTCAGGGCGGCTATAATGTTGTTTCAGAGGTTGAAGGAGAGCTGAGAAAAGCTTTGGATACCTATGACGCAGATACCAAGATCGAGTTTCCCAATACCGGTTACTATCTGCCGGTTATCTACTCGCTGCTCGGGATCCCTGTAAAAACCATTGAAGATTTGCAAAAACCGATGAAATTCGCCCGCGGGCTACTGCCCCCGCATGTCAAAAACGTTCATCATCTGCCGTATCTCGGCCCGCTGCTGGACGCCGGCATGGCCGCGATCCTGGCGTATGAAATCAAAGAAGCCATCCGCAGTGTCAACGATCCGGAGTTTTACTATCCCCATGAAGACCCGGACATCGAAGCCGGAAAAATCTGGGTGGGACCGGCCGATGACATCATTCTGCGCAAACGCGGGGTTGAGTTCGTGGACGGAACCGCCCCCGGTTTTGCCGCCATTGTCGGTGCCTGCCCCAGTCCCGAAATCGCCAAGATGATCGTAGAAGAATACCAGAAGCGCAATCTTTATATTTTCTGTGCGGCCGGCCATAACGGCACCTCGGTTATCGAGCAGCTCATCGAAGCCGGCGTGCAGATCGGCTGGAGCACCCGGATCGTACCTTTCGGCCCCTTTATTTCTTCGGCCGTTTTTGCTTTGGGTTTTGCCAACCGGGCCGCTATGGCCTTTGGTGGCGTTCAACCCGGCGACTATAAGAAAATCCTGGTTTATAATAAAAACCGCATCTTTGCCTTTGTCAATGCCTTCGGTGAGGTCGGAACCCACTGGGCCTGTGCGGCGGCCGGCTGTGTCAACTGGGGTTTTCCGACCCTGGCGGATACCGATATTCCCGAGATTCTGCCCACCGGTATCTGTACCTACGAGCATGTGGTGGCCAATGTCCCGCATGATGAAATCGTCCAGAGATCGGTGGAAGTCCGGGGTCTTAAAGTGCATGTTTCGGATATCGATATTCCCTGCTCGTTCGGACCGGCCTACGAGGGTGAACGCGTTCGGGGCAAAGACCTTTTCTGCCAGTGCGGCGGCGGCAAGACCCAGGCTACCGAACTTTGCAAGATGGCCGAAATGGGTAAAATCGATGACGGCAAGGTCGAAATTATCGGGCCCGATATTCCGGACATGAAGGAAGGCGACACCTTTCCGCTGGGTATTTATGTGCAGGTCGCCGGCCGCGAAATGCAGGAAGATTTCGAGCCGATTCTGGAACGGCAGATCCACCATCTGATAAACTATATTCAGGGGATCATGCATATCGGCCAGCGCGACATCGCTTGGATTCGCGTCAGCAAGGCCGGCGTGGAAAAGGGCTTTACCCTGAAGGATATCGGTGTGGTCCTGCACGCCAAATTCCACAATGATTTCGGCAAAATTTTGGATAAGGTCCAGGTGACCCTGTACACTAAGAAGGAAGATGTCGACAAGCTGACGAAACGCGCCCGGGACATTTACAAGCACAGGGACGACCGTGTGGAACTCATGACCGACGAGGCTGAGGCAATTTACTATTCCTGTACCCTTTGCCAGTCGTTTGCGCCCAACCATGTATGCACGGTCAGCCCCGAGCGAACCGGACTGTGCGGCGCCTATAACTGGCTGGACTGCAAAGCATCCTATGAAATCAACCCCACCGGCCCCAACCAGCCGATTGAAAAGGGTGAAATTGTCGATGCCAAACTGGGCCAGTGGAAAGGCGTTAATGACTTTGTTTATAAGGCCTCACGGGGAAACGTCACCCATTATAATTTTTACTCCCTGGTGCATGACCCCATGACCACTTGTGGCTGCTGCGAATGTATCGCCGCCCTGCTGCCGACCTGTAACGGGGTTATGACGGTCGGCCGGGATTACACGGGTGAGACCCCCTGCGGCATGAAGTTTACGACGCTGGCCGGTGTTATGGGTGGCGGCGCCTCTTCGCCGGGCTTTGTGGGCCATTCCAAGTACAATATCGCCCAGCGCAAGTTCATCGTCGGTGACGGCGGCCTGTTCCGCTTGGTCTGGATGCCCAAGCTGCTCAAGGATGAACTCAAGGAACGGCTGATCAAACGCGGTGAAGAACTGGGTGATCCTGATTTTATCAATAAGATCGCCGATGAAACCATCGGCGTCACCGAGGAAGAAATTTATCCCTTTCTCGAAAAAGTGGGACACCCGGCCCTCTCCATGGATCCGATTATCGGATAATCGAATCATTCCGGTTTCAGGAGCGGGTGCAAATCCCGCTCCTGAAACCTAAAATATTATAATGATAGGGTTTGGATCCATGCATCAGGAGGATGTAATTACGCGATAATCTTTAGTTTTGAGTTTCAATTCAGCATAAGGAGACAACTATGGCATTAACCGGTATTCAGATTTTCAAACTTCTGCCGAAAACCAACTGTAAGGAGTGCGGTGTTCCCACCTGCCTTGCGTTTGCCATGAATTTGGCATCCGGCAAGGCCGAGCTTGACGCCTGCCCGTATGTATCCGACGACGCCAGGGAACAGCTTGCAGAAGCTTCAGCACCACCTATCCGTCCGGTTTCCTTGGGGAAAGGCGTTCGCGAGACCAAAACCGGCGGCGAAACCGTGCTGTACCGTCATGAAAAAACCTTTTATAACCCGACCCCGATCGCCGCCCTGATCAATTCCGACATTGCGGATTCGGATCTTAAGGCCAAACTGAAGGCCTGGAATGCCCTTCAGTATGAGCGGGTCGGATTGAACCTAAGGCCCGAACTGGTTGCTTTGAAGGATGTCGGCGGTGATGCCGGTGCATTTGCAGCAGCAGCCAAAACCATCGCAGAGACGTCGGAATTCAATCTGATTCTGATGTCCGAAGACGCCGGGGTCATGCAGGCCGGTGTCGAAGCCTGCCAATTTAAACGGCCCCTGATGTATGCCGCTACCGCGGCCAATATCGATGCCTTTGGGGCGCTTGCCAAGGACAATAATCTGCCCTTGGCCGTTAAAGCCGATTCGGTTGAAGGGCTGATCCCGCTGACCACCAAGCTTACGGAAATGGGCATAAAAGATTTGGTGGTCGACCCGGGTTCCCGGGAGATCCAAAGCTCTTTGCGAGATCAGATCGTCATCCG
>JAHIVA010000126.1 GCA_018816985.1 Patescibacteria group bacterium | reverse complement strand
GGGATATTGCACTTCTTATCGCATACACGAAAAACATTGTTCGAGAACTGTTCTGCCTCTACGAGCCGGAGGCCTTGTTATGACCCGCCAAGCTTGTTCTTACTGGACCTTTTTCGATTCATTGATGGCTATTACGATATGAGCCGCTTTTGTGAAGTCCTGCGCGATGAAGACCGAGGCCAAGCATATCGCCGCTTGACCGGTATCGATATGGAGAACATCCCCTGTGAAGCGACATTTTCAAATTTTAGACTCCGACTGGGACAATCTCGCTACAATGAAATCTTCCACGTCCTTGTTGATATCTTTCACCAGCTTGAAATGATCACCTTTAATATTCTGGCTCATGATGGTACCTTGTATCCTACTTGGGCACGATATAAGGGCTGTACTTACTTCTGCAATCAATGTGCCTCCATTAAAGTCGATGATGTCATCGGTAAAATAAAAAATCGCATCCTCTATCGGCTCAATAACATGGCCGAACACAATCTGGGCACTGAAGTCCGTGCTTCTGTCGACTGCCCAAGCAACAGGTTTCCAGAAGATGTCAAAAAACCCAAAATCGAACTGTTTGCATTCAAACTCACCTTTTCCGATGGGGACCCATCAGATGAACAAAGAAATACAGCCATCCTGTTTGGAGTAGAAGAAGAACTCAACCAACAGCAGCTTTGTATCAATACTATCCGCTCCAATGTGACCGGCATTAACCTCGATGATGATTCCATGACGATCTGCTGTCCCAAACTGCCCAAAGACATTGATGCCCGCATTGGCGTCCGGCGTGACCCGAAAAATCCCAATAAAAAAGAAAAAATCTTTGGCTACAACCTCGTTCTGACAACCTCGGTGGAACTCCAGCTAAAGATTGAATTGCCTGTAGCCGTTACCAATATCGCCGGTAATGCTGAAGAAGGAAGCCAGATCATTACCAATAAACAACAAATCAATTCCCATAACTGCTGTGACGTCAAAATCGACATCGCCGATGCAAAATATGATATCATCAATAATTACAATTATATCCGCGGATCGGGCTCCATACCTATTATCGATTACAACCCCAGAAACGAAAAGCTGTCAAAGCAGGACCTTGTCGAGCGGGGTTATGATCAAAACGGGTGGCCGTTTGCACTTTGTGGGCTGCTTTGCAGGCCTAACGGCTTTGATAAAAAACACCAGCGGCTGACCTTCTGCTGCTTTAAACAATGCCTGAAATTACGCCGAAAAGCCCTGCATGACCTTCAGGCCCGATTCGATATCTCATCCTGCCCGCATATCGAAAACAAAACCGGCTTCGCCAAACACATGTATGTCAAAGAACATCCGCGATTGGTCAACGAAATACCACGCGGGTCAAAACGCTATAAAGAGATCAAAAAAATCCGTTCCGCTTCGGAACGCTCAAACTCTACCCTCAAAGAAGACACCAAAATACTCGATAAGCCCAGAGTTATGAATAGCTCAAGAGCCAATATCCTGGCCCAAATGGCCGCCATTGTCCTGCTCCTTAAAAGAACATTTGCTTTCATTGTCAGAACCACTAACTTGTTCAGAAAGCTTCATAAAACTAACGATCCTGATATCGAAAAAATCCTAAAACCTCCTCTCATTCCAAAATCCATGGCTAACATCATTCAACTGGAATGATTTCTCCTTTGCCCTCTATTATTTCTCAGATTATTTGCCCGTAAATTAACTGTGAAGCACAGCTGTTGCCTTCTGAAAGAATCTTGCCGTTTCTTACCTCTATATCCCTCCCAAAAATCTTCGATAGGCAATGCTTCTGTCGGCTAATTACTAATGTCAACGCTTAAATCCACCTCTCAGCCGCCTTGACGCTAAATTTGACCGACTTATTAAATCTCCTCAATCTCTGTGTGCTCAAGCGACTACAGGGAGAGTGCGAGATTAAATTGATGGGGTGTTGATTACCCGGGTTATACCGTCTTTCAGCATAACTTCATTAAAATTTATCAATAAACCAAGCGGCTTTTTTGCTAATCGTAAATATGTCAGCAGTTGTTTTTTGTGTACATCTCTAACCTTTTCAACTGACTTCAGTTCAACAATAATCGTATCATTAACTAATAGATCTATCTTGAAACCTTCATCATGAACTTTATGCCCATTATAGAAAATCGTCACAGGAACTTCTGATTGGACGTTCATTCCCATTGCATTCATTTCAATTATCATACAGGGCTGGTAAACGGATTCCAATAATCCTGGCCCCAGCTCCTTATGAATTTTAATGGCAGCTTTGATGATCAGAGATGAAAGGTGGTTAAGTTCCATTTTATTTGATTTGGTCTCTCACCCAAGGGCTTGTACGATAATTCCACGATGAACTACGGGACAGGCGGGGTGAAGATTCCAAAGTTTGTTTTTTATTCGGTGGCAGTTTCCGATTTACTGCGCAAGTAATAGAATGAATAATAGAATTTACAAAAACTCCAAATGGTTCTTCATTGTTTCTTTGGCAGTACGCTGAAGCAGGCGTAACAATCTTGACATCGTTTCTCTGAATGGGAGTTGTTTTGAAACAATGATCCCCCAGTGTTCTTGTTGGCTTTTTGCATACTGGTTATGGAGGATCACAAAATCTTTCACATTAAAAGTAAAAAGACACCGTTCTTGATGAATGGCAAGTAGAAGCTGTTCTGAATCAGACCGTCCCTTCCGATCCAGTTCCTGAGCATGAATGGCATCATATCCTCTTTTACGCAAGACATGTGCCAACCCTGAATGTACATCTTCGTCCAAAAATAATTCGATTTTCATGCGTTCGGGGCTTTCTGATTAGGGTGCGCCGCAATCTGTGATTTCCAGAACTCCACATCTGAAGATTCAGACAAATCTGTG
>JAHIVA010000082.1 GCA_018816985.1 Patescibacteria group bacterium | reverse complement strand
TTGTCGGGGAACGTCACGCCATCGCCAAGCGTCACAACCGCGCCGTCGTTGCCCCAGAACCAATCCGTGAGCACCCCGAGGAATCCACCGCCGTTGTGGTCGACCAACCCAATCGGGATGAACGGGTACGCGCTACCCGACATGTCGTGACCAAACGCATCGCCGGCAGGCGACGTGTGGAAGACGTTGCCTGCGTACTCGAGGCTCGTGCCGACGATGTCGAACTCGGTCGCCGCATTGTCGATGCCTTTGCAGAACGTCTGAGCCGCGCCGACGTTCTGGTACACATGGTCAAGCACTGACGTGTCCGCGGCATGCGCCATCACCCCAACGATCTCGCCTGACCAATCGTTGCCGATGAACTGGTCGAGCTGCTCGAAGAACCAACAACCAACAGCAACTTGTCCGAGCCCGCCTGCATCGGAGAACAGCAGCACTCTCGTCGCGGCGTCGTCGCTCCGCTGCATCGAAACGACCCATGCTGTGAACGGAGCTGCGCCGTTACCAGCCCACGGGATCAGCTCACCAGCGACGTTGTAGATCGGGAACTCATCGATCGCAGTCGGTCGCGCCGTGATGAGCCCGCCCGTAAATCCTGCTGCGGGTGAGCAGTGCATGCCGAGTGTTGCAAGCAGCGGCGCATCGCAATCGACGCACACCTGCGTCAGCCGCGTAGGATGCTGCCACACCACCCACGAATGGGCCACAGGAGGAGCGGCCGGCACGATGTTCGCAGACGTCAACCACAGGTCCGACCCGTCGACAGCAACCGCTACGCTGTCGCTGATAGCCGCGATGCTCCAGCCGCACGCAACCATCGCTTGGTGAATTAGCAAGAGCGCCTCGGCGAGATCGGTCACAGCTACTCCGCTCGTCGCATGGGAGGTCTGCGCGATCGTCCAACGCTTGCGCTTCGTCGGTAGTCGGAAAGCCACGGCGCGAGCCTATCAGTAAACCCGGGTTTACGCGAGCTAGCTTCGAGATCTCACATCGCCACAGGTAAGCTCGCCAACGCCCGCGAGCGCTAGGGGTCACTAGAGACAGGGGGGAAAGTACGGGTCGGGGTCAAAAGCTCCACTTGAGCCGGCTGGCGCGCAGCGTTGGGGGGATTAGCAGGGGTCGGTGCTGAGCGGTATAGGTGGCAACAGCAGCTCAGGCACGGGGATGAAGCCGCGGATCATCGTGAGGAACTCGATGGCGATGTCGATCGGGGCAAGCATCTCGTTGCTGACAGCGGTGATGGCGTTGAGCGGGATCTGAATGCAATCCTGGCCGGCGAGCTTCATCAGCACGTTGATGACGCCGATGAGCCGCGAGATCGGGCTCAGGCTCTCGTTCAGGTTGATCAGCTGAAAATCGAGCTGGTCGTGGGCACAGTTGATCGCCGAGAGGAGCTGCATGTTGCCGAGCACCGCAGCGCGGGTCTCGGCCTTGACGATCATCTGAAGCTTCAAGATCATCGCCTGAAGCTCGGCCTTGAGCCCTTGCATCATCGCGATCAGCGCCGTCAGCGCGCTCTTGATCGTCTTCGGGATGCTCACCGCAGGATGCAGCTCGAGCAGCTTCGCAACGGCTTGCGCCAAACCTGGGATGCACTTGACAAGCTTGCTCGGATCGGGAGGTGGCCCGAGCGAATCCTTCACAGCCTTGATGCAATCGAAGATCGCCATGATGCAGTCGAGCACCGTGAAGAACGGCCCAAGCGGTGCCATCGCCGTGTTGAGCTGCCCGATGAGTCCGCGAGCGATGGTCGCAACGTCGCCGGTTTCGACACCGAGCGTTGCACAGATTGTGATCCCGCCAGGCAGCACGATGCACATCTCACCGGTGCCGGTCTCGAGCCGGATGCAGATGTCGGCGGCGTTCGGTAGAGCCATGTTGTTGACCTCTCAGATCGGAGCTGACGTCGCACGCACAAGACGGTCACCGATCATAAGCTGCATCCCCTCGAGCCGCACGATGCCGGTCGTCTTGAGCTGGATGAGGTAGTCGGCCTCGATGCTCCACCCTTGCAGCGCGAGGTCATACAGGAGCACAACGCGGTCTGCCTTCAGATCTCGGATCGTGAACTGCTGACCGTCGCCGGTCACTGGGTCACGTGGGCGTGAGTCGACCGTAAATAGAAGGTCGCCGACTTGGAGCGCTTGCACGAGGTGTGCTTGGTCTCCGGCCTCCACCATGCTCTGTGGCACTTCGGTCCCGGTGTCGCCGCGTATGCCCCAATGAGCAGCCGAGTAGATTGGGTGCTCGTGGTCACCGCCGATCCATTGCACGACAACGTCCGCGCCGACAGCGGGCACGACGTGGCCACCACGCTGAGGGCTGCCACCTCCGATCGTCATCGGGAACGCCCACCCGGTATAGGGTTCAACCAACCCTGGAACGCAAATGCGAACTCGGTGCAGCCCAAGCTGGTCGTCGTTGTGCGTGACGACGCCCATCTGCGGCACGCAGAACCGATAGTCAACGTGCTCGGGAAAGCTCACAGCACGATGCTCCTTACTGACGACAAGAACTCGCTAACGGTCGCCAAAACCTGCTTCGTCGGAAGTGTTGTGACGGGTTGTGCAAGCGCAGTGTTGACCGTGCCTGCGCTCGAGACACCTTGCCCCTGACCAGGCAACGGTTGATCTCCGATCGAAACCGTCATCGTCATCCCATCACGTGCCAACTTGAGCGCCATCGTGTACGGCGATGGTCGGATCTTGTGGGCGATCGACTTGATGTGGTAGATACCGCTCAACGTTGGCCCAAGCCCTTCGACTTTGACGGTACTCTTCGCGAGCAAACAAGGAACACCGCGAGCGGTGACGTCGAGCTGCACCGCCGACAACTGCACCCGTTTGTAGAGTCCTCGCGCGAACCTCTCGGCGCTCGCCCTCGTCGACTCGCTGCTCGGCACGACTAGCTGGGTAGCATTTACCGCCGCCAGCGGCTCACCGTGCTTCGCCGCGTCGTCCGGCCCGACCGCGAGGATCGAACCGGCAAGCGAATGCCGCCCGACCGAATCGTTGTCGGCGATGAACTCGTAGTCCTCCTTCGTCAACGGATCACGGCCGACTACCTTGATGCTACCGGGAGCCGTCGCGGCAACACCTTTTTCGAAGTTGAACGAGATGATGTCGCTACCATCGCGATCGCCTGAACGATAGCGAAGCACAAGCTGCGGCTTCTGCTGGAGCTGCCGTTCGTGGAAGTGAAAGCCGTCGAAGTCAATGAACCAGTCGAAGCCCTCACGACGCGCAAGCGACATGAGGAACATTGCGTCGGTCTGCCGTGCCTGCGTCACCTGCTCAAGAACCTCTCCAGTGTCCTGCACGAACATCTGCTGTGACGAGAACCCCATCTCGGAAGCGACCGTCTTCGCTATGTCCGACCGCTTGACGTTCTCGAACCGACGCATGCGAAAGATCTTGTTGATTGACATCTCGCCGCCCTTCGCCTCGACGTGAAGAACGGTGCCGCCGCTAACCTTGTCAATCTTGCAGTCGCGATCCGGTGCGTAGAAACCGCCGGTGCCCCACGACAGTTTGACGATATTGCCTTCGCGCCAGATCGGCGAGTCGAGGTGATACAGGTCGCTGTTGTCGACGTCGATCGCCAGTTTGTCGGCCTTGCTTTCATCGTCGGTGAACTCAACCTTCGCGATCCGATGTGTCTGCGGGACCGGCTTGAACGCGCCATCCTTCGCGGCAACCCTGACGCTCAAGCCGACAGCATCAAACAAGATCATCGGTGCTCAGCTCTCCTCGACTCGTCGAACACGCTGAGCACCGTTGCCGGCGAAGGCACGTGGACGACGGTGCCAGCAGAGATTGCAATCGTCGGGTCAACGACGGCCGTCGGTTGGAAATCAGCGATGACCCACCACAGATCACCAGCATACCGACCGAAACTGTTGCGCCAGTAACGATGAGCAATCGATCTCCAAGTGTCGCCCTGCGACGCGACATGCTGGTGCGTGCCTGCCAACCCAGGCTCGAACTCGTACGGCACACGGTCGGTCAACATGACGGTGCTGTCGCTTTGCAGCATCACCTGGCAGAACTTATAACGGCTCATCGCGTCCATCGCTGACCTCAGATCAACATCGACCCGCTGGAGTCGTTGAGGATCGTGCCGTGGCTGAGCATGTCCTCATAGAAAACGTTTCGTGTCGGGGCTGCTTCCCACTCGAGCTTTGCGCTGAAGATCGACGGTCCGTCGAACGCCGAGAACTCGCGATGTCCGAACTCGACCGAGAGCTGACGAACAACGACGCTCATGAACCCTGGCCACACGATGAGCAACGGCGAAGGCGCGATGTCGTTGGATGCAGCACCAGCCTCGGACGGATAATTGCACGCGATCAAGAACCGCCGACAAAGGGCAACTGCTTGCGACGGCGTCGATGCCGAGAGAGAACCACCGAACGTGACTCCGACTGCGCTCTCAGCGTTGAACCCAAGCTCGCACGAGAACTTCGCTGACTTGGTATGGTCCCACTCGAGCGGCTCGAAGGTGAGCCCTGACACCTCGATGTTCTTGTAGTCGACCGTGAACAGCTCACGAAACTCGGTCGGGTTGAACTGAGCTGAAATCGTGTCACCACTGCGAAGGTGAACGATGAACAGCTTCGCGAAAGTTTCGTTGGACATCAGTATCCCGTGACCTCAACCGGCGCGCTGCCCGAGTTGGCAATATCACGTTTGAACTGTGCAAGCACCTCACCGAGCACCTTGCCGTCGACGTTGAGCGTTGCCCTGGCAATCGACGGTGGCTGAGCCTTCGCAGCCGCGACGGCTGCGGTGGTCGCTGCACTAGTCACCGCTTCAGCTGACGGAGCGCCAGCGACGAGCGCTTGACCGACGGCAGCGGTCGGTGTGGGAGGGACGAACGCCTGAGCAGGCTTGATCACGGGCGGCCCCGGCATGCCTTCGACCTCCCGCCAGCCGACACCGCGTCCGGCCCCGCGTCCAGTTCGCTCCAGATCAATCGCGTGCTGGAACTCCCACCGCCGCTTTTCCTCCGGCGTCTCGGAGACCCAACCCTCCTTCATCCCGGTGCGAACCGAAAGTCTGCGGCTGAACTCCTTGTCGCTGATTTTGCCGGTGTCATGCATGAACTGGTCGTACATCTCCTGCCAACCAGTGGCACCAAGCTCCTCCTTGAGCTTGACAAGCTGATAGATAGCCGCCCCGATCGCGATGGCGGCAGCGATGAACGGCGCCGCTATAGCCAGCTTGGCGAGTCCTACTTGGACCGCCGAGAATGCAGCGGTCGCAGCGGATGCCATCTGCCCCCACTTGATGGCAACCGCGATCGTCGACCAAACCACGAACCCTTGAATCGCGGCGATCGCGGCAGGTATCGCCATGGCGACAGACGCGAACCACGAAGCGATCGCGATGCTTCTCAAGATCACAAACCGCCCGACCAAAATCCACACGATCGTGCTGAGACCACCGAGAGCGTCCACAACCTTCAACGCAGCATCGGCGATCGGCATCAGCTGCGTCACAAAATCAATCAACACCGTCACAAGCTTCGCCGCCAGGACCAACACCTTACCGATCGTGTGGCCGAATGACTCGCCAGATCGCTTGGCGCTGGTCGCGTCCGGCATGATGTTGCGAAACGCAATCGCGAGGTTGCCGAGCGCTCGATCGAGGTCAAGGAAGACCTGCTTGTTCGCCTTGATCTCAGCGACGAGCCCGGCCCACGCGCCCTCGAGGAACCCTCTGATCATGTCGCCGACCTGAGAAACCGCGCTCGAGATACCGTAGACCGCGAAGCTGGTCTGATCAACAAACCCGGCAGCGGTTGCGCTTTGCAAACCGAACGCAGCAATCGCAGCAATCGCAGGAATCGACATCGAACTGACCAACGCGAACGCGCTGACGACCGCATATGCGGCGCTCGCGATCGTAATGAACCCGGCGGCTGCCGCGGCGACTTTGCCGATCGTCTCCTTCAGCTCGGGATCCATCTTCTGGATGGCACCGATTATCTGGTTAACGAATTCGGTCACCTTCTCGACATACGGACGAAACGCTCCCGCCAACGCTTCGCCCGCAGTGATCGCAAGCGTCTGCATCGAGCCTTTGAGCAGTGTTTGCTGACCGGAGAACGTGTTAAGCAGTCGCCCCTTGAACTCTTCGGCCGCGCCTCCTGCGGCCTTCATCTGGTTGCGCAAGTAGTCGACCGCCGCTGCTCCTTTGAGCAGCTCGCCTGACGCCGTCTTGATCCCCGTCTTGGCCTGACCCGAGATGTTCGAGAATGCGGTCAGGCCGAACTTGCCGAACAGATCGAGCGCCTTGCTCGTACGCTTCGCAGCGTCGGGAAACTGCTTCGACAATGCCGTATCGGCCTCTAACACGATGTCAATCAGCGGGCGGAAGTTACCCGCCGCGTCGGTGACGTTGATGCCGAGTGCCTTGAAGTCCTTCGACTTGTCGGCCATGAACATCAACGCGCTCGACACGCTGCTTGCAGCGACGCTTGCGTCGACGCCGGAGTTCTTCACGAGACCCATCGAGACAAGCATCTCGTCGAGCGACTGCTGCGTGACGCCGGCGCCGCGTGACACGCCACCGATCGCGTTCTCTAGATCGACCGCTTTGAGCGCCGTCAGGTTGCTGATCCGAAGCAGCTTGTCGGTCGCCATCCCGGCATCGTCCATCGACAGCCCAAAGACCTTCATCGTCGATGCCATGGTCGACGACGACTGAGCGATGGTGAGCTGACCAGCGGCAGCGAGATTCAACGCCGGATTGAGCAGCGAGATCGACTCTCGTGCATTGAACCCAGCGCTCGCGAGGTTGTTCAGCCCGTCGGTCGCCTCCTTCGGGCTGAACTGGGTTTCGATGCCGGCCTTGATGGCAGCGTCCTTCAACGCTGCCATGTCCTCCGACGATGCGCGAAGGACGCCGCCAACCGTCGCCAGTCCTTGCTCGAACTCGGCAAACGGCTTGGTTGAGCCAAGCGCCAACTTCATCGTGCCAATCGACGCCATGACGCCGGCAAACGCCTTCGCTGCGCTCATCGCGAACTTGTTGATGCCGCCTTGCAACCCAGACAACCCCTTGTTGGCCGAGGCGAACCCGCTCCTCGTCAGGTCACGTGCCGTCAACTCGATGCCGAGCCCAAGTCCGTTCATACGTCAACTCGTGTTTACGTGCGTTCATACGCACGCTTGATCGCCCGCTCTCTTGCTTGTCGTCGTTCGTTCGCAATAGCAATGTACCTATCCATCTCATCCAGGTCCATGGCCAAGGCGTCCTCGCGCGAGAATGTGAAGCCGCCGGCCTCGTCCTGCCAGCAGAGCGAGGCCACGCGAAGCTCAACCGACTTGCGCGTCGGGATGATGCTGGCAGCGAATAGCTCGTTCGCCGTTATCCAGCTCCGGTCATTGGGGGCTTCGGCTGGAGCACCCGCTTCAGCTTCCCAATCAGCTCGCCACTGCTCGGGAGCGCGGACGTTTGGATCGTCACGGCGCTCGCCTGGTGCCCCTGGCGGTCGTCGAAACTCGCGTCGTCGTTGCCGAAACGCTTCTCGCGGCGCGACAAGCTGCTCGGATCCAAGAAGCTCCGCCCGAAAGGGAGGTCGACGTCGAACTCCAACCGACACGTCGAGCACTTCACGGTCAGCTCGGTATCCACCTCGCACTCGTGGGAGT
>JAHIVA010000026.1 GCA_018816985.1 Patescibacteria group bacterium | reverse complement strand
TGCTTCAGTGTCAAATATGCGCCAGTGTACTGCCTTCGCATTTGGTGTTCCCCATGATATCAACGGATTTCACCCCTACACCATGAGTTCCGTACACCTCTCACACTTTCAAGTTCTGCCGTTTCTCCCGCATATCCCAGGTTAAGCCTGGGGTTTTAACAAAAGACTAACAGAACAACCTACGCACCCTTTACGCCCAATAATTCCGGATAACGCTCGAGGCTCTCGTATTACCGCTCCTGCTGGCACGAGATTAGGAGCCTCTTATTCATGAGGTACCGTCAATAAACTTCTTCCCTCATAAAAGATCTTTACGTCCCAGAGGGACTTCATCAATCACGCGGCGTCGCTCCGTCAGGCTTTCGCCCATTGCGGAAGATTCTCGACTGCAGCCACCCGTAGGTGTATGGTCCGTGTCTCAGTACCATCGGTGGGGGTCAGCCTCTCAGCTCCCCTAGACGTCATAGCCTTGGTAGTCCATTACACTACCAACTAGCTGATATCGCACAGGCCTTTCCCAAAGCGAAATTCTTTACCCTTTGAAATAAATTTCTCAGGGACCATCGTGTATTAGTCCGGCTTTCGCCGAATTATTCACGACTTTGGGGGAAGTTCCTATGTATTACTACCTCGTTCGCCACTAACTTTTTAATATCATTGACCTTGATATAATCTCAATCTTTGAAGAAAAAAAGTTCGTTCGACTTGCATGCCTTATCCACGCCGCCAGCGTTCATCCTGAGCTAGGATCAAACTCTAACTAAAAGTTAGTTAGAACGAAACAAAACAAAAAACAGCACTTCGTCGCTTACGCTCCTCAGTATCTCGGACTAAAGTCCTCGACATTTTTTGTCATCCGTTAGAGTTCAATCTTTGCTCTAAAAATTATTTATACTTACTCAAAAAAACAAACAAGCTTGCACTTGTTCTCAAAAACTATTTAATTATCAAGGAAAGTAAAATTAAAACGCCATTCCATAAAAGGAAAGACGCCCAAAAAGTATATACTAACTAAAAGTCATTGTCAATATGAAAAATAACCTGTAATATGTAGCCATATGGCAACAAAACTTATTTATTTCGTGCGACATGGTGAAACGATACTTAATGCCCAAAATATCAGACAGGGGCCAGAAGGAACTCTAACAGAAAAGGGTCGAGCTCAGGCATTAGCCACGGCTCAAAGATTTCCTAAATATAAAGGACATCCACAAATTATCATTTCCAGTCCCTATGAACGCACTAAAGAAACAGCAGAAATTATTGGCAAGGAATTAAATTTAAAAATAAAATATTCTGACCTCTTAGTAGAAAGAAAAAATCCCAGCGAAATAATAGGTCATTGGGGTGAAGAACCAAAAGTTCGACAAATTATTGACCGAATTGATAAAAGTTATCATGCTGATGATTTAAGATTTTCTGATGAAGAAAATTTTACCGACTTAAAAAAAAGAGCCAAAAAATTATTAACCTTTATTAAAAAAAGATGGCAAAAAAGAATAATTATGGTTACTCATAAAATTTTTCTAAAAATGGTTGTGTCTTATATGCTTTATGGAGAAAATCTCACCGCTTCTCAATACAACAATTTAAGTTATTTTAATCCAATAAATAATGCTGGAATGGCAATCTGCTCATATACCCATCACTGGTTCAAAAAAGATGAATGGAAAATTCTAATCTGGAACGATTTAGACCAAAGCTTAATTTGAAAAAAATAGGTTTTATTGGATGGTTAATTTTACCACCTCTCCTTTTTCACTTAAAGTATAAGTGAAATTCTTTTTTTCCTGAATATGCCCGTCCTCATAGATTACTGTTCCATAATTTTTTATTAAATCAAGTGTAATAGAAACAACATACCAGGTCCCACCCAAAATTGCTTTGACTGGTGAAAGTTCGGAAATATTATCCTGTAAATAATTCTCTATATTTGTTCGTTTAATAAAATCTAAACAAGACACCACTGCCAAGTTTAAGGTATAAGCAATATTTTGCGGGTCTTTGTAAACATAAATACCATCTCCCCTATCTACCACCTCACCAAATCCGATGTTTGCTGTGTTTTCATTAAAAATTATTTTTACTTGCTCTTGCGCACTCATCCCTTCAGCAAAATTAAACCACCAGAGGTCGGCTGTTCTGACTTTCGTTGTTGCGTCTTTTTCGCCCACCGTTCCTTCTATCTCACCTGTTTTACTGTCTTTTTCTGCTGGAAGAAAATTAAGTTCTCCGGTTACTTTTTCACCATTTAAAATCATACGCAATGTATATTTATCGTAATAACCATTATTGTTCGGTAATCCAAACTTGGCAAAACAAAGTTCTCCATTCTCCATAACAGTATTTATATCTTTATCTGTAATCACTGTAGATTCAACCACTGGAGCAACTACTTCTTTCCTACTCCAAAAATAAAAAACTCCTAGAATAATAATTACTGAAATAATGATAGTTGAGATTTTTTTCATATCCTAATTATAACACATTTTTATTTATTGTTTTGTTTCAGCTTTTTTGCTATTCCTGGCCATAATAACATTAATTGGTTTTACGATAAAAAAGAAAATAACACCAGCCACTAAAACAAAAGAGATAGCTACATTAATAAGGTGTCCATATGTGAAAATACTTCCATTTATCGTGAAGGTAAGTTTACTGAGGTCTGGAATTTTTATGATAACCCCAATAAAAGGAGTAACTAAATCAGCAACAAAAGCATTAACCAATGCTCCGAAGGAGCTACCAATAACAACACCAACCAATAAATCCACTACATTGCCCCGAAATAAAAATTTTTTGAATTCATTAATCATTTTAAAATTATATCAGATATAATAAAAATTACTTAATCAAAAAGTCGGTAAATTGATTATCAGAATTGCGCCACTTAACATCAACTTTTTCCACCTCAGCATGGTCGGGACCGTATTTGCACCATTCAATAAATTTTAACAAATCTTTATCGTCCCCTTCGGCCACTATCTCTACTGTTCCGTCCGTTTGATTTTTAGCCCAGCCACACAAATTCAACTCCTGAGCCTGAGCCCGACTGGAATCCCGAAAAAACACTCCCTGTACTTTTCCAGAAATTTTTAAAATTGTTTGTTTTCGCATAAAATTTTTACCTATTCAAATAAGTAATGGTCAGCTGAAGAATAGTCGCAAACATCACCCAAAGCAAATATGGAATTTGAATATAAGTAACCCATTTTAAATATGGATAAATTACTATCATCGCCCAAATAAGAGTACCTAAAACAAATAAAATATCCAAGGCTGCCAGAAAATTATTTTTGAGGCCGAATTGAATATATGTAAAAATAAAATTAAAAAATAAATTTAGAACAAAAGGCAAAGCAATAATAAAAGGAATTTGTTTTTGCCATACACTCCAAAAAACCTTACCAAAAGACACAGCAATTAAAACATAAAGCACGCTCCACACTGGACCAAAAAGCCAAGATGGTGGAGCCCAAGTAGGCTTGATTAGTTGTGAATACCAATTGTATGTTGTGTTTTGCATAAATAAATTTGATAAATTAAGGCAGTTCAATATTTCCTACATATCAACTCTTTTGTACATTAGCCAAGGCAATTTGGTCGGTATTAATTTCTTGTTTTGGCTGTTGTGTGCCAAAATACCACGTTATGAAAACGGCAACAAGTAAAAATCCTAGAACAATTATGGCTCCGATTTTAAAATTTATATTTTTCATATTTTTATTATATCACTTTCTAATGCGTATATGAATGCGTATATTCCTTAGCTGAGCCTTTGCCGGTGAGTTGTTGGGATTGGAAGAATTAAAGCGATATATTTTTAATTCTTTAGTAAAGAAATATAGGGTAATTTTTCCATTTCAACATAATTAAACATCCAGTATTTTCTTTTTCGACTTTTTATATCCCTTAAGGATTTTTTTAAATTAATTTTTGGTATAAGCAGAACATTGCACATCGTATAATGGATAGTTTTTAGGTAGCAACATCAAATCTCTTCCACAATTTGGACAACTAATTAACTTCACTACTTCTAACTCTCCTAAATCACCAGAGTTTTTACGATTTTTTTTACTCGCATACAACATAATGTAAATATTCAATAGTTTTTTTAGCTTTATGATCTCTATTTTTGTCACTATCAGCCTTAAAACGATTATATTCTTTAGTAAAATAACTATATTTACCCCTTAAGCTCATTATTTCTTTTATATCTTCCGGGGTCAACAATCCTTCATTGTTATAACTCAAAAATATATATCTTGTTCTTGCCTTTAAAATTAAGTCTTTAAAAGATTTTTTTACTTCCGACCTTGAGCAGTAGACAGATTTTTGGCTTTGGTATTCGCGTAGGCCAGTTTTCCCATAAATTTTAGGATTATCATATTTAGCAATAGTTTCAAGTAAATGATAATTTGTTGCGTATTGCCTTTGATTATATGGTGGATCCAAATATAGAATATCCCCAGATGATTTTTCTAAAACATCTTTAATATCTTCATTAAAAACTTGGTGTTCTTGTTTATTAATTATTAAATTTGCCGGTTTTAAAATTAAACTATTTTGAGCAATTTTTTTTAGTTTCTTTAGAAAAGCACCATAGACTGATGCCGTATTTGCATATTTATCAATTGATTCAAGTAAACTAGTAAGTAAAAAATAATATTCGTCTGGTAAAATTAGTTCTTTATTATTCCATAATTCTATTTCTTGTCGTATTGCATCACATCGCATTCCATTTTCGTCAGAAAAATATTGACGTAATTCTTTTTTATTTTTTGTACCACCAACACAGTAGTTTTTGTAGATAAACCCCTTTTTGCCTTTTAGGTTTGATAAATAATTACAAACATAATCTTTTCGATTTTCTAAGTCAATATTTTTTAATTCTGGAATTTTTTTTATTAATTTAGAAAAAGTTAATTCTTTATGATTCTCAATGTAGTGCTTATTAAGAACATAACTATAATATTGAATATCGTTTGCAATTATTTTATAACCTTTCTTTTTAAAAAAACTACCCACAGATCCAGTACCAGCAAACAAATCACAAAAAATGTTGCAATTTTTATCAACCACTTTATTTATGGATTCCTCTAAAAATTCCAATAAAGATAATTTACTACCAATATAATTCATATAGAAAAAATTAAATCATCCAATTTCTCATTATTAAAATAATCTTTTAAAACAATACTATGATCTTTTCTTTTTTCTTTTACAATCACTTCCTTTATTTTTAAAAAAGCTTTTTTGTAAAATTCATCAAAATTCTTATTTTTGATTAATTCGAGTATTTGAGACTCATTATTTATTGTACCGTTTTTTTCTAAATAACTCCACATTAAAGCAGACAGGTGAAAATAACCCCAGTGCTTTATCTCTTTGTCGGTAGTCATTCTCTTTATGTTCTTTATCCCAGAATCATTTTTTCTGCAAAAATCGTAAATTAAAAAAGACACTAAAAGCCAATGAGGACTTACGTTGAATAATTTAGGATAGTTACTTTCATCAAAGATAATTGAATCCTTTGTCGTTTTTCTTCCCGAGCTAGGTTTTTTATTAAAGGTAGATAATGATATTCTACCTAATCCCTTTGAGTCAATTCCTGTTTTAAATTTTTTTTTCTCGATACCCTTTTTATTCTTGTAATAATAACCGAAATTTTCAAAAAAATATTTAATGGCATGTTGCTCTGACTTATTTGACGAAATATCAGAATAATCAATTCTTGTCTGTGAATTTGTAGCCTCTGCGATATCGCTAAAAAATTCATCATTATCAGTTACATACAATCTTATAAGAACATCAATATCCTTTAATTTTTTAATTGGAAACGAGTCGATAGTTTTTACCGTCTGTTGACCATTTACTATTTGAGGGTATTTTAATATTAAAATATTTTTTTTACTTTCTATAGCATTTTCACAAACCATTGTAACACCATTATTTAAAAACCAAAATTTTTTCTTGTCCTCTGATTCTATAGTTTTTATTATTTTCTTATTTATTGAATTTTTCCCCTTAAATTTTCTTATGTTGTAATGGAATATCCAATCACCACATTTTTTCAATATATTTTTAAGTTCACTTGCCTCCATCGTAATTATACAGCCCTCAATTTTACCCCTCGATAATTCCTCTTCCTTATTTTTATTGAATTTATTGATCTGTTCTTTATATTTTATTTTTATACTATTTTTACTTAATGGATTCTCATTCCTCATCTTCTTTTCAAATATTTCTTTTGCACCAAAAAAAAGAAAATCAAATTCTAGCTTTTTATCATATCTTGCGCTGAATATTGTTTTTAGTTTTTCCAATAGTTGCTCTTGAGATTTCAAACAATCCTCATCTGGTTTACTAACCCCATTTACACAATAAAAAACCTTAACGTTTTGTATCTTGCTTTTGTTTTTTCTAATAAAAGATATTTTTTTCTTTAACTTTTCATTTTTTAATTTTTTATACTCATCATCTTCAAAAACAATCTTTAATCCTTTTTTTATTTCGTCCGTTTTTTTGTAGCTAAAACCTCCAGAATATGTACAACTTATAATATTGATAAAAATTCCACCATTGTCATTTTTATCAATATTAATAGAGTCTATGCCAAATTCTCCATTACCATCTGTATCATCTTTTTTAAATTCTCCTAAATTTTTATTGCATATCCAATTATGACATATGGATTCAAAAGCTTTTCCTTTTGAAGATTCCACTTTTTCATCTAGTTGTAATTTTATGATGTTATCTATGGTTTCCAAATCAATGACTTCAATTTCTGGCACAGAATTTTTTATTTTTTTTGACATTTTAATTATGCAACAAAATTACAAAACAAGGAACCTTATAGCTCTTTGAGCCTTGAACTTTATGTTTGAAACTGAAATTAATTTCTATGGGCTTATTTAAATCAATTTTTTTAATTATTTCTCGTATTTTTTTAATGGATACATCTTCATCTAAATATACAACCAATAACCTAGGGTCAGCACCAAATCTACCTTCATCTTGATACTGATAAAGATATTCTGCAACTAAAGCTGGATTATTTATAGCTTCTTGCTTCCAGCCATCTTTAAATTTATTTTTAAATTGATTGGTCGGACTTTTGGACACCTTTTGATCAAAAGAAATTCCATTAATAAAAAAATCGACACCACGTCTGTGATTTAACGTGGGTAATATATTTTCATTTTTTTCAAAAATAAGAGTCTCAATAAAATCATTTCTAACAGTATTAATTTCTTTTATTCTTCTGTATTTAACCGCAGCAACTTTGACTTTTTCATCTTTCACTAAACCATTAGTGTTTTCGGAGTTAATTCTTTGCACAAAACCATCAAAATCACCCTGAGAAAAAGGCCAATCAATCTTTCCAAAACGAAGGGATTCCCATTCTTTAACTAATAAATCCATAACATTATTAGCATCCTTACCACTCTTATATTTTTCTGTTTCTCTAAAAATTCCACGAATAATATCCTTACTAATTTCATAATCCCAATTATTTACCACAATTTTCCATATGTCTTTGGTTGAAATATTGGGTATACTTAGACCCTTATTTTTTCCACGACTTATTGTTTTAAACAAAAGACCATTAACTTTTTTAGTTTTACTTAACTCTAAAAGATAATTAGTGGCATTGTCCTGACTTCCGAGAATTTTTTTAGCTAAATCTTCTGATAATTTTGATTTTATATATTCCATAATCTAATTTTTTAAAATTAATATATATTCGTGTTTAAAAATATAATAATCACTTGCTAGAGCTCGATATCTCCAAATACCTTCTTTGTTCTGCTTGGCACGACTCCCTTCCATATTCTTAATAATAACACTTTTAAGCGTAAGCCCTAATTTTTGAGCTTCATTCATACAATAAAACCCTAAAGGTACCCATTTTCCTTGTGTATATTTATCTCCAATTACAATAGCTAAATATCTACCTTTTTCCAAGATTTTAATAGTATTTTTGACAACTAACGAAAATTTTTCCAAAAAATCTTTTAATGATTTAGCATTCGATAAGTCTTCTTTAAGATTACTGAACTTAATAATGTCAGCATAAGGTGGATGAAGAATAGCTAATTGCACATTTTTCTTTTTATAATTATTCAAAATTTTATTTACTTTATTAAAAATTTTGTCTTTCGTACTATCTCCAACTATTAGTTCAGAAAAATAATCTGCATTATCAACCTTACCTCTCACATTTCTAACTAATTCTTCTTGTATCTCAATACCAATAAAATGCCTATTTAAACTCTCTGCTTCGTAAGCGGTCGTGCCACTACCAACAAATGGATCAAAAACGATATCATTCTTTTTTGTATATCTAGAAATTAATTGTTTAGGTATTTGTGGTACAAAATTTCCATGATAAAAACCATTGTGTTTCCCTGTTTTATCTCTTTTATCAATAATCCAAAGACTATCGGTCCAAATTTCTGAATCTTTCCAGTTTTCTAAATCTATGTCGTTGAAAATAGGCATATTTTTTTATATACAAATTTAATTACCATATAATTCTATCTCTTTCCACCCCCAAACTCAATCTCCACCCAAACGGCTCAACCCGTTGAGCCGTTCATTTTAACCCCCTTTTTACCTCCTCTTACAAGCTCGCTGAAGTCACAACTTTTTAAGGGGGTTTCGAGCGCGACGACGCGAGAACTTCAGGATTTTTTAAGCTTCAAAAAATCTGTACCCTAAAAAAGTTAGCGACGAAAAAGAGTTTTATTCCCAAAACATTACAGGAATTTCCAAGGCATCGTCGTGCTCGGGAAGACCGGAAGGATTATCTTTACGCAAAATAAGTGTACCCTTATTGCTATAGGCATTTTCATCCACGGTGAAAGTAAGTGTCGCCATAAACGGCACGAAATCGGTCGTCATCCATTCGCCTTGCGCGGTGGCAATACCCTGCGCGATTATCAGCCCGTCCCAGTTAACAAGGACCACAGGAAAATCAGCTTCAAAAAACCAATTCCCCCTCGCCTCTCCAGTAATAAGAAGCGGACTTTCTATAATTTGATTGGGGCGCGGGTTCTCGACGCGGATTAAGTCCGTTTTCTCAAAATTAGTCACAATTACCTCAGGCTCTTTGGGAAGATTCCAAAACATACCGAATCCCGCAACAATTAAAATAACAATGATTATCGAAAATATTTTTTTGTTTTCCATAGATTTAATACAACTAGTGAGTATATTTTAATGATCATTCCCTAAAGAATGGAAATATGCCACGCCTGACATATTCTTCCCATTTTCTCCAGATAATTCTTCCCCACCATCTCTCGTTGTTTCTTTTTCAGTTGAAATAAATTCCTTAATAGCCTCAGCTACATATTCCCGACTATGAAAATCTCTCAAGACTGCTTCTTGCAACAGTGTAATTTTTTTTGATTGTACAGCTAACTTACTAATAATCTCCATGATTTTGTTATGTAAGTCCGCTCTTTTCGGTGGAGAATAAGCCACCTTATCTTTAGGTATAAAGGTTTCATTTTGATCCTGTAAGATTATTCGCTTGACCCTTTCTACATTATATTCATTACAAAGAGAGATAAAATTTTGGCGAGCTTTCTCGCTCCCAAACAAACCCAAAAGAATTTCAAATTTTGCTTTTAGAGAAAATTCTTCTACTGGATTTGTCTGAGATAATTTTGGTAATTTATCCATATTTTTATATTCTACCCCTTTCTGCCATTAAACTCAATCGATTATTTTATACCAATTTCTTCAACTCCCCTTCGTATTTTTTCATTACTTCCATCCCAGCCTCTTTTTGATTCATTCCCCCTTTTACTTTCTCTTGAATTTCCGCAGCAATAGTTTTAAAAAGCTCAGGATTTTTCTCAATCATCGTGATAAACATTTCTATCTGAGCTTCCGGCACACCTTGGGTACGAAGCATTTTTTTAAGTAAAAAATTTTGAAATCCCATATTAAAATTATAACATACTGACTTAATCTTCTATAATCAATAATTTACTCGGATGATGGTGACCATTTACAATTCGAACCTTATTAACTGAAACTTTAAAATGTTCCGCCACTAATTCCAGAACACGAGTATTAGCTAAATTCCTTTCGGCTTTTTCTTTAACAGAAACTTCAAAATGGTCTTCTGATTTTTGAACCAAAAATTCTTTTCTAGCACCAGTAGTAACTTTAATATGAATATAGGTAGGCAATTTAATTCAAGGATTATTTATTTCCTCTTAGCAAAACCTTCAAGCGCGTGAAGAGCTTCTATTGGAAGCATATAAACTACGGTATTGCTTTGGTCTGAAGACATATCGTTAACTGATTGCAAGGTTCTCAAATGGAGAGCGCCCGGAGTACTCGAAAGCATCTGAGCAGCTTTGGCGATATTCGTAGAGGCAGCTAATTCTCCTTCAGAATTAATGATGACCGCTCTTTTCTCTCTTTCCGCCTCGGCTTGCTTCCCTATCGTTCTCTCCATTTCCGCCGGCAAGCTAACATCCTTTAATTCAACATTTTGCACTTTCAAACCCCAAGCATCTGTTTCTTTGTCCACTATCTCTCGTATTCTGTCGGCAATTTTATCCCGACTGGAAAGCAATTCATCCAGAGTAACTTCCCCCACAATATTTCTCATAGTGGTCTGAGCATATTGAGAAATAGCATAACGAAAATCTTCCACTTCGATGATGGCTTTATCGGCATCGCTGACTTTGTAATAAATAACAGCATTCACTTTGACGGTGACATTGTCTCGCGTAATGGCATTTTGATCCGGTACGTCTACCGCTTTTACCCGAATATCTACTTTTTGATAACTTTGAAAAATCGGCCAAACCAACCTCCAGCCCGGTTCCATCATAGAAGTAAATTTGCCTAAAGTAAACCTAACTCCTTTTTCATATTGATTTATCTGACGAACACTAGAAATAACAAGAGCTAATACTATTACGATTAAAATTGTGTAGTCCATAAAATATTTTGGTTAAATTATAATACCTATAAATACCATACCATAGTTTGTTGTTTATGGGTATATGTTGGTAATTTCAACCTAATAACTCTTGTTTTTAATTCAAGAAAAACAAATACAAACCGACAAGAATAGCTATTACACCATAAGTACCGAATGAATTTCGGAATTTTTTTACAAATTCTTCATTAAGTATCTGAGGGAAAAAAATATACATTAAACCCTTTAATAAAACAAGCCAGACAAAAAATGTTACCAAAACTCGCCAGGTTCCATCCCAAATATTGTATTGAATGAGATACATTGACGACAAGAAAATCAAAATCACTCCAGTCAAATAAATTATGGCCGGATGATCAAAAAAATCTTTGAGTAAATGTGGAATAGTTTTACCCTTTATGATAAGAAACAAACCACTAACGACCAAATAAATTCCTAATATTTTTGCCACTAAAATTATGATATCCATATGATTTAGCGAAATCATGTCACGCAACGACGATTAAAGCGTGACGTTAATTACTAATAATATGTTAATTATAAAACCAATTTTATAAAATAGCTATAGTTCCACTTGTTCAAAAGGCTAGAGCCCTTCCTGAGACGGGGCGATAACTTTTGCCCGCCAGAATTTAGTGGTAAAAGTTTGCACTAAATCTTTTAATTCTTCGCTCTTCAATAAATACAAAACTATTACTGCAACTATAATACCCAGAATTCCGGAAATAAAGCCTTGCAAAAACACTCCCCAGAAAGTGGTCGTGCCAAAAACCGTTGAAAGAATATTTAAACTTACATAAGCCGTAACTCCCAGAAAAAATGACGCCCCCAGGCTCTGAAAAAAAGTCTTGGTAATAAAAGATTCATTCGGTATAAAATCTTTTTTAACAAAAACCCAATGCAGAATAAAATTTAAAATAGTTCCAACTGAATATGCGAGTGGTAACATCAAGACCTCCGTCCCCGAGATGCCGTCCACCTTCAGGAGTGATTCTATGAAAAAGCGGAAAAATAACACGTTTTGAAAAAGATGAGTAAACAAATAAGCCAAGATTATAATTAAAATGGAACAAGAAAGATTCACAAAGAGAGGACGTTTAGTATTGCCAGTCGCATAATAAGAACGGGAAAGCAAAGTAATCATACCCTGAGCGAGAATGGAAATAGAAAAAATTGCGAGACAGGCTGCAACCAAACGAGTATCATCCCAAGAAAAAGATCCAGAACCAAGAATAACCCGCACAATTTGAGCACGCAAAACGATGAAAAGAAAGATTACTGGTAAAGACCAAAAAACAATAGCCCGCGAAGCTTCTTTTAAATGTTTTTTAAATTCTTCTTTTTTTCCACTGCCAAAAGATTTAGCCAAGGTCGGAAAGGCCGCCACGGCATAAGAAATACCAATAATATTAAGCGGTACTGATTGAAGATTAAAAGAAAAATTAAAAATGGATATAGAACCACTTTTCAAAAAAGAGGCCATCGCAATAATAAAAATAAGAGCAATATTATTAAAAGCTAGGCCCAAAGTCCGAGGAAGCGATGTTAAAGCCACGCTTTTAATATCTTTAAAATTTGGAGAAAACGAAAGCTTAGGCGTAAATCCAGAGCCATGCGAGGCTAGAGCTTGAATGATAAAATGTAAAAATGCACCTAGCACAACTCCAAGGGCTAGTCCATAAATTCCAAAAATGGGATAGAGAAATAGAACACCAATGATGATTCCTAAATTATAAAAAACCGGACTCAAAGAATAAATGAAAAACTTACGGAAAAGCTGGGTAACCGTACCAAAAAGATTTGACAGACCCAGTAAAATAGGCGAAAGCAACATAATTCGTGAAAGCATAATGACTTTTGCCTGATAAAGAGGGTCGAGTCCCGGGGCAATGAAAGATATTAAATTCGGTATCAAAAAAAATGCTACCAAGGCCACCGCAATCATCAAAAAAAAGAAAACGCTAAAAATATCATTTAAGTATTTTCGGGCAGAATCGGTTACTTTGTCTCCATCCATTCTGGCTACTAGAAAAGGAATAATCACGGTAATAGAAGCCAGAGAAGCTACACAAATAAAAATTAAATCCGGCACGCGAAAAGCCGCATAATAAGCGTCCAGAGATGGAGAAGGTCCAATGAAGTGCGCAATTGAACGGTCACGAAAAAGTGCCAAAATCTGAGAGAGTAAAGTAAGGCAACCTAGCAGAAAAGCAGCCTGACCAATACTCCCAGACTCTTTAGTAAAAATTTTTAAAATCTTCTCCATTCTTTATTTTCTAGTTTTTGTCAGGAGTAATAGGAGTAGAAGCTGGGACATTATTTAGAGAATCAACATATTGAATTAAATTCTTATCATCGGGAGAAAGAGAAAGAGCTGCTCGAGCGTAAGAAAGGGCTGCGCTGTTATTGTTTTCACTCTGAGCTATCTGTGCGAGAACAACCAGAGCATCAATATAGTCTTGTTTCAGGGCAAGGGCAGCATTGGCATAATTTTTTGCATCTTGAACTTTTCCATCAATAAATGATGTACCAGCTATGTTTAGCTTTAAGCTTGGATTTAATGGATTTAAATTAGAAGCATTTTGGTAAGCAACAATAGCTTGACTATAAGCATCCTTAACCCCAAGCGTACCAGCAGTCTGATAAGCAGAACCAAGTGATTGGAAATTTAAATAATTTAACGAATTATACCTAGTTGCCATTTGTGCGCTATTAATAGCTTGATTAAAACTATTTTGCAAATCAGCCTTGTCCACATCAGATAATTCTGAACCTTTTTGAGCTATGGAATTTAATTTAATAAGATATATTTGCGAATAAGTACGTAAATATAAATCATTTGAATATAGAGAAAGCGCTTTATTAATGTAATTTTCAGCTCCCTCAACAGTGGTCGCCGAAAGAGCCTTACTAAAATAAGCAACAGAAATAAAGCGTTCTATAAACTTAAATGAAAAAGCGGCTGAAGAAATTATCAATACAATAAGTAAAAGAATAGAAAAAAAACTTTTTTGGTGGTCATTAAAAAATGATATCGATATTTCTTTGCCTGAGTGAGAAGCAGCTAATCCGATAAATACTCCGGTAAAAGCAAGTGAGAGTAAAAAGATTACAGATCCTGTAAAATAAAAGAAAGAAGCAATAAACAGATAGAGAGACAATATAAAGAATGCCATCATCTCCCAATTTCCTCCATTTTTAATACTAGAGAATACCGATTTCACTCCGATAATTAAAAATAAAATAAAGAAAATAAACCAAGCCAAAATAGACAAACCTCCAGTAGTAGCAACTAAGGTGGGTAATAATCCCGAACCAGCAGAAAAAGAAACATCCCAAAATTGAGTATTATTTATAACAACCGGCTTATATGTTGACCAAGCTTCTTCAAACCTATTAGGACCAATCCCAAACAATGGATTCTTGGCAACCACCTCTTTGGTAATATCTATCGTTGCGCTCAAAGAAGGACT
>JAHIVA010000025.1 GCA_018816985.1 Patescibacteria group bacterium | reverse complement strand
TTTTTTATAAAAGGAGTATCAATAAAAATAGCTATTAGCATTATGCTAAAAAAAAGCAAGATAGTGTTTTTGAATTTCCAAATTTTACTTTCTTTTTCCATTAAGAACAAAATAATTAAATTTCTAATTTACTAAAAATTTTTCCCAAAGGACAAAAAAACAAAAAATACCGAAAAAGGTAAAAATAATTCCGATAATAATTTTTCTTATCATACTTGGACGAAAAACTTTTGGTAAGCTTTTATTATTTAGCCAAAAAACTAAAGCTAAGTGCACAAACATTGCGAACGCATTAATGATTGCTCCTAAGACAATTAATGTTTTAGGTTCATAAATATTAAATAAAAATAAAACTATTCCAAAAATAATCTGTGCCCAAACAAAACTATAATATATTTTAGAAAGATTTATTCTTCCTCTCTTTTGTCCATCTAATTTTCTAACAGCAAAATTTTCTGCCATTATACGAGAGGTAGAATCCATTACCCCTAACTGAGTTTGAAATAACATAATAGAAACCACAATTAAAAACAAAATCCCCATAAAAGGAAATACTATATTACCAATAGCCACCCCTTCGTTTATGACAAAATTAATTCCCTCAGCATTACCAGACAAACCATGTGTGGTAACATAGGACAAAAGCATTAGAAAAATCATAGAAATCGCGCCTAAAAACCAAAAAACAAAAGCATGTTCAAGGCTGATTAGTTTCCACCATTTTTTAAAATAACCAATATCTTCTTCTGTAACAGCGCAATCTGTCCCCTCTAAAACAATTTCATTGTCTTTTCCTTTAGAAAACAAACTGGAAATTTTTTGAGAGTAAAATCCCATCCCATAACCTTTTTCTTTTATGTAAATTGATTGAGTTAAATTTAGATTTCCTCCAGCCCCAGAATAAGCAAAAGCTGCTAGAAAAGTGGCAATACTTATGCCCTCCGGCAAAAACCAAAATCCTTGCCCTTTACCTATTATTCCACCAAGCAAAGCAGCCCAGTCTGTTTTTGTCGCCAAAAAAACCGCCAACAAAAAAATAAAAGGAACTCCAATTAAAATAATAATTTTAGTAATGTGCTCCATTGTTTTATAAACAGTTTTACCTGTACTTAAAATCAAACCAATGATCACTAAAAATAAAATGGCAATCCACTTAAAATTTTCCATCCCCAAAACATTTGCCATAATTTTAGCGGAAGCAGCGATGATTCCCGGTAAACCAAAACCAATAAAAGTCGAAACAATAAACCAATAAACTGCTGGTTTGAATAATTTATAAATTCCCACAAAAACACTTTCCCCTTTTACAAGAGCATAGCGTTCAATCTCCATATTCATAAAATATTGAAAAGTAATTCCTAAAATTGCCCCCCAGGCAATACCTAAACCATAATTAGCTGCCAAGTAAGGCCATAAAATAACTTCACCAGAACCAAGCCCCAGAGCAAGGATAATAAAGCTCGGACCAATAAGTTTTTTAAAAGATGGTGGCTTTGGAAATGGCTTTGTTTCTTTCATTCTCCAATAATACCACAGTTCTAGGTCCAATCAGTATACAAAAAATGACCCTGATTTCTCAAGGCCATTTCGTTTGCGCGATCGACCGGACTTGAACCGGCAACCTCTTCCGTGACAGGGAAGCGCTCTAACCAGTTGAGCTACGACCGCAACGCTACCATTATACATTAAATCATATAATTTCAAAGTGTTTTTTAGTTTTTGTGCCGATGCCAAGAGTTGCACTTGGGACCTTCTCTTTATGAGTGAGATGCTCTAACTACCTGAGCTACATCGGCATAATGGGAGAATAGCATTATTTAAGGCTTTTTTCAAATTAAATTTGCAAAAATTGAATTTTTGCTATAAAATACAAGCATAGCGGGATAGAGAAGAGGCATCTCGCAAGGCTCATAACCTTGAGACGGCCGTTCGATTCGGCCTCCCGCAACTAGAAGTTAAATATAGCCATATTCATGAAAAATCTGCTCATATAAGGCAATTATTCTTTTGGCTTCGTGTTGTGAAAGATCAAAGGCTAACCCCTCATGGGCTATTCTATTCCTAACGGTATGAACCTCCCAAGCAGTGGTTAAAAAGGGAAAATTATCTTGATTGGCTAATTTTAATCTGTCTCCTAGGGTTTCGCCCCTGAAGCCTAATTGATCCATTAAACCCTCCAACATTGAATCCGCTTCAATAATGGCTAGCTTCCAATCACTCCCATGTTGAGAAAAAAGATAACTAAGAGTTTTACTCCAACGTTCATTTTTTGAACCTCCCACTTCTTCGCGCAAATGTTTTTCATATTTAGCCTTGTTGTGCGCATATTCCCGTATTTCATGCTGTAAATGTTTTTTTTCTTTAACCCTGATTTCAATCATCCGAACGATTATATAACAAATTATAATCAAAAAAAACATCGCAAAAAAGAAAAGAATTGTTCTCCCAAGACTTATTACTGGCTTACTGGAGATAAAAGAAAAAAAGGTGTGTAAATACTCAACACCTTGGTTAAATAAATATACCGGATTAAAATACTTTGATTCAAGAAAAGTATTTTGTAAAAGAGGATTTTGGTTAACTGTTTCCATATATAAATTATACCATTGCCTCAAAATTCTTTCCAACCTCAAAAAGTAAATCTTCTGCCCCGTGCGAAGCCATAAATTGAATTCCAAGTGGCAAATTTTTATCTTCAATCGCAACAAATCCCGAAGGCACAGAAATAGCCGGAACTCCTACAATATTAGCAGTAACCGTAAAAATATCCACTAGATACATAGAAAGGGGGTCACTCTTTTCTCCAATTTTCCAAGCCGGGATAGGAGAAGTTGGCGTTAATATCAAATCAATCTCAGAAAATAATTCCTGGAATTCTTTTCTTAAAGCAATACGGGCTTTTTGAGCTTTCCCATAATAAGCATCATAATAACCAGCCGATAGAACATAAGTTCCAAGAAGAATTCTTCTTTTGGTTTCCTTTCCGAAACCATCCCTTCTCGTCAACAAATAATCTTTCAGTAAATTCTGACCATCTTTATGAATACCATATCTAACACCGTCAAAACGCGCCAAATTAGTTGAGACTTCAGCAAAATTAATAATATAATATAAAGCCAAACAATTAGGCAATTTGATATCCCGAACTTCATAACCTAAATTCTCAAGTTTCTTAACTGCATCTTTAAAATTTTCCTTAACTTTCAAATTAATCCCCTCCTGATTAATCAACTCCCATGGTACCCCAATTACTCTTTTATCTTTCTTTGGAGTACCAAGATATTTTTTATCTGCGATAGAAGTACTATCAAGAATATCATTTCCTTTTATCACATCAAATATAATTTGAGCATCTTTCGTTGTCTTAGTGATTGGTCCAATAACATCAAAAGATGACACTGCGGCCATAAGTCCATAACGAGAAACTCTGCCATAAGTAGGCTTTAATCCGACAACTCCACAAAAAGATGAGGGTAAGCGAATTGATCCACCTGTATCTGAGCCAAGAGCAGCCAAAGCCATATCACCCGCCACCACAGCTGCTGAACCCCCTGAGGTTCCTCCAGGTACCCGGCTATTATCATGGGGATTTTTTGTCACTCCATAGGCAGAATTTTCGGTTGAACTTCCAAGAGCAAATTCATCCATATTTGTTCTACCTAAAAATACCGCTCCTTGTTTTTTTAATTTAGTGATAACTGTAGCATTATAAGTTGCAATATAATTTTCTAAAATTTTTGAAGCAGCAGAAACATGTTTGCCTTTTATTAAAATAACATCCTTGACAGCCAAAGGAATACCTAAAAGCGGATACGACTCCTCTTTTGCAATCATTTCATCTGCTGTTTTTGCCTGTTCTAATACATCATCATAAACTTCTAAGTATGCGTTGAATTCTTTATTTTTTTTTTCAATCTCCATCAAATAAGTTTTCGCCAAATCTACCGCCGAAAATTCTTTAGCATCTAGAGATGTCCTTGCTTTTTCTATTGTTAAGTTTTTTAAATCTATCATAAAATATTTTTTACTTTTAAAAATCCGTCTTGTGAATCTGGGAACTGTTCAGTTATAAACTCTTTGGAAAAAGATTCTTCCCCGTCCACCACAACAGGTAAATCTTCTCGCCAAACATTACAATTTATGATGTTCAACCCCGAGTGTTGAACATCAACTTTTACTTCTTCAATTTGCTTTATATACCCTAAAATACTATCCATATCATGGAGTAACTCGCTTTTTTCTTCTTCTGTTAGTTCAATTCTAGCCAGATTAGCAAGGTTTTCTACATCTTTGATATCCATAAAAACAGTATACCTTAAGACTCCCTTCCAATCAAAGCTTTGATTCTCTCTTCTGCTGGTGGATGAGTAGCAAAAAGGCCACTAATTTTTTTATCGAAACTCCTCCCTTTAGGGTCAGCTATATATAAATGCGCAATAGCACTCGATTGACGAACCATTGGCTTACTATATTTTGAAATTTTTGTCAGAGCATTGGCTAATCCTTCCGGATAACGAGTGAGCATTGCCCCAGAAGCATCAGCCAAAAATTCACGTTTTCTAGAGATTGCTAGTTGAATTAAGATTGCAAAAAGAGGCGCTAAAATTGACAAAATAATTCCAATAATCATAAAAATAGCATTGCTTCCTCCTCCATTGCTATCTCTACTCTTCCCCAACCTTCCAAAAAACAAATTTCTCCTAAAAACATCTGCAATAATAGTAACAAAACCAACTAATACCACTACTACCGTTCCAAGTAACATATCCCTGTTCCCAACATGAGAAAGTTCGTGAGCAACTACTCCTTCCAATTCCGTTTTATCCAAGATAGTCAACAATCCGGTTGTGACTGCGACAACTGCATGCTCTTTGTCCCGTCCGGTAGCAAAAGCATTGGGCGCGTCATCAGTAACAATATATACTTTGGGCATAGGAAGTCCAGCTGTGATAGATAAGTTCTCAACGAGAGTATAAAGAGTAAAATTCTCTTCTCTTTTAGCAATTTTTGCGCCAGCTAAAGTAAGCACGATTTTATCCGAAAACCAATAAGAAAAAAAATTCATCAAAATACTAAAAATAACAAAAAAATATAAGATATTAGGATTACCGTAATAAAAACTAAAAAACCACCCGAAACCAATGACGATAATAAAAAATATTGACATTAGTAGCCAGGTTTTCAGAACATTTTTTGATTGTTCGGTATAAAGGGTTGTCATGATTTTCTACTTTTTCAACGACAAGTTATAACTAGCTATCACTGATTGGATGTATTCACCCTGACAACCTAAATTTTGAATCTTATTTTGATCAAGATTATTTTCCACAAATAAACCTAGAGTTCCATAAAAGTATATTTGACTAGCGTATTTACTCAAGTCTGTTTTATCAGGAGCAAGAAATTTAGCTGCCTCTGGATTGGTATTGTCTATAGCTTTAACGATATTTATGGGACAAGAAATATATTGCAAAGCCAATTTTTTACCAGCAGTATCCATTAAGACATTATCTGCTCCATAAGACAGCTTAAAGTTACAAGAATCTGATAATTTAGTAATTTCCAAAATGCTTGGAAAAAAATCGTCCTTTAAAACACCTATAGCATTTTCACAATTTAAAGCACTAACACCTAAACAAAAAAGAACAGGGTCGTTTTTATAAGAAGCAGGATTGTTTAATTTAGGAGCTACCCCTGTTCCACAATCTTTAATTTGAGTATTTGGCAACACCACAGAAAACGGTATTGTTTCATTATTTTCAACAGGCACGCCAGAGACAATATTTTCACTCTTATTTAAAAAAGAAAAATCAAAAGAAGGAAGACGTATTTTTTTAAAATTATTTATTGATAAATTCCAAAAATTAATTATTTGCGGTTGATAAAAATACCAAGAAATTATGCAAAATAAGCCTAGAATGATAAAAATTAAGTTTTGCCACAAAAAAGAACGTGAAGTGGATACAGTTTTAGAAGATGGGGTTGATTTAAAAATTGAGAGCGAAGGAGAATAAGAAGCTGGAGATGAAGATGATGAAATCGGAGACAATGGTGAACTAGGCATAGTTTCAATTGGTTTTTTTTCTTCCAGTTGTTTTTCCATAATAGATTTCGGCAAAATAACATTGTTTTGCATTGGAATTACAACCCTAAATGCTTCACTTAAATCAGCTTCTTCCCATCCACCACTAGAAATTAAAGTTCCATAAATTTCTTCACGGGTTTTACCTTTCCCGATTTCTTTTCGTATGTACTCTAAAAGTTCTGGTGTTACCATAAAATTTAAAATTAAAACTTTACTTTCACTGGATTTTGAGCAACATCATTGTCGGGAAGATCAAAGAATTCCATTTTTGAAAAATTAAACACCCCAGCGATAAGATTACCTGGAAAACTTTCTATTGAGATGTTCAAATCACGGACATTGGTATTGTAGAACCTACGAGCAGCCTGAATTTTATTTTCCGTATCAGAAAGTTCATTTTGTAAAGATAAAAAATTTTGATTGGCTTTCAAATCTGGATAGGCTTCAGCAATGGCAAAAACAGATTTTAAGGCTCCAGTGAGCATATTTTCCGCCTGTCCTTTTTCTGCTAAATTACCCCCAGCCCCCATGGCTAAAGATCGCGCCTTGGTAATATTCTCAAAAACGCTAGATTCGTGAGTGGCATATCCCTTTACTGTATTGACTAAATTAGGAATCAAATCATAACGACGCTTCAACTGCACCTCAATATCCGCCCAAGCTTCTTTCACCCGATTACGAAGAGAAACAAAACGATTAAAAATAAAGATTAATAATAAAACTATCGCTCCTAAAATTATTAAAAGATACATATCAATATTATAACAAAAAACAAGAGAGATAAGCAAATAAACTGCCTAATATAATTACTTTTTATTTTTAGTCTGCCATTCTTCCACTAAAACCAATAAAGGTGAGGCTAAGAAAATTGAAGAATAGGTTCCAAAAAACATTCCTGCCGTTAACATTAAAGCTAAATACTTTGTAGAAACAGGGCCAAAAAAGAAAAGAGCAAGTAACACTAAAATAACAGTCGAGGAAGTACAGATAGAGCGGATAAATGATTGCTCTAGGCTTTTTCCAACCATCTCGCCAAAATTTATTTTAGCTATCGTATTTTGATTTCTTAAATTTTCTCTAATTCTATCAAAAATAACTATCGTATCAGAAACGGAAAGACCCAAAATGGTAAGAATTGCTACCACAAAAAGAGTATCTAATTCCGCGCCATAAAAATGAGAAAGGATAACAAATAATCCAACTGGAATAATTACATCATGCAAAAGTGAAATAATGGCAATTAAACCATACTTCCAAGAAGAAACCGGTTTGGAAACTTTCCTAAAAGCAAAAGCGATAAAACAAATAATCGCTAGTGAAATTAAAATAATTGCCAAAATCGCTTTTCTTGTAAGCTCTTGTCCTACTGATGGTCCAATAGAATTGAAACTGAGTTCCGAAAGAGGGTTGCTATTATTCTCGGCCTCGCCCGTAGTCGTACTTTGGCCAAGGGAAAGAGCCTGTAAAAGAATAGTATGTTCAGGGTCGCTTAAATCACGAGATTTCACGATATAGCCCAAATCCCCGGTTGGCTGCAGAATAATCGTACCAAAATTGAGCATCTCTAAAGATTGAGTCAAATCAGCTTGCGTTGGACGAAAAGTTTTATAAACAACTTCAGTCAAAGCACCACCTTTAAAATCAATACCAACATCTAATTTAAATATAAGCAATGCCAGTATTGAAAGAACCACCAAGACCATAGAGATACTAATAAATATTTTTTTGTGTTTTATTATAAACATATTTTTTATTTACAGTTGCCTAATAGATGTTTTACTAAATCCTCCAGAAAATAAAAATCTAGCTAGCTTTCCTTCCCCCAGAAAAACAAAAGCCGAGAGAAAAATTCTGGTAAAAGTAATTGCGCTCAACATTGAAATAATAACACCCATCCCCAAGGTTAAAGCAAAACCCTTAATCAAGGATGTACCAAACCAGAAAAGAATAATAGCGGTAATGAAAGTTGAAGTATTTGAATCACGAATAGAAGACCAGGCTCGAGAAAATCCAACAGAAATAGAATCAGCAATACTTCGTCCAGAGCGCAATTCTTCTTTCATTCGCTCAAAAATTAGTACATTGGCATCAACTGCTATTCCCATAGAAATTATAAATCCAGCAATACCAGCAGCCGTCAGCGTCACTGGAAGAAGTTTAAAGAGAGCTAAAATAATTACAATAAAAATACAAAGAGAAAGAACGGCAATTAACCCCGGCAAACGATATAAAAGAATTAAGAAAAATGCTACTAAGAAAAATCCGATAATGGCAGCCTTAACTCCAGCGTTAACCGCATTATCTCCCAGAATAGCACCAATAGTTTGAGTGGAAAGAAGAGTAATGGGAACAGGTAAAGCTCCAGAATTAAGCCTACCAACCATCAACTTCGCTTCAATTGGAGTAAAACTACCGGAAATAACAGCTTGACCATTTGGAATTTCTTCTCTAACAACCGGAGCAGAAATAGGAGAACCGTCTAAATAAATCGCTACTGTTTTACCGATGTTGTCTTTGGTAATCTGACCAAAAAGTTTTGAGCCAATATCATCAAATTGCAAAGAAATCGTCGGTGCATTATTTGTATCAAAAGTAAGAGTTGCTTTTTGTAAATATTTACCTGTTAATTCCGTAGAAATGTACTGAGGACCCATATCCAAAGTAACTTGACCGTCCGGGCCAATGGTCGCATCTTGGGGAGTTCCCGTAGGTGCTTCAATTTTAAATTCAAGCAAGGGGGTTTGTCCAATCATTGCTATTGCTTGCTTTACATCGGTTACTCCAGGAAGATCCACGATTAACTGTTCCCCACTACCAGAAATTAATCCTGCATGCTGTACTTGGACAACTGGTTCAGAAATTCCAAAAAGATTTATCCGTCGCTCAATTACGTCACGCAGAGCATTCATTGAATCCGCCACTTGAGTGGTTGGAACTAAAGAAGTATCAGCTTTATAGATTAAATGACTTCCCCCAGATAAATCCAAACCAAGCCTAAAGGAAAATCCAGCTAGACCAGTGGCTGGAGTATTGGAAGCCAGTTTTCGATAAGAAATTTCAGATTTATAAACAAAAAAACCAATCCCAAAACCAATAATAAGTATTATTAAAGCTAAAATTATTTTTTTCCACATAATAAGATGACGATATTATATACATATTTTACCAAATAAGCAAATATACCACCTAAAATAAATCCACCTAAAATATCAACAGGAAAATGCACCCCAGCAATAATCCGCGTGACACCGATTATCAAAGCAAGAAACATAAAAAGATAGCCAGTTTTTTTATTAGTGAAAAATATTGCAAAAGCAACTGCGGTAGCAACAGCTGTGTGTCCAGATGGAAAAGCGTATCCGGTCTCTAAAAAAAGAGACTGCACTTGGGAAAATATGTCAAAAGGTCTAGGTGTATGAAATAAAATTTTTAATATTTTAGCCGAAACAAAAGCAAAACCTGCTGACATACACAAGAGAATAATTTCTTTCCAACTAAAACGTTGGAATAAAAATAATACAGCTAAAACAACAACAACATAAATAAAATAAACCGCCAGAAAGATTATCAGATTGTCAAAAATCTGCGACTGATGAGCTAAATTATAAAAAAAGAAAAAAATTGTGTCGTTCATTTTAAATTTTTCGCTACTTTTAATACATTCTTTAACAGCATCGCGACCGTGACCGGACCGACTCCCCCAGGCACTGGTGAAAGATACCCTGCAACATCTTTTACAGATTCTAAATCAACATCCCCGACAATGCCACCATCCAATTCTGAAGTTCCCGCATCTATCAAGACAACTCCTTTTTTTATCATATCACCAGTGATGAATTTTCCCTTCCCCATACCAGAAATTATAATATCCGCTTCTTTTATAATTTTTTCTTTATTTTGAGTTTTACTTGTGATTACAACCAAATTTAATCCTCGAAATTTAAGTAGAGCTGAAACTGGTTTACCAACCAATAATCCTTGTCCTAAAACAACAATTTTCCTTGTCCTGAGTGAAGTCGAAGGATTATCGTCTAAATTGAGTGAATCCAATAATATCATACAGGCAAGCGCAGTCGGAAACCCCAAATCATTTTCTCCTGTATAGTTATTGTAAAATTTTTCTCCTGCTATTTTACCCAAACAATCAACATCAAGCTTCGGATCAATACTATCAAGGACCATTTGTCTGTTAATATGTTCTGGTAGTGGAAGCTGAATAATAATTCCACACATTTTTGGAATTTTATTTAAAATTTCTATTTCTTTAATTAATTTTTCAGTGGTTATAGATATGGGAAAATTTGCTTTATGAAATTTTATTCCTACAGACTCTGCGCTCTTTCCCTTCATCTCCACATATTGAGTAGAAGCAGTGTCGTTGCCTACTAACACATCACAAAAGATTGGTTGAAAAGAAAGGGTGGTTACTTCTCTTTTTACTTTCTCTAAAATCTCATCTCTTATTTTTTTTCCATCAATTGTTTTCATATTACTTTTACTTAGCCCTCCCTAAGTTAGACTTAGGGGGTTCCCCTAAGTCTAACTTAGGGAGAAAGTTAATGTCATACTCCTAAAAATTCATGCTGCATATCGTCAGGATGAGCTGACCGAGAATACTTGCGCATCCCCATTAGAATACCCAATCCGGCAAATTCGATTAATAAATGCGACCCACCGTAACTCATAAAAGGCAAAGGAATACCCGTAACGGGCAAAAGCCCAAGATTCATACCAATGTTTACCAGTATATGACTCATAAAAAAAATAGCTATACCCATTCCAAAGAGTATTTCAAAATTAGACGCGCCCAAAGAGGCAAAATAAAGAATTCGCCCAATTACCAGAACATAGAACGAGAGAATTAAAAAAGAACCAACAAAACCCCACTCCTCGGCAAAAGCAGCAAAAACAAAATCAGACTGAGGGACTGGCAAAAATTTCAATCTAGATTGTGTTCCAAAACCCAACCCTTTGCCAAAGAGCTGCCCTGAACCCACCGCAATAGTTGATTGGAATACATTATATCCAGTTTTATGAATATCAGTCAAAGGATTGATGAAATTATAAATACGAGCTTTTTGATATGGAGCAAAAACAAAAAACCAAAAAGTAGTAAAAATAATGAGACCGATAGTAAACACGACAAGTAAGTGAACTTTGGAAATTCCGGAAACAAGTACCATTGAAAGCCAAATAAAAAATATTATCATTGCCGAACCAAAATCTGGTTGAAGTAAAACCAAAATCAGGGGCACTAAAGCGTAAAGTCCAGAAATAAAAATATGTTTGAAATCTCTAATTTCTACATGGCGACGGGAAAAATACTTTGCTAAAACAAGCACTAACACCAGTTTCATCAGATCAACTGGTTGAAAAAAAAATAAACCAAAATCAAACCAACCCTTCACCCCATGAGTTATCTGCCCTAAAACAATCAGCACCAGTAAAATGAAGGAAATTGAAAGAAATAAAAATACCAATATATCGGTACGTTTAAGAAAGCGAAAATCAATAAAAGAAAAAATAAAAAAAATAGCGAAAGAGATGATGACCCAGATAACTTGTTTACTAAAAAAATCACCCGTAGCCTCTAATGGGGTAAAGGATTTCATGGTGACAAGTCCACCAGCAATTATCGGAACAATAAAAATAACCAGTAGCCAATCTATTCTTTTAAAAGCTTTTTCCGCCATATTTTTTTACTGTAATTTAACAGAAAAAACGTTATACATCGGGATTATTTCCTTGGCGACCACTTGTCCGGAAAATGGTTCTGGCCAGGTAAAATTAATATCAGAAGTTGAAAGTGGATTAAGCTGATTTAAATAAGTTCGACTAGCAGAAACAGCATTCCCTGCCCCGTCATAAAGAATTGCAACCACGTCTACATTGGGAAGGGTAAAGAGTGAATTATTTTTTATAGTAGCAAGTAATTTGGGAGAGGTCGCCTCGTCGAAAAGTTGGATATTAGAAACTAAAATTTTTAATTGATTGATCTTTTCTTGAGAAATCTGCAACCATTGTGGCACTTGAGTAAATTCAAAAGTAACATAAACGGGAATAGAATTTCCAATATCTATCCCCGGCTCAAAAATAGCGAAATTGCCTCCAGGAGGAATAAAAGTGCTATTTTCCCTCTTGCCGATATAAATATTATTGGCATCTGCAAAACGAAATCTATAGTTTATTTTTTCCACCGCAGCGTTTTTATTATGATTAACTAAATAAGCCACTGCATTGTAACGTCCGGGAACAACCTTAAAAGCGCGAGCCCAGAGAATAGAAACAGTATTGATTTGTTCAAGACAGGCATTGGGACACGACCCACCGCAATCTATCCCAGTTTCATCTCCATTCTGTTCGCCATCCATACAAGTTGGCACTTGATTAAAGCTAGGAAAAATTATCAAAAATCCAAATATTAAAAGAAATAAAACAAGAATAATTATATAAAAAATTTGTCGCCTGAAAGACCAAGAAATGAATGCCATAAGGGTATTGTAACATGAACGCCCCGCCTGCAAAAGCTCAGCCTGCATCGCTACGCGAAGCGTTGCTGGCAGGTATGCTTTAGCATTGCAGGCAGGCCTAAAAGATTAAGAGCCCGGTCGTCAGAGACGACCGGGCTCGAGATTTATCATTTCTGGAGCTTAATTTTCAAGCTCCCCCTCCATTCGGGAGATGCCATCTCCCGAAGTTGCCGGCTCCACCGGCGCTGCCGGCGACGAGCCCAGCAGGTTTTGAGAAACTGGACAAATGGCTTGTCCAGTTCCATGAAAGCGCCGAGCGCGATCCCCAAGAACACCCAGGCGACTTTCGTCGCCCAGGATGATATTACCCATGCAGGCGATATCATGAGAATAAAAAAAATAAAAAGAAAGTTGACAACAATAAAAAAATTAACCAACCGCTTCCGCGTATTTCTTTTTTCATTTTTCATGATTCACACTCCTTTCTACCTTAGATTATATCACACAAAATATACAAATGTCAAGCACTTAAAAAGCCATATTTTGTATGGCTTTTTAAGAATTAAGTTATTTTTTAATTTCATCTTCAAGTTCAAACTTTAAATCCTCTCTCCTCATTATCTTAGCTATATATTCATAAGTTTTCTTTTTTCTCTCGTCAGGCACAATAAAAGTTTCCCCTTCCGGAGCTTGTTGTAAAACTTTTCCTACTGTATTTGTAGGAATTTCTTTAAACCCCATCCGTTTAGTCGTTAAACATTCATCAATAATAGCTTCTATGCCATTGCAGTTTTCCATATTTTGCGAACCCGGGAATTGTTCTTGATTCATAACTTGTGATTATACCATTATTTATATTAAACAGCCAATAAAAAAACCTAGCTATTTTAGCTAGATTTTTCGAATCAAGTACTCGGTGCTGGCGACTGCCTACTTTCGCCATGAAGACTATCATCGGCTCGACAAGGCTTAACTTCTCTGTTCGGAATGGGAAGAGGTGTGACCCTTGCGACAAATCACCAACACTGAAAACTCGATTGTATTTTGAAAACTGAGATTTGGGTTCCAGCTTTAAAGTTAAAAACCAAAGCTGGAACCAAGATGATAAAATACTCGTTTGGATGGCAAAATCATCCGCCGGCCGGCAGGGACAACAAAGCCACCCAAACGTTCAGGGAGCTACTGGCACCTCTTCGCTGGTTGAAAAACACCCGCAAGGATGCCCACACATTGGACGACTCGCGGTCGCCCTGGCGTTTTGGCCATTTTACATTTTAATGGGTAGCTCTCCCAAATCTCAGTTTTCAATTTTTTCCCGCCTACACCGAAGTTTCGGCGAGACAAGTGTGATTTTCAAATTTCTTAACAGGAATCGAAACATTAGTACTTCTCAGCTGAACGCATTACTGCGCTTACACTTAAAGCCTATCAACGTGATCATCTCTCACGGTTCTTAACGATTCCTAATCTTGAAGCTGGCTTCCCTCTTAGATGCTTTCAGAGGTTATCCAATCCCGACATAGCTACCGAGCATTCCATTTGGCAACAGAGCTCGTACACCAGAGGTCAGTTCATTTCGGTCCTCTCGTACTAGAAACAAATCTTCTCAAGAATCAACGAGTGCAGTAGATAGGAGACCAACCTGTCTCACGCATCTACGTTTTACATCAGTATTTAAACTGAACCTTCGTTACTGAAGGGATCGGACTGTGACATATCCCGCGTAGCTCTTTCGAGCGTAGTGGGAGCTAACATTCAGTCTCTACGGGTATTTATCTGTACTGAATAATGGGGCCAAAAAAACAGATGTTCGTTTTTTTGGCCGATCTGGCGGGGCTTCTGTTTGGTTGTCATACATTTCTGACGACGCATAAAGCGTGGCGTCAGCTCTGTGCACAAACAGAGATGCCCCATTATTCAGCACATATAAACTTCCCTCGGCGTTGTCCTCGCTTTCGCGATAGGATTTCTCCGATATAAGTTAGCTTCTCACTATGCATTTCTGCACAGTGCCGCCGTGATATTAATTACATTAGTATGGTTAATTTCGATTAAAACAGTTTAAGTTCTTTTTCAAGTTCTTTTCTTCCTCTGAGGGTTCAAACTGCACTTCAGCCGAAATAAATTTCCGCTTCAGTACGGTCTGAACCCAGCTCGCGTACCTTTTTAATTGGCGAACAGCCAAACGCTTGGCAGCTTCTCCACCGCCGCGCTAAGGTGAGCCGACATCGAGGTGCCGAACTCCGCCGTCGATATGAA
>JAHIVA010000024.1 GCA_018816985.1 Patescibacteria group bacterium | reverse complement strand
TTTTATGGAATGGACAAAAAAAATACTTCTATTTCAGTTCCCACTGTTTCTTTTAAAAAAGTTTGGAAAGAAGCGGGAGAGTCTTCGGCTATTAAGGTTGAAATGTCAGATGGTAGCAATATTGATGTTCTTATTCACGAAGTGCAGGTTGACCCAGTAACGAGTGAGCCTATTCACATTGACTTTTTGGCGATAGATATGAAGAAGAAGATACGGGTAAATGTACCTCTAGTTTTTGAGGGTATTTCAGAGGCAGTTAAAAGTGGAATTGGAAATCTTGTTAAAGTTATGCATGAATTTGAGGTTGAAGCCTTACCCACAGATTTGCCTCACAATCTTGTTGTTGATATTTCTAAACTTAAGACACTTAATGATCAAATTTTTGTTTCAGATATAAAGTTTCCTGTCGGGGTTGTGGTTATTAATGAGCCGACCGAAGTAGTAGTTTCTGTTATCGAACAGGTGGAAGAAAAAGAAGAAGTAGTAGTTCCGGTTGATTTGTCGGAAATTGAAGTGGAAAAGAAAGGCAAGAAAGACTTACCTGCTGGAGAAGAGGGGGAAAAGGAGACAGAAGTTCCTGCTACGCCGGGGAAAGAAGACAAATTGGAGAAGCCTCGCCCATAAGTTATGGCTGAGGGAAATAATTTAATTTATAAAATATGTTATAATAAAAGCTGTGATGAAAATCATAGCTTTTATTATTAGTTTTACTGTTATTTTTCCATTTTTTTCTGTATCAAAAGCAGAAGCAGTTTTTGATTGCTTGACCATAACAGCTTCTTCTGGCCAGGCTGATAAAGATTATTGCAGAAATGAATTAATTCAAATAGAAGCGGAGTTGGCAGATTTATTAAATAAACAGAAAGAACAACAAAAGGCCAGTGGCACCCTAAAAGGTGATGTGGATTATTTGACTGCCCAGATTAATGCTTTAAAAACGAAAATAAAAGCTCGGGCATTAGCTATTGCTCAATTAAAAATAAATATAAACGAAAAAGTTAGTACAATTAAATCACTTTCTAGTAAAATAGACCGTGAGCACGCATCACTTGCTCAATTACTTAGAAATACTAATGAATTTGATAATGAAAATTCTGTAATTTTTTTGTTGTCCAATGATAGTATCTCAAATTTTTATAGTGATTTAGAATCTTTTAATTCTATTAAACAAGCTATAAAAAACTCTGTTGATATTATTAATGGAGTAAAAATACAAACTGAAATTGAAAAACAAAGTTTGGAACAAAAACAAGATGCTGAGACTGACGCTAAGGCAGAATTAGAAAGTGCTCAAAAAAGCACAGCTAAAGCTGAAGCGAGTAAACAGCAGTTACTTGCTATTTCTAAACAGAAAGAAGTTGCTTACAATACTCTGGCTGCAGAAAAAAAAGCCAAAGTTGATAAAATTCGCAGTGCTCTGTTTAGCTTGGCTGGAATTTCCCAGAAAATTGAATTTGGTACTGCCCTTGCCTATGCGAATGAGATAAAAAATAAATTAGGAGTAGATCCTGCATTTTTGTTGGCTATTCTAACACAAGAAAGTAATTTGGGAGCAAATGTAGGGCAGTGTTATCTTACTAATCCGGATACCGGAGCAGGTGTTGGTAAAAATACTGGAACACCCTTTACTAATGTTATGAAGCCAACACGTGATGTGCAACCATTTTTAGAAATAACCAATACACTTGGGTTTAATGCATATCAAACTGCCGTTTCTTGTCCTATTGCTGGTGTAGCAGGGTATGGCGGGGCAATGGGGCCAGCTCAATTTATTCCTTCAACCTGGAAATTATTCATTTCCCGTTTGGAAAATATTTTGGGATATTATGCTAGCCCATGGTCACCTCGTGATGCTTTTATGGCTTCAGGAATGTATCTTTCGGACCTAGGAGCTATTGGGACCAGTACTAGTGCTCAAAACAAAGCGGCTTGTAGGTATTATGGTTCTGGGGGTTCAAGCTGTTCATATAGTAGAAGTGTTCAAAAATTAAAATCTTCAATTCAGGAAAATATAGATTTGCTTTCAAGCTAAAATTGTGATAATATTTCTAAACCATGAAAAAAGATATTCATCCAAAATATGATTTAAAGACTAAAGCGACTTGCGCTTGCGGGGCAGTTTTTGTAGTTGGTTCTACTGTGCCGGAAATCAAAATAGAAATTTGTAGTCAATGTCATCCTTTTTATACTGGTAATGAAAAAATTATGGATACAGCTGGACGTGTAGAACGTTTTAAAAAGCGAGCTAACGCTACCACTAAGGCGAAAGCTAAAAAGTAAATGGACTTAGATGAATTGAAAAAAAATCACAATACGAGCTATTTGGCTAGTATTTTAGAGCGGCTAAATAGAGAAGAAGCAGAAGTGCGAGAAATGTTGGCGAGTGATGATAGTTTACACGAAATGGTAGCCAAAGAGATTAAATTTATTCAAGAAGAAAAAGAAAAAGTAGAAAAACAAGCACAAGAAATTTTAGATAAAAATAAAACAGAAGAAACATTAAAAGAAGAATTTCCAAATGAAATAGTTTTAGAAGTACGAGCCGGTGCCGGAGGCGACGAGGCTTCACTTTTTGCTTGGGAATTAGCACATATGTATGAGAAATTTGCAGAATCACAAGGGTGGACTTGGAAAGTAAACTATGAATCTAAGAGTGATTTAAATGGTTATAAAGAGGCCTCTTTTGAAGTAAGGGGTAAGGATGCTTATAAAAAAATGCGTTATGAAACAGGGGTACACCGAGTGCAGAGAATTCCAGCAACTGAAAAAAATGGCCGAGTGCACACTTCCACTGCTTCGGTTGCAGTATTGCCAATTAGGAAAAAAATAAATTTTCAAATAAATCCGGCTGAATTTGAAATGGAATATTCTCGTTCTGGCGGAAAGGGAGGGCAAAATGTGAATAAGGTTGAAACAGCTGTTCGGATTATTCATATTCCGACAGGTTTAGATGTGCGTTCCACAAATGAAAGAAGTCAACTAGCTAATCGTGAAAAAGCGATGTTGATTTTAACAGCAAAACTAGAGCAATTAGAGGAAGAAAAAGAAGCGGCTAAGCATGCAGGTATTCGTAAAAACCAAATTGGCACCGCTGACCGTTCTGAAAAAATCCGCACCTATAATTTTTCTCAAGACCGCGTTACTGATCATAGGATTAAAAAATCCTGGCACAATTTACCAAAAATTCTAGAAGGGGATATCGGAGAAATAATTCAAGCTATTGATTCTGGCACGGTAGGAGAGGAAGAAGACGAGTAATAAATTGCTTTTTATTTTAGTTATGTTATTCTTTAAAAGTAGTTTCTCATTCAGCGAAATAGAGTTTCTGCGCCCGCCCGCCTTGGGAGGGTTTATAAATAGTTTTTTGTCCTTTTTAGGAAAAAAGGAAGAAGAAATAGTATGGCTA
>JAHIVA010000002.1 GCA_018816985.1 Patescibacteria group bacterium | reverse complement strand
TTTGTTTGGATCGGTTGGTTCGACGCTTTCAACTACGATATCAGGACTGATGAGATCAAAATCAAATCTGTTTTCAAACTTGTTCGCTTCAATCGTTTGCCAGACAATAATTGCTCCGGCAACCACCAAAAGCATAACTGCGATTATAAAATATGTTTTTTTACGTGTTTTGTTCATTTTCATTGGAGTCGCAACTTAATAAACCAACCAAGCGAACTGTTGTTATTCCTCCGTTAATCTAAATTTCCAGATTGAAACTGCCAGCATCACGACGATCCAACCTAAAACGATTATAGCATTTTTGGGATCTAGAAACGGCGATTCATTCTCTAGCGCTACTACCTTTAGTATATATACACTGTTATCTTCGAGATTCTCGGCAAAACTTCTGTTGCGATTTTTTTATTTTCGAAATTATAACAAACTAATTTTGAATATATTACAAAGGGTTAAGATTAGTCAATAGCAGATAGATTAAGATCCTTTCATTGTAAGCTCTAAATAAAATCATCAAGACTATTAACAGGTTTTCTCAATGTGTATTTTGTTGACAAAAGAAAGAACAAACAGTACAATAATTCTAAGAAAGTTGATGACCAGGAGAATGGGCCTGCGAGACGCTTGGTGAACCAATAGTAGCCAACGCCGGGAACTCCCGTAACAGAGTAAAGGCATGTCGGGTAATACCGGAGTGCTGGAGAGGTCTGCTAGCGCAGGCAAAAAAAGGTGGCACCGCGAATATATTTCGTCCTTTTGAAAAAGGGCTTTTTTATTAAAAAATAATTACGGAGAGAAAATGAAAAAATTAACCTATATAGAACCAAAAATCGATACGAATGTTTTCAAGATCATGGAAACAAATGAACATAAACAAATAATTTTCGGCTATGACGAAAAAACCGGCCTGAAAATGGTTTTAGCTATTCACAATACAGTACTCGGACCAAGTACCGGTGGAACTAGGATGGCAGATGTGTCCGAATCGAAAGCAATCGAAGAGGCCCTCAGGCTTTCCTATGCAATGACCTACAAAAATGCAATCATCGATGAACCTTTTGGAGGCTCGAAAGCAGTCGTAATTGGCGACCCTAGCCGTCAAAAAACAAAAGAATACCTACACGCAATAGGAAACTTTATTGAATCTCTCGGAGGAGCATTCTCAACTGGCGTTGATATGGGACTAAGCCTCGATGACGCCAAAATTATTGCCGAAAAAACAAAATATATCTTCAACTCCAAGGGTTGCTCAGGCATAACAACCGGACATGGAGTTTATAAGGGAATAAAAGAATGTGCCAAAGAGTTCCTCAATAACGAAAATCTTGACGGATTGATTATAGCAATTCAAGGCCTAGGTTATGTCGGAGGAACTGTTGTTGAATTACTCTCTAAGCACAACGTCAAAATTTTCGGATCCGACGTTGACGAGCAACTAGCAAAAAAATACGCAAAAGATTTTAACGTTGAAATAGTTAAGCCTTCCGAGATTCACAAAATAAAATGCGATATCTTTTCGCCAAACGCAATTGGAGAAATAATCAACGATAAGTCTATAAAAGAATTGAAATGCAAAATAATTGCCGGAGGAGCAAACAATCAGCTCAAAGACGAGGTCAAACACAGCCAATCTCTACATAATAAGGGAATTGTGCACGCTCCTGACTTTGTAATAAATGCAGGTGGAGTTTGTCACGGAATGTGTGAAGTTCGCGGAGAAGATGTCAAAAATGCACTTAAAAAAACCGACTTAATCCCCAGGATACTGAAACAAGTATTTGATTTGTCCAAAAAAACAAACACCCCACCAATGATGATTGCTTACGAAATTGCAAAAAAGAAGATAGAGAAAGTCAAGAGAGAAAGGAAAAATGAATCTGTCAAAAGCTGCAAATAATATCTCCATACCAAATTTGGAAGAATACTTCAAAGGTGGGTCTAAGAACCTAATAAATCTTAGCATTGGCGAGCCCGACTTTGACCTAAACGCAAAGGTCAAAAAGAAACTCTTCAAGCTACCTAAGACCCGGCTTAAATATTCTTCCCCCAAAGGAAACCCCGCCCTTAGAATGCAGATTGCCGACACTATCAATATGTCGTATGGAACAAAATATACCGACAATAACACATTGATCACGACTGGAAGCTCATATTCACTATTTGTGATTTTTCAGTCGATATTGGATAGCGATGACGAAATAATTATTTTTGAACCATATTTTCCACCCTACATAGAGCTAGCAAAAATCGTTGGAGCAAAGCCTAAAATTGTTAATTCTGGCGATCGGTTTGTTCCAGATATTTCTGATATTGAAAAAATTATATCGCCCAAGACAAAAGCAATACTTCTAAACTCACCCAACAACCCAACTGGTATAGTTTATTCAGATGAATTTCTAGAGTCGATAGCAAAATTAGCCAAAAAAAATGATCTATTTATAATCTCGGACGAAGTCTACAAGGATTTTGACTACGACAAAAAGTTTTCAAGTCCTGCCGAATTTTATTACAAAACAATTATCGTCGATAGCTTTTCCAAGTCACATGCCGCAACAGGTCTTAGGATTGGATATATTTGCGCACCAACAGAGATAATTGATGCGGCTAGTCAGTTCCTCTTTCTCGAACAAGTATGTGTTGCTAACTTTATCCAAAGCGCATTCTTAGACAATCTTGAACGCCCAAATGATCAAGTCCAGATTTATAGAGAAAACCGCGATATGGTTGTTCATGAGTTGTCTGCAAGATTCAATTTAATTTCTCCAGACGGAGGATTTTATTTGTTTCTGAAAGCTCCATGCGATGAAAAAGAATTTCTTAAGGCATTAATAAAAAACGGTGTGCTTGCAATGCCGGGCAGTATCTTTTCATCAAAACAAAATTATTTCAGAATCAGTTTGATTTCAAATAAAACAAAGCTTGCCCAGGCAATAAATATCATAAACACGACCTATGACCAAATTTCTACTCATAAATAAATCGATCCTCTTTTCATATAGGGGTTGTTTATCTTTTTGAACTAATTGAATATATACCCACAGGCTGAGTCGTTGTTTTCTATCGGAGTTGATAAATGAGAAGCATTTAAAAAAATATCCATTCTACGCATCATAAAAAAAGCTTTAGTTTTTAGGTGAACTATTGGATCTTCTTCGGAGGTTATTTTTTATCCTTATTCCTCCGTCAATCTAAATTTCCAAATTGACTAATCCTGAATTATTGTGTTCTGATTCCCGGGCTACTGGGAGGATTCGGTCACACATAATTTCCAACACTTGCATTTTGGGCAGGGATTCGCCCTTCAGTAAATTTCTGCTGA
>JAHIVA010000093.1 GCA_018816985.1 Patescibacteria group bacterium | reverse complement strand
TTCAGCTCTTTTGACAACAGAAGTTCTGCTCCAACTTTCAAAAGATCTAACTGCTGATGAAATAGCCATGTCAACTTCTTTCTTGTGTCCTCTTGTTACCATGCTCATGATTTTTCCCGTAGCGGGGTTGCGCTTGGCTACACATTTTTTTTGTGGAAGATAATTTTCCCGATTTTCAATCCAATGTGGAATTGTTTCTGGATAATCCATATAATAAATACCTCCTTTGTTTGTAATTGTCAAAATACCTTTACCTATATATACAACATCAGGATTTTTTGTCTAGTAACAAAATAACCCCCGATACTTATCGGGGGTTATGGTGTTAATTACTGTCTATAATCAATTTCTATTGTTTTTTTCATTTGTCGCGACTCATGCGCGGCTTTTATGACTCGCATTGTGTTCAGCCCTCTCCGCAGGGAGATTGGCGATTCATTTGCAAGTATTCGATGTTTCAGTATTTCTTCAATATGTAAAATCTCTTCATAAAAATCATCCGGTCTTTTCTTTTCAATTCTTATTTCCCCTGAGCTTTTGGCGTCTTGAAAATAAACGACATCTCTTTTTTCAAAACCGTTTATCAAAATTTCAAGAAAACCTTTGGCAAATTGGATTCTTACCTGCTTTTTAACCGGTTCCGTGATTACATCCTGCGCCACCCTGCCGACAAATCCCATTTCCGTTGTCAAATTCAAAAAACAACTTTCATCGTAGCAAACCTTGTCTGTTTCTACCATTTTCATTATGGCGGAAACTTCTCTTACTTTTCCGAGTCCAAGAAAATGGGTGAAATGTTGCCACAGATTTAGGGCATGCGAGTGCTCTCCACTAGCTCCGCCACCTTTTTCCCAGAAACCAAGATAGGTGTCTTCTGGGCCTGATAGCCATGGATGGGCGGAAAAGATTCCTTTCCATGTTTCTCTAAACTCAACGTCCAGGGAAAGAACTCTGCCAAAATCTTTTTCTTCTATAAGTTTTTCAGCTGTTTTTGTTGCCTTGCTCAAAACATGGTCGTAACCGACGACTGTCATAGTTGGGTATTGTCTTAATTTTTTGATGAGCTCATTTGTTTTTTCCATACTTGGTGAACAAAGAGGCTTTTCAAGAAGCAAAATCTTGGGCAGTTCTTTGAGCGCCTCAATGGCCAAGTCTATTCTTATATGAGGCGGTGTTCCCAAAAATATTACATCAAAACAGTCTTTTAATGCATCGTCTGGATGCGATAATCTTATAGAGTTGTCCCATTTACCATAACGCGCGGGATAAATTTCTTCTCTTGTTCTTCTAAGCGCTTCCATGTCAGGATCAACGATTGTGACCCACCAGCCAATTCTTCTACAAGCCTGCGCTAAATGATTCCCAATTGAACCGGCTCCGTATATTTTAACCTTTCTGGTCATTTGCCATACCTCCTTTAAGAAATTTGGATATGTGAATAAATTTACAGCCAAAAAGATTGGCGGCTTGTTTGTCAAAGATGCCATCTCCTATCATAACCATTTCTTTTTTGGTTATGTTTTCAATTTTCATTATCTTTTCAAGATTTTTTACTTTGGACGTTGTTTCGTCGCCATTTTCTCTACCTAACACACCTGTGAGTTTTGGTATTTTTTTTCTTGCAGTGAGTTCTCGAATAATTCTTTTTATGGGTTCTGTTGGTGTTCCTGAGTTTATGTATATTTCGTAGTTCTTTTTCAGGTTCCATAGTTCAACAAAAGAACCATGAATGCCACTGCTGTTAATCATTGCTTTTTCAACAATTTCTCCATATTTTTGAGTTAGTCGTTCTACTTCTTTTTTTAGGTCTTCAGGTTTTAGCAAATCATCTTTTTGTAGGGCATTTAAAATATCCTCTATCACATCCCACCTTGGTTTTCTAGAAATATTTTTTCTTACTATCTTTCTGATTTTTTCTGTATTTGGAAATAGATAAAAATAAGCATCATGTTTTATGGTGTTAGAATTAACAAGTGTCCCGTCAAAATCAAAAACAAGAACTTTTATTTCTTTCATAAGTCCTCCTTTGTCCCCGCCGAGCGGGGCAAGTTGTCAAAAATCTTTTACTTTTTATAGCATGTAATTTTTTTACTGTAAAGCAAAAGCCCTGACTTTTTATATGTCAGAGCTTTGTGTGTTAGAATTCACTTTCGGGTTTTTTCCCGAAAAATGTTTTTACAAATTCCTTGCGAAGCTTTTCCCATTGGGCATTTCCTTCTGGTGTGAATTGTTCAGCTTTTTTTATTTCAGGCCAACGCTTTTTTGGGAATTTAATATACATTGAGAAAGTTCTTCTTATTCCTTTTATTCTTTCTGCAGAAAACTGTGGCATTGTCAAAATTGGCTTGTCGTTATTGCTTGGACAAATAATTTCAGGATTTATATAGTTTTCTCTTTCGGACAGTTCTCTTAATGGCGTTCCATGAAATGGCATAAAGATGGAACTAGATACTGTGTCAGAGGAAACTTGTCGGTTGAGTTCTATTGTATCCATAGCCAATTGAGGTGTCTCTTTTGGTAAGCCGATCATATTGCTTGTGCTAAGAATAATATCTAGATCAGAAACTATTTTTAATTTGGCGATGATTTTTTTATTTGAGTAGTGTCGATTTAAAATTTTTTTGCGAAATTCTTCATTGCCGTGTTCAACGCCAAATCCTATTCTATGTAGCCCCACTTCTTTTAATTGACTAAGTCTTTTTTTGGAGACTGTTTCTGGACGAGTTTGGGCATAGAAAGGAATTTTTATATCAGAATACATCTCGCAAAACTCATCAAATTCTTTTAACGGCATGGCTAAAAAAGTGTCTGCCCAAAAGAAAAAATATTCCACGTTCCATTTGTTGCGATAGTGAATTATTTCTTCTTGGATTTTTTTGTTAGATTTTTTTCTAAAAAACGAACCGCCGGTTTCTTCCAGGTGTAATTTGTTTTGGGCCGGAGAGTTGCAGTATCGGCAGCCATAAGGGCATCCCCTATGAGTTTCTACGGGAAGCATCCGATAAAGTCGGCCGCCC
>JAHIVA010000129.1 GCA_018816985.1 Patescibacteria group bacterium | reverse complement strand
TGGGACACTCCAGCACCTCTGCTACCCGAATCTACGCGAAGGTGAACCTTGCGGAATTGCGACTGGTAGCCGATGTCGATTTAGGAGGATGGTCATGAGACTTTCTCAACTCGCCGCCGAATACGTTACGTTCAAACGATCTCTGGGGATGCGCTTTCGAACAGAATCCGTCATCCTCAATGCCTTTTGCCGAGCCATGGGGGACATCGACATTACACAGGTTAGTTCCATCTCCGTGCAAAATTACCTCGCCGGCACAGGCCCGATCACCGCTTTCTGGCATCGAAAGTTCGAAGCCCTCAGCGGATTCTACCGCTATGTCGTTAGCCGAGGCCATATCTCATTCTCTCCACTGCCAACGATCCTCCCCAAACGCCCAGCCCCCTTTCAACCCTACATCTACACCCATGATGAATACCGCACACTGGTTGAAATGACCCATGTCCTCGACAAGAGTCAAAGATGCCAGGTGCAACCGGCCACATTCCGCACACTCCTGCTTCTTCTTTATGGTACGGGCCTTCGGATCAGCGAAGCTCTATCACTCACACTGACTGACGTCGATTTGTCCGCTCGTCTACTCACCATTCACAACACCAAATTCTTCAAGACCAGATGGGTGCCCATTGGCCCTCAACTGAGCACTGTGTTTGTCGTTTACGCCAAGGTCCGGCGACAGCTCCCTCGCCTCCCCCGAAATGAATCTCCCTTTTTGGCTACCCGCGGCGGAACGGCTCTGACACGAAGCACTGCAGAACGAATTTTCCGCCTCCTTTGTGAACACGCCGGTATTCGCCGGACAGATGGGGGACGCTTCCAACCACGCCTCCACGACATCCGCCACACGTTCGCACTAAACCGGCTCATTTCCTGGTACCGGGAGGGGGCAGACGTGCAACGTCTACTGCCCTGCTTGTCAACTTACTTGGGACACGTCGATGTCACGGCTACCCAACGCTACCTCACAATGACACCAGAGCTTTTGCATGAAGCAAGCCTGCGCTTCCGCCGATATGCACTGGAAGGAGGGTAGTCATGAAGACCATATCCCTTCTGGCTCCATGGATCCGTCGCTTCCTTCTGGAGTATCTTGTCGGTGATCGCAATCTGGCACACAATACTCAGAGAAGCTATCGAGACACCTTGGTAATATTCCTTCCCTTCGTGGCTAAAAAGCTTGACAAACCCCTAGATCAGCTCGCCATTGAAGATGTCTGTACAAGCACTGTCCGCCCATTCCTCCTTGAACTTGAACAGAAGCGTGGGTGTTCGATCTCCACACGCAATCAGCGCCTCGCTGCGATCCATGCCCTGGCACGCTTCATTGGCGAGCGCAACCCGGAGCACATCGCATGGCTTGCCGAAATCCGCTCGATACCCTTTAAGAAAACCTCCAAACCCTCCATGGTCTATCTCGAAAAACACGAAATGGACGCCCTGCTCAATGCCTCCAATCGGCAATGCCCACAAGGCCTTCGAGATCATGCACTGTTGCTTTTTCTGTATAACTCGGGGGCCAGGGCATCCGAGGCAGCACAGCTTACCATTGCCGATCTGGATCTCGGCACTCCTCCCTCCGTCACACTCATAGGCAAGGGAGGTAAAGTGCGTCGCTGCCCCTTATGGCCGCAAACGGCTAGCAAATTGGCTCCTCTCATTACCGGACGAGAGCCCCAGGCACCAGTTTTCCTAAATCGCCGCAGGCAACCCATCACACGGTTTGGAATCCGTGCTCTCGTTAAACGATCTGCTCAAGATGCGAGTCGAAAATTGCCCAGCTTATCCCCCAAACCCATCAGCACTCACACCATCCGACATACGACCGCAGTACATCTGTTACGTTCCGGTGTTGACATCAACACCATCCGCGCTTGGCTGGGACATGTCTGTCTCGATACCACACACATCTACGCAGAGGTCGATCTTGAAATGAAGGCTAAAGCTCTTGCTCAATGTGAGATTCCTGAATCAGCCACGGCCACCACTGAACCTTGGTCCAATAATCCGGAACTGATGGTTTTTCTAACGTCGCTCTAACAACCCGGCACTTCGCTTATGTGATGGCCGCACGTGCCAAAATGTAAAAAAACCGGAAACTTGCTCCCGCTACATAACATAAGTGCGGCCTTCACATAACGCATCTTATGTGCTGTAGCACATAAGATGAGGGAAAACCTCACGTACGGTTTGACGAGAAGGTGCTGGAAATAGGGTATGGTTGAGATCATGTGACACTCTCAGAGGAAACGGAGAGAAACGGGGAACACAAACTTCAACCTGCAGCCACTACGCCAGTGCTTTACTCTACCTAAGTTTCTAATCCAGCCCTTTTGACAACCTTTGAAGGCTTTCGCGCAGACGAGAATCCTTCCGCAGCGATGCCTCCAAGCGCTTCTTATTCTGGCTGATGGCCGATACACTAATTCCACCCAGTCTCCGCCCAATCTCAGCAAAATTCATCTTCCTGGATAAATGAACCCTACAAAGCTCCATCAATATCGACCGAGCCTGAGGAACCCCGCGAGGCCGGTATAATCCCTCCTCCTCTACCCCAAACTCCCGGGCAACTGCCCTGCCTATCTCCTCCACAGTTCCTGGGTCTGTCTGTAAATCCCTGATCCCGCTTAATTCCCTGCGGTCTTCATTCTTCTTGGATAGAAAACTTTCGTAAATCCAATCTACAAAATCATCAGAACCCAATACGGTCTGCCCCCTCACCCCCTTCCAAAAGGTAATATTCATGTCTTTCATGATTCCATCCATCACAAACTGCTCGTATTTCTTTCGACCGCCAAAACTGTCTCCCCCACCCGCCATATCCAGAATCTCGGAATAATGGGCGAAAGGCTGGCGCTTTCTCAGATGAGTATATCCGGCATAGCTGCTCCAGGCATACCCCTTCAGGATCTTACGCTTCTCTTCAATCTCCAACTGTGAATATTTCTTAATCCGAACCGGATTTAAATGAATATACCGGCTGAGCCCCACAAGATATTCATCTTTTTCGATCAAGATAGCCTTGTAGCGCCCTTGAAACAGGTGGCCACTCCTTCGGTGGCGGCGGTTGAAATAAACCGTGTAGGTGGTATTGAAACGCTGCATGAATTTCCCGAGGTTGGCTTCGGGGGTCATCAGAATGATGTGAAAATGATTCTGCATCAGGACATAAGAGTGCAGCTCAATCCTATAAAGCTTGAGGTTGGCTGAAAGGATTTCGAGTAATTTGTCCCTGTCAGCATCATCCCGGAAAATATTTCTTTTCTCATTCCCCCGGCAGGTGACGTGATACCAAGCTCCCGGATATTCTATGCGAAGTGGTCGAGCCATGAAGCAAGAATACCAAATAGTAGGCTCATCCGCCACCCTCTCGCCTCTCAGCCCACTTCGTCTCCCGACTTATAGGGCTTACCACGCTCCTGCCGTTTCCAACAGGGACGAGGAGGGTTTCCCCAGTTGACCCCACGCCTCTCTACCCGTGTCGCCGCTGCTACCCCGCCACCGCCCTCGTTCGCTCCTCCGCCGGCTCCGATACAAGGATGCTGCCTTCACCTCAATTGAAAAGGCTCGGCCAGTGGAACTCAACTATTACGAGGCTACTTCTACGTTCACTTCCGTTGCGACCCGGATAGTTGCTCACCCCGCTATACGGGGCTTTGTCGATAGGCTTCAGTAAGCGACGTTTCCATCACCTCCTGCTATCCAAACTACAGGGCTTCCGGCTCTTACCCTGGCGGGACTCTCACCCGCAAGCGCGTGCGGCCCTTCGCTGGGCACGCTCAATAGTGCAGGTTTGACCCCAATTCCATTATTATAATATCCCAATCTTTAAGACTTTAAGCAACTTCCCCTTCCCCATATAACCTTGACCCTTTCCTCCCCTCCCCTCAACGGAATTATCAGAGTTATGTCCCCCCTTACTTTTACTTGACGTGGTGATACCATGATGCTATGGTATTTTTATGGAACTGAATGGAGGTTTATTATGCCTGCAACAATAGCAACAAATATACGGCTTCCCGAAGAGCTTTTGAAGGCCCTTAAGTACAGAGCAATCGAAGAGAAAAAGAGCGTGAACCAGATTATCCGCGAAGCCATCGAGATGTCTCTTGCTGCCACTCCCCAGCCGGAAGAACACGAAATGGACCCTTTTGAAGACATGATAGGAATCGCAAGATCAGGCATCAAGGATGCGTCTTCTAAGCATGACCGCTATCTCTACGGGGCAAAACGATGAAGTTGTTTGTAGACACGGGGGCATTTATAGCGCTCACAGATGCAGATGACGAAAACCACAAACCTGCTGTTGCCTTTTACAAAAATGCAAAGGAAAAGGGGACGCGGTTTGTAACCACAAACTTCGTTGTCTGCGAGACGATGAATTACCTCAGGGCAAGGATTTCACATAATATCGCTGCTCTTTTCCGGGAGAACCTGAAGAAAAGCGGCTTCATTGAAATTGTAACTGTCACCCCTTCTATTGAGGACGCGGCTTTTACTATTTTTAAACGATACACTGACAAGGATTTCAGTTTTACCGACTGCACGAGCTTTTCCATCATGAGCTCTCTCAAACTGAAAAGCGCCTTTGCCTTTGACAAACATTTTGAGCAATTTGAAGGCATCGGCCGCTTGCCCTGAATCTCGACCAATTGCAAGTCATTCAACTTAGTCAACCACGTCTCGTCCCTCCATGCCGAAAGTGATCGAATTCATCAACGTCCCCTCCGCCTCAAATCATTATGCTAAGCTATTTCTTCCGTAAGTTTTTTCCCCTTAGAAACACTATTTCAATAACATAATTGCGGTTCTGAGCCTCAAAAACGCCTATTTTCACCCAAAATTAATTTGGAGATTCAAGCAGTTAATCTGGTCCGACCCCAATTGGCAAGTCCAACG
>JAHIVA010000109.1 GCA_018816985.1 Patescibacteria group bacterium | reverse complement strand
AGGCGCCTGGAAGAAGCTCGGAAAGCCTGAGATGATGAAGCGTCAGAATCTCGGCAAGAGGAATGCTGGTTGGCAGAGATCTGCTCAGTATCGCAAGGAGGAGGAGGAGTAGGACATGGCCAGGCAGATTTTGATAGAGACCTTTTATCCTGGTCCTTCTCAGTTGGCTTTGACTGAGTCTCCAAAGACAAGGGAGGGGGGGCCGAGGATTTGGAGGTTGGAGGGGAAATTTGGCCATGTCGATAGGCCCACCGATAACGGCAATATTTATCCTCGGGTGATCGTGCAGAAAAACATTGATCGCCTGAAGGAGGCGGCCAATGGGGGGGCGCTGTTTGGGCATGTGGATCATCCGGGGAAGAGTGAGGATCCGGGGACCAAGTTGGCCAATACTGGGCTGTTGATTTGGGATCTTCATATCAAAGAGGACGGTGATATTTGGGGCGTTGCTGATGTTCCTTTGACGACAAGAGGAAAGGATCTAGCGGCGATCCTGGATATTGGTGGCCGGCCTGGGGTCTCTTCCAGAGGTAATGGTTCGGTGAAACCTGTGGTCTGGGAGGGGCGACGGTGTAACGAGGTCCAGGAAGATTTTTTATTGGAAGCTTATGATGCGGTAGCTACGCCGGCGGCTGAGGGGGCCAGGCCGAGTGCCGCTCTGACGGAGGAGATGGAGATGGCGGGAAAGCTGATTGAGAGCTTGGCTGATCTGCGCCAGAGCCTGCCCAAGCTGGTGGCCGAGTTGGAGGCCGAGGTGAGGGAGCAGTCCAAGGCCGAGGCGGAGGCCCGGGTGAAGGTGGCTTTGGGAGAGGCTTTGGCGAAGGCCAAGGAAGAGGCCTTGAAGGAGGCCAAGGAAGAGGCTTTGAGGGATCCCAAGGTGGGAGGGGCCAGGACTTTGGTGGAGAGTTTGGTGGACCTGTTGAGGCCTTATGGTCTTGAGGGTGAGAGCAAGACGATTCTGGAGGCCAAGGATCGGGAGATCGAGGTTTTGAGGATCAAGCTGTCTGATGAGACCCAGGCGAGGATCGAGGCGGAGGGGCAGGCTGAGGAGGCCGTTACCAGATTGGAGGAGGCTTCCAAGGTGGTTTATCTTTATCGGGTGACTGATGGCCAGGAGTTCGCGGAGGAGATTCGGGAGTCTTTGTGGCGGGAGGTCAAGGACCTGAGCGAGAAGGCCATTGAGGAGCGGGCCCAGGATATCGCCAGGACGAAGTTGGCCGAGGTGGCCAGGGATCGGGAGGTTCAGAGCCGTGTTGAGGCTTTGGAGCGGGATAACGTGAAGCTGTCTCAGGCTTTGGGCCGGGCTGTGGAGATCTTTCGGGAGAGCAAGATTTCCAAGGAGCGTGAGGAGATTTTGGATCGCCATCCTCGCGGGGATGAGATCGACGGTCTGATCGAGGCTATGGAGCGGGGCGGCCGGGAGCTGAATGAGCATCTCAAGCAGTCCTCCAGGCGGGGATCCAGGCTGTATGAGGACGTTCGCCGTGGGACTGGGCGCAGGTCGGGGAGGGCCCAGGATTTGGGTGAGGAGCGGCTCCAGGGGCGGCAGAAGCGGCAGGATCTGAGGGAGCGGCGGGATCAGCGGGAAGTGGATGCCGAGGGGGAATATGAGATTCTGCCCGGCATAACTCAGGATGATATTTTGTATGGCCTTTCGGATGAGGCTTGAAGGAGGAGGAATAGATGAATGCGAGAGAATTGAGGGCTTTGGGTGTGACTGGTGACGACGCCAGGGGTTCCATCCTTGAGGTCACCATGTCTGATTCTCCCAGGCGGCAGTATTTGGAGAAGAAGTGGGGAAGGCTTTTGAGTGGCCATTCTTCGCGGGTGAAGAAGCTGAGTGAGGGCTCTTTTTTGAGGGCTCACACCGCTATCCTGTTGGAGAACCAGGCGGCCAGTATGAGGTCTCTGGTTGAGGCGACGGGAATGACGGCTACTCCCGAGTACGTGAAGCACCTTTTCCCGATCATCAGGAAGGTGTGGTCCAAGCTGGTGGCTTATGAGCTGTTTGGTTCTCAGCCTATGAGCGGCCCTGTTGGGGGTCTGTTTTACTACAGGCTTCTGTATCAGTTGGCCAAGGGCGGGATCGCGGCTGGGACTGAGGCGATTGCCAATTTTGATGAGACCTACTCCTCGGAGTACATCAAGGGTGAGTTGATTGGTACTGGCGATGGTGCCAAGTGGGGCGGTGCCGGCGCGGCTCTGGCTTACGTCATGACTTTCCTTCCAGTGAAGCCTAAGGATGCTTATGGCGCCAAGGTGGTAATCAGGGAGGAGACGGTGGCGGGTGTGGTGGTTCAGTCTGCTGAGGATGATGGCGCCAGTGGGTTTACTGGGGCTGTTCAGGCGGGCGCTACTATCAATTATACGACGGGCGCGGTTGCTGGTTTCAAGTTCACTGCGGCTCCGATTGCTGGGAACTTGGTGAAGACCTACTACTGGTATACTTCGGAGTTTAGCTCTCAGGTGCCTGAGATGGGAAGCCAGATTATTCTTGAGGCGATCAAGGCTGAGACTCGGAAGCTGAAGACCAAGTGGAGTCTTGAGGGTGCTCAGGATATGAAGGCCATGCTCGATATCGATGTGGATTCGGATCTTTCGATGGGTATGGAGTCTGAGCTTTCCTTGGAGCTGGATCATTCCACCATTATGCTTTCGGTGGAGGGTGCGACGGGTGGAGCGGATCAGTGGGATCGCCAGGTGCCGGCCGGCATCAGTGAGATCGATCATCTCAAGACGATTGTCACCAAGATCAGCGGGTTGAGCATGGGTATTCAGAAGAAGGTGAAGCGCGGCCCGGCCAACAGGATCGTGGTGAGCCCTGAGATCATGGGCATCTTGAATGTGCTTCCTACTTTCAAGAGGACTGGGGATTTGGACGGCGAGATGGGCGTGAACGAGGTTGGGACTCTGAATGAGTCTTGGCGGGTGTTCGGTGATCCCAATTTCCCGGCGTCCAAGTTGGAGGTTCTGCGCCAGGGTAGGACCTTTGTTGAGCAGGGGTTGGTGGTTTCTACCTATGTTCCTCTGTTGATCACGCCGGCCGTGTTGGATCCGGGGAATTTCTCGATTGTGAAGGGCATGATGCATCGTGGCAAGAGCAAGGTGACCAATGGTGATTACTTCGCGGTGTTGACTGTCCTGAATAGCTAGTTCTGGCCCTGGGGCCTCGACAAAGAGAGCAGGGCGAGGTCTTTGGGGCCTCGCCCTGTTTGTGTTTTAGGAGGTGTTATGCGTGGGGAGAGGAGATTTAAGAGAAATCCGGTTTTTAAGACGGTGAAGTTGACTGGTGGGCTTACCCTATCGGACGATAGGGTTTTATATGGGGCGAAGTGGGCATTGGATGCCAAGGTGGGTCTTCTGGTAGAATTGGAGTCAGAGGGGAAGGTGATTCAGGAGATATTGCCCAAGGTGGAGCCCAAGGTGGAGCCCAAGGTGGAGCCCAAGGTGGAGCCCAAGGTGGAGCCCAAGGTGGAGTTTGATGAGCCTGATTTGGAGTTTGATGAGCGGTTGAAGGTGGATCCTCGGGCTGAGGTGAAAAGGTTTCTTTCCCAGGTAAAGGATCAGGATAAGAGGAAGAAGGGGAAGAAGGGGAACAAGGACGATGGTGAGACATCGGAGAATTGATTATGATTGGTTGGTGGAGTGGTTGCCTCGCTCTTTGGGGGCTCCTTGGATTTGTGTGGAGTTGACGCCGGAGCAAATTGATGATGCCATTATGAATGCTTTGGAGTGGTATCAGGGGGTTTATGGGGGGATGGTGAAGCGCTTGCCTCTGACGTTGACGGGGGTGGCGGCCTATACGTTGCCTGAGGATGTGATGGCTGTTTGTCGGGTGATTCCACCATCAAACAGGGCGGCTTTGTTGTCGCCTTTT
>JAHIVA010000023.1 GCA_018816985.1 Patescibacteria group bacterium | reverse complement strand
TTTTTCCGCTAATTCATAAGTAAACCGTAGCACAGAGTAATCTTCTAGTCCTATCCCCACGGAATCATAAAGAGTGATCTCCGTCTCTGAGCTCCGTCCTTCTTTTATCCCAGTAAAAAGTTCATAAAGTTCAGCATGCACTCTTTTTTTTGCTTCTTTTTTATTAAATCTCTGTATTTCACCCTCATTCACAGCTTGGTCAAAATATTCTACCACTATCTTGCTACGGGCTAAAATAGAAAACTCCAATTCAGTTTTACCAACAGTGTCACCACCAAGACCATTGATGTGCACACCGGATTTTACCCAATCACCCTTTATTACATCCACGTGTGCCTTACAAGCGGTACAAGTCGTAATAATGTCCGCCCCTTTCAATGTCTCTTTTGCACTAGTCCCTCGCGTAAATTTAAATAAACTTCCTTTTAAATTCTCTTCAAATTTATCCATAGCCAAAGAATCAATATCAAAATATCTTACTTCTTTTATTTGACGGACTAAACAAATAGCCTTCACTAAAAATTCACTTTGCGCCCCTGTACCGATAATCGCAAGTATATAACTATCTTTTCTAGACATAAAATCTGTTGCCAGAGCGGTAGTTGCTGCTGTACGCAGAGCCGTCAATAATGTCATTTCAGAAAACATTAATGGGTAGCCAGTTTTTATTTCAGAAAGTTGTCCAGTCGCCACCACTGTCATTAGTCCACTCTCTGGATTTTTCGGATGACAGTTTACATACTTAAAAGTGTAATATTTCTTATCGCAAATTGGCATAAGTTCCAACACCCCACCTGGCACCTGCATAGACGGACGAGGAATTTTATTAAATTCATGCCATCGGATAAAATCTTGCTTTAACTCTTTCATTAAATCAATTAAATAATTTTTCAGACCATGGCGTTTAACTAGTTCAGCCAACATCTCTTCAGTTAAAATTTTCATAGTATATTTTTCTTAATTAAAACATTCAGCTTTTAGAGTAATTAAAAAAATAAAAACCCCTTCTTCGTCGGGGCCGCTTGAATGTATTGAATAAAAAATTTAATATACCCCGACTGCTATTTAGGAGTCGGTACGGGGCAAACAACATAACATTAAAATTCAAAAGTTTCGTATTCATAACTGTCTTTATAGTATATATAAACCTAAAATGGGTGTCAAGCTAATACGTTCGGGCCGCTGGGAATCGAACCCAGTCTACATCCTCCCGAAGGATGCGTACGACCGGTATACTACGGCCCGCCTTCGCTAAAGCTTCGGCGGGCAAAGCCCGTTTAACTCTAGCTGGTGGGCATGAGAGGATTTGAACCTCCAACTCTTGCGAGATACGCTCCTGAAGCGTACGCGTATACCAATTCCGCCACATGCCCATTATTAAACTCGTTCGATAATATGTTCTATCACATGATGCATTTTTGCGCCAACAGACTCACATACTTGCGAGAAATGCGAATCAAGTTTTAGGTCGGGTATACAATTAATTTCCAAAAGATAAACCTTCCCTCTCGGGGTTAAAACAAAGTCAGATTTTAAATAATGTTTTGCGTCAAGATGTCTATGTAAATCTTTTACTAGACCAGCTAGTTTCTCTTTTTCATCTAAGGAAAAATTACCAAAAGTATTACCCAAGGGAAAAGTATAAATATCTTCCCCGCGAAAACCAGACGCAGAATGTATTGAAGCTATCTTGCCCGCAATAAATTCTTCCACTAAAATACTTTTCTCGTGTTTTGCCCCATCTTCAATACTACTAACTAATTCGTTGAAAGTTTTCGCTAGATGAATACCCATATTTGAATCTTCGGTAAAAGATTTCACAATCCAGGGCGCAGAAAATTTTTTATGAATTTCTTTCGCTTTTTTAATAGCATATCTTTCACGAGGACCATCAAAATCTTTTTGATACAATGGCAAAATTACAGCTCTCGGCATCTGTACATCAATTTGCTTCAGATGTTCACGTAAAAGATTTTTACTATTTTGGAGAGAAGAGTAAAAAGAGCTATTGCCTATATTTGGAATAGCTAAACTATCCAAAATATTTGAAAAACTTGGATGTGCCGTATTCCAAAACACATCAACTTTGTGAATCAAATCTATGGGCACAACAGGGACACCACCAATATGCCAATTCCCCTGTTTATCTATCAAAATATCAATGACTTTATACTTATCCGCTAAATTTTCAGAAATAAATAATATAATTTCCCCGCCTTTTTGCAAAGAAGACCTATAATTATTTCCTATTCCTCCCCGTAATATTCCGATCTTTTTTTTAGTCATATTAATATTCACTATATTAAAAATTTGGATCAATATTTAGATCAAACATTTTTATTTTCTTTGTATTAGGATTATAAAACATATTCTCCATATTTATATCGTGAAATTCTGAAAATAATCTTCTTACTTTGGCAACTTTATTTTTTATTTCTTGTCTTTCTTCGATTTTTAAATTCGGATTACTTAAGTATTTACCAACAGTTTCTAATTCTTCCCATTTTGAAACAAAGTAAGCAATTGGATTTTTGTCATTATGGTTAGTGTAACCCAATTGAAAATCAATAACTTCAATATCTGGATCATCTTTCAGCTGATGTTTTACTAATACTGAATCAGAATATTCACTCTGTCCACCAACTAGATGAACACCAAACATCTGCAAACGTCCTTGATCGCGTTTAACAAAAAATTTATCTTTGCCGACAATAACCTTAAAAACATCAGAATACTTTGGTTTATTTATGTAAATAACTTTGATGTCCCCTTCAGTTAATTCATCTCTCAAACCTCTTGGAACATGAATAATCATTTCCTCTATTAAACTTGCGACGCGGGACATAGCTCGTGGATGTTTTTTAAGCCAATCCTTAAATTCTGGACGATAACTTAAACCGCGACTACTATTGCATAATTGAATTGATCCTTCTTGTCCTATTTCTTTCATGTAAACATTATAACAAAAAATACCCCGCTTGCGCGAGGTATTTTTTGTTTTGCTGTGCTTTGTTTTGTTTCGTTCCCCCACTCCGCATAAAACTACGCGGGGCAGGTTTTTAACTTTTTTATTTTATATGTCTTTCCATATAGTCCAGCTCATTTTAAGTTTGAGCAAAAACTATTGTGTCGTCAATTGAGCGACACAATACCGACTCAATAAGTCCAGCCAAAACCTTGACTTAGACCCTTCGATAAATCTCAGGGTCCTCAATTTTTCGGAAATAAATTTCACGAAAAATTGGGACGTTTTTCAAATTGAATTATTCCACGACCAGCTTCCGCTAGCCGTGCCTTGTTACGACTTAGTCCCTGTCACCGAGCTTACCTTAGGACCCACTTATGCGGATACTTCGGGTACTCCCGGCTCCCTTGACTTGACGGGCGGTGAGTACAAGACTTGAGAACGTATTCACCGCAGTTTAGCTGACCTGCGATTACTAGCAATTCCAACTTCATGAAGGCGAGTTGCAGCCTTCAATCCGAACTGGGGCTACTTTTAAACGATTAGCTCAGAGTCGCCTCGTCGCAACGCGTTGTAGTAGCCATTGTATTATGTGTGTAGCCCAGGGTATCAAAGGGACATGCTGACCTGGCGTCATCCTCTCCTTCCTCCCGTCCCACTATCGACATTGCCTTGAGCAATCTCAACACTGGGACGGGCGGTCTCGTGTGACACTTGTAACACACAACGAGGGTTGCGTTCGTTAGCCCACTTAAGGGTACAATTCAAACCACGAACTGACGACGGCCATGCATCACCTGTCCTAGAGTCTTGCGAGGCCCCGCGTTTCTGCGGGCTTTCACTAGGATTTCTAACCCTGGTAAGGTTCTTCGTTTACCATCGAATTAAACCACATAATCCACTGCTTGTGCAAGTCCCCGTCTATTCCTTTGAGTTTTAACCTTGCGGTCGTACTACCCAGGCGGTTTTCTTAACGCGTTAGCTGTGACTCTCAGAGGGTCGATACTCCGAAAATCTAGAAAACAAAGTTTAGGGCGTGGACTACTGGGGTATCTAATCCCATTCGCTACCCACGCTTTCGTGTTTCAGTGTCAGTAATGCTCCAGTCTGCTGCCTTCGCTTTTGGTGTTCCCCATAATATCAACGCATTTCACCGCTACACTATGAGTTCCACAGACCCCTCGCATACTCTAAGTTTTGCCGTTTCCCCTGCGAGCTCTTGGTTAAGCCGAGAAATTTAACAGAAGACTAACAAAACCACCTACACACCCTTTACGCCCAATAATTCCGGAT
>JAHIVA010000111.1 GCA_018816985.1 Patescibacteria group bacterium | reverse complement strand
TGATAAAAACATGACAATAACAGTCTACTACATTAGGTGTTATCTGATAAACACTAATTACCGGCCAGTTTTCTTTAAAAAGAGAGGTTACCTCTTTTCTTAATTCATCATTTTCAAAATTAATACAAACGGTAAAAGGCCCTAGTTTAAAAAATTCGCAGCTAAACATATGATTTTTCATAAAATAGTTCTCCCGATAGCGTACTGCTTTAAACCACATTTACCTCTTTTATCTTTTGAATCCCTTCATCTAATTCTCTAAGCGCTTTCTTTTTCATCTTGATTCTTCTGTAACATCCTGAAAGTAAAAAATTTACTCTAGCACTCTTAAAACCTTTTTCTTTGGCTTTTTTAAGATTCTCTATTGCATTATTAAAGTCTTCTACCCCTACATAACAAACACCTAACAGATAGCAAATGTTAGCGTTATTTAAATTAAAAGATAAGGCTTTACTCAAAATCTCAATAGCTTCTTTATACTTTTTATCTATCTCAGATGCACTTTTGATTTTAACCATATGGAAAATACTAAGTTGAGATAATATATAAATGTTCCTACAATACACCCCTTTTAATTAATTGTGTTATGACAAAAAATTTATCTTTTTCATTTAAATCATCTTTTAATATCCAGTTGGGATTGCACATTTCTATTGCGAGGCGAAAAGGAATCATACATAAAGATTTTTCAGGAGCATTGGCATTTCTACCTCTGCCACATCTTGTTGATTGTTTTCCCGTTAGTTTTTCATCAAATCTTTTAGACATTAGTTCAGACATATTACAATCTTTTCCAGAATATCCTTGTCGTCCTTTTTCAGAATAAGAAGATTGAGAAGAATAAGTATCCCCAATATTAACCCAACAAGTTCCATCATCTCTTAAAACTCTTTTAACTTCATCAAAAATATCACATAACTTATTTATATATTCATCAAATGTATTTTCCATTCCAATCTGCTTTGGATGGCCATAATCTCTCAAACCCCAATATGGAGGAGAAGTCATACACATATTTATTGATTTCTCTGGAAGTTCTTTCAACTTTGTTAAAGCATCTCCATTCAATATTTTATTCTCAATTTCTTTTATTTGATACATTTTATTCTATCAAATGCTCCTTCCAACCTTTTCTATCATATCTTACTGCAATAATTTTCTTAACACACTTTGGATGATTCTTAAATTCACTAATCTTTTTTCTATCTCTTATTTGATTAGATTTAACCTGAACAAGTAAAACTTCTTTTTTATTAATACAAATCAAGTCAAACAAATTAAAAATATCTGTATCATAAAATCTAACATTTGGAGATTTATAACAAGTATAACCCTGACTTTCTTTTATCTTTTTGTATTCAAGTTCTGCCCTGTTGCCTTTTGATTTTCTATTCATGCCCCTTCCATTTTTGCTATTTCTCTTGATTTTTGAATTAATTTTTTAAGTTCTTCATCTTTTTCTTGGATAGTTACCCCTACAACAGCATCTGTTTTCATAAGTTGTATATGCTCACCCAAAACAATAAAGACATCAATTAATTCATCCATTATTTCAAAATTATCACAAATTATATTTGACATTTCGTTTATTAATTCACTTTTTCCAAAACTTCTTTGCATAGAAGAATATTCTGTAATCAATGGAAGAGATTTTTTATAAACTTTATTTGATTTTTCTAAAAAATAATTGAGTTTGTTTTTAAGTTCTTGTGTAGAAGCATAATTAAAACAACTATTAATAATTCTGTAAACTCCAGTAAAAATTGTTATTTTATCTTCAACATTACCAGAAAGCAGATACATCTTATTAAGAATATGATAAGGAACATGTTTTTCAATATAAAGTCTTAATTCTCCTATCTCATTTTCTGTAAAATCTGAAACTGAATATATCATAATTCCCCCAAAATATCATCCTCATTTAATTTCTTTAAAAAATTGAGTTTAGGGGGATTAGTTTCTTCTTTTTCAGGTCTTTTTATTTCAGAAATAACTTCTTCAGAATCTCCGTGCATTTTAACAACCTTTTCAGTTTTATTTTGTTTTTTTAATTCCTGCTTAATTTTTCTTTTTTCCTCAAGTTCTCTACGATATTTTACAAGTTTGTCTTTTTCTTTCTTTTCTTCTTCTTCTTGCTGTGATTTTATTTGAATTTCTTTCTTTTCCTCTTTCTTTAAATTTTCTATTCTATTAAGTTCAGAAATTCTATCCCTATATTCTTTAATACATTGTTTGTATATTTCAGAAGAATCCTCAAAAGCATTATTTCCATTTAATTTAGCAAAGATTTCATAAAAGTTTCCATCTTTCTCTCTCCAATACATTGTTCTTGGAAGCAACAAATATTTTTTCTCAGCCAATTTCCCTTTCCCATAAACAAAGAAATATTCTCCAGGTTCTAATTCAGCAAGTTCTTTAACTTGAGAACCAACCATACAACCATCTCTTTTAAATTGTTCTGTTGCAAACTGCCTATCTTCTGCACCTGGGAGCATACCAATTATAGATATATCCTGATTACCATCAAGCAATCCCTTTGTTTCTGCTGGAGATTGTGTATCTAAAAACAAGTGCATTTTACCTCTTGCATATCTTAAAAAATCATCAAGATACCTTTTAAAAATTTTATATTTGTCTTCAAGAACGCTTTTATCACTTGCC
>JAHIVA010000095.1 GCA_018816985.1 Patescibacteria group bacterium | reverse complement strand
CTAAAGTACTAGTGTCAATGGCTTTAACAGTTGATTTAACCACTACCATGCCGCAGCCAATATCTACTCCCACGGCATTAGGCACTACTATACCTTCGGTAGCCAGCACTCCGCCAATCGGCATGCCAAAACCAACGTGCGCATCCGGCATGATGGCAATATGATGAAAAGCGCCAGATAAATTAGCTAAATTTCTAGCCTGCTTTTCTGCTGCCGGCTCAATTTTATCCAGCCACATCTTAATTGGAATTTTTTCATCAGTTATTATTTTCATAAACTATTTTATTATAACATATATTTAAATAAAAAAATAAGGGCTTCTTATTTAAAAATGCCCTTAGTCCGCTCTAAAATTCATTTTTTAATATTAAAACGAGATGTCATACAACGTATCAGCATAAACAATTATTTAATTTTCTTCCTTCTGTTATTGCATTCAATTTTACAAATAATTCTAAAACAAACATATAGAAATGCAATAACCGCAATCGTAATAATTTCTTTAATAAAATATTCTATTCTACCCATAGTCCCTCCATTTGTTGATCTATTAAAGATCATTATTCTGTCATACCGAACTTGAAACAGAATCTATTTTTATTATATAACAATATTAACCAACCTACTTTTAATATAAATAATTTTAATAATATTTTTGCCTTCTATCCATTTTTTTATTTTTTCACTGGCTATAGCTAACTCTTTCGCTTCCTCTTCGGAAATATCCGCGCTGACTTCTAGTCGATCCCGCACTTTGCCGTTAACCTGAATAACTAACTCTATTATCTCGTCTTTGACTAATTTAGAATTATAAGCAGGCCATTTCTCTTTAAGTACACTTTCTTTATGCCCAAATTTTTCCCATAATTCCTCGGCTAAATGCGGAGCAAAGGGAGATAGCATAATAACAAATTTTTTAAAAGTTTCTTTTTTACAGCCCTGTTCCTGAATCATATTAACTAATATCATTAACTTGGAAATGGCTGTATTAAATTTTAATTTTTCCAGATCTTCTCCCACGCCTTTTATAGTTTTATGGAGCAGTTTGCTGGTAGGCAAATTTTGCATTTTGCATTTTGCATTTTGCATTTGCCTGCCCGCCGTATTGGAGGGTTCAGGAATTATTTTTTCGGTTTTAGAAATTATCTTATTAATTAATTTATAAATACGGTTTACAAACCTGTGCATCCCGGCCATACCACTGTCCCGCCAGTCGCCGCCCTGGCGCATATCACCCAAAAACATTAGATACATTCTAACCGCATCGGCTCCATACTTTTTAATATATTCATCCGGATTAACAATATTGCCCTTGGACTTGCTGATCTTTGCTCCTCCGGCGATTAATAATCCATGCGCCCGAAAACGCTTATAAGGCTCTTCTTCTGGAACGTATCCCAATTCATGCATTACCATAGTAACAAAACGCGAATATAAAAGATGCAATACGCTATGCTCTTTGCCGCCAATATACATATCAACCGACATCCATTTTTTTAACCGCTTTTTATCTAATGCCCGATCCTTAAATTCAGTACAAGGATAGCGCATAAAATACCAGGAAGAATCAACAAACGGGTCAGACACATCGGTTTCCCGCTTAGCTTGTCCGCCACATTTAGGGCAGGTAGTATTAACAAAATCCTTAACTTTATTTAAAGGACCTTTACCAGAACCGTCCGGTAAAAAATCATCCATTTCTGGTAGTAATACTGGCAAATCTTTTTCAGGCACCGGCACCCATCCTGGATTTAATATTTCGCTGGAAGTAAATTCGTAATTTTGAATTTTGAATTTTGAATTTATTTGTGATTTGTGATTTGTGATTTGGAATTTAGAATTTTCTATTATTTTTTTACAATTCTCGCAAAATACCATTGGTATGGGCGGTCCCCAATACCTCTGCCGGCTAATACACCAATCGCGCAGTTTATAATTTATTTCCTTTTTACCCAGTCCTTTTTTTTCTAGCCATTCAATTATTTTTTTAATAGCCTCTTTCGTTTCTAAACCATCTAAAAATTCAGAATTTACTGAGATACCATTGCCTGTGTAAACTTCTTTTATTACATCTTTCCCGCCTT
>JAHIVA010000123.1 GCA_018816985.1 Patescibacteria group bacterium | reverse complement strand
CTTATGCCAACCTGGTCTTTTACATTTCCCTCCCGAGGATCACCACGCAGCTTTTCAGCTACACTTTTTCCTCTGGATCTGCCAAACCAGAATAATACTTCATTGCTGTCAACTCCTGTTTTGACCCACACAAAATTTCCCTCGCCATTTATTTGGACATCCCATGAAGTTTCATCGTAATGGCAGCCTTTTTCTTCAAGCAGGTTCTGATATATTTTTTGATAATATGGACGAAGCAGGTCGGATTGTTCTTCAAGGCTGCGGCTTATCATCCCTTCGCTGATTTCAAAGCCATACATTGAGTTCAGATGACTTTCCACTTCCTTGTGACTTAATCCCAGCAGTACATGCAGATAGACAATCATTGCTTTAACGTTTCGGCCGATTTCAACTGTTTGTTTGGGAATTTCCATGGCTCTTTTTCTTTTCCTGCAGTGGCCACAATATCCGCTTTCAATGATCCGCTTTGTAACTTTTTTGGCGGTCTCAAGAAGCATACTCAAATCATTAAGATCTTCGCGATAACTTACGTGCTCCTGTTTTTCCGAAAGATTTTCTCCACAATCGGGGCATACCGCCAATTCAAACCGCAACTCCCCTGTAATTTCTTCCGGCCCGGGTACAGCGCGGCGGTAACTTTCGGGACTTCTTTTTTGAATTGATTTTTCTCCTTTTTGATAATCTTTTTCCGGCAGACGGACTTTTTTATTTCTTCGCTCAATCTGCTTTTTCCCATAAACCATTTCACGCAGTTCTTCCAGCTCAAGCAGCAATTTTTCGATCTGTTTAACCTCTTTACGAAGCTTTTCATTTTCTTCTTTCAGTGTGCGATTTTCCTTACGCAACCGATCGCTCCGCTCCCTGAGTTTTGGATACAATGAATTTTCATAGTTGGTTAACCTTTGAATCCTTCGTTTGATTTCAAAATAATTAAGCATGATCTTATGCTATCTTATTGATACACAAAAACAAGCTTATTTAAGCCAAAATATGAATTACAACATACAGTTTTTCTGCCGCTTTCGGCTCCCGCATAATTAATCCGCTCAAGCGTCGTTCTCTCCCATCTTAAGCGCGAAACCAGGCACTTTTCTCCTTTTTGAAAAAAATATTGTTTTTCCTGCCGTTAACCCAATCAGGCCAACATCCTGTTTTTACAAATATTGTGTCAACACTTTTTACTCAGTGAGTAGTTACGGAAAAGGCTCATTAAACTCTTTGGGTAAAAATCTCAGTAAGAATTGAGAAAGGAAGAAGACAAAACATAAGCCTTTTTGCGAATCTTTCAACATTGCGAATACCACAATGCAAGCGTTTCATTGTCTCAAAACGACTGTGTAAAGACTCTGTCATAGCGTTAGTAGTTTTTGAAATGTAATAATTCAAAATATGTTCTTTCCTTCTTTTAAGTGTTTTTGCCAAATCTTTCATTTCAGGAATACAAGATTGCTCACACCACCAAATGGTTTTTCTAAGCTGTGATTCGGCCTTCTTCCAATTTTCCTGCCAATAAACTTTCCTTAACTGATGAATAATTTTCCAGGCCACTTTCACCTCCGGAAAAGCTTCAAAACAAGGTTGTAGCTTCTCAAATTCCTTTGCAGTTAACTGATTAGCCGGTTTTTGTAATACATGTTTCACTTCAAATTTTTTCCTGTGAATTGTTTGCAAAGTTGTTCGTACATCCTGCATCAGATGTAATCCCCAAGCAATCACATGATAATGATCCATGACGATTTTGGCTTTTGGAAAACATTCTTTGGCCACGTTTATATAAAAATCATCCATATCCGTGCATGCCTCGGTAACGATAAGTCTGTCTTTCGGGGGGATTTCCAGGAGTTTTTTTTAAGCTGTGACTGTTTTAAATCCGGAATTACACAAATTGATTTTCCTTTGTCCAAATCGGCCAAATGATGAACCAGTTTGCCTTTCCTGACTCCTTTTCCGTCCAAACCGACTCTGGTTATTCCTTTTCTCCACTCAAGTTTGATTTCCAGGCTGTCCAGAAGTTTCATCGGAAACATACCGCTCATCTGTCTTTTGTGTCCGCTTCCGCTGTAGTTGTCTCTCTGCAGCTCTCTGAGCATATGTAGACGAAAAGTATTTGTTGTCTGCTTTCTTTTTTCAACGTCCGGAAGTTTTTCCCAGCGACGAGTTCCTTTGAATGCAAATCTTCGCTGGTTCACCAAAAGTACCACCTGCTTGTTTTCCAACATCATGTGCGAAATTCTACGGATCCTTTCCTCTGTCATTTTCTTTGAATATTGTCCCTTAAACCACATCCCACGTTTCTTTGCGTGGCAGTGGATGAACACTTCAAATTCCTTGTCTTCAAGCTCATCAATAACATAGTCTTCCATTTTGAAGGTTTTTGCGAAATACTTTCCGTGCATATTTGGAGGGGTTTAGTGAATAATTCACCTCCAAATATGCTCTTTTGATGAACATTTCCCAAATTCAATTTGGGGATTTTGTGTTATACCGCATCTACCAGCCTAAAAGCCCGAAAAAGTT
>JAHIVA010000022.1 GCA_018816985.1 Patescibacteria group bacterium | reverse complement strand
TTGGAGTGCTTGGAGTTCACAGAGCACGCAATGTGGAGTTTCTGGTACTCAGACTCGTACTTGTACCAATCCGGCTCCGGCTAATGGTGGAGCTTATTGTGTCGGACCTTCTACGCAGACATATACTAATGAAGCGTGTTATTACCCTACTGCCACCTGCCAAGACCCAAGTGCAACAAACTATCATGGAAGTTTACCTTGCCAGTATCCATATATATATCCACAACCTCAATTATGCCAAGATTCAAGCGCTTTAAATTATAGGGGAGCACTTCCATGTTATTACAACAATATTCAACCAATTTATATTCCTCCTTACGTTCCACCAACAATAATTCAACCGATTAATAATCGACCAACGGTTACAGTTTATGCGGATAAAACAAACGTCGCTTACAATGGAACCGCTACCGTCCGCTGGATTACCACCAATGCGACTTATTGTAATGCCTCCGGAGGATCTATCGGCTGGGCAGGAATAAAAAGTATTGGTCCGGGAAGTTTCTACACTGGATCATTAACAGGAAGTAAAACTTATACCATGACCTGTAGCAATAACTTCGGATCAGCCAGCAACTCAGAAACCATAACTGTTCGTGAACAAACAATTGCTGTTACCAACCCCAAACCTGCTCCGACCTCGCTTGTCTTAATCACTTCTTCGGTAGACCGAAATCAACCAATTGTTCCGACTATAGATAATACCCGACCGCGCCCAGGAGATGAAATCAATTATACTGTCAATTATCAAAATATTGGCACAGGAGCAATTGCTAATCTTAGCCTTAGAATAGATCTCCCCTTGGAAGTAGATTATTTATCTTCAAGTCCTAACAACCCAAACACCTCTGGTAATATTTTAATCTTCAATTTAGGAACCCTAAAAGCAAATGGGGAAGGAACGGTCACTATTAGGACTCGAGTACGAAATGATATTTCGGCTGGAGCAATTTTAAACTTCCCTTCCACTTTGAGTTATATTGATCCGTCTGGTCAAACTCAGTCAGTTAGTGCAAATGTTTCCGCCCAAGTTTGGAGTGAAGGAAATGAAAATACCTTACTGTTTGGGGCTAATGTATTTGGAGCCGGTTTTTTCCCAACCAATCTTTTTGGCTGGCTCTTTTTAATTATTATTATGTTAGTCCTAGTGTGGTTAGCTAAATATATTTTTGACCAGTCTTTTTATAAGAAAACTACAGTTGTCACCGATCAACCATCTGGTAAAAAGACTACAACTACTACGTTGCAATAAATTCTTCCAGAAACAATCTTTTGGGAAATTTTTAGAAATGTCCTTGTCCACAAACTATGGTAAAATAAGTTTATGTTTTTCTGGAGCAAAAAACCAAAAAAATTAGAACAATTTGATGCTCTAAAACTAAAAGAGCAAATAGAGAAACAAGTTGAAATTTTACAAAGAATAGGTATTTTGGAGAATCCTTTAAATGGAAAGATATTGGGTATAGATAATAAAGAATATAATATACCCACCTTACCGGAAATTCTTCAAAGATTAGAAAACAAAAAAGAATTGGTAAAAAAGAAAATAGAACAGGGATTTACTAAAGTTATTTTGGTACCGTTCGCGTGCCCCCTCGAAAAAATTATAAGAAAATACGAAGAAACAATTATTGCCCATAATAGTAATAGCCAACTTTTAGCCACCAAAGAAAAAGAGTCTGATATGGACGAAAGGCTTGAGCTTGACCTCAGTCATCCGGTAAATATCTGGAGCGAATATAAAGATGGAGATATTAAAAATAATTTTGTTTATTTTCCAGAAACATATGATGAAATAAATCATAAGGGAAAAACAAAATTGGAGCTTCTTTCAAATCCTAAAAACGCTTGGCAAATATTTTTAATTGAAAATCTGCCGAACCTTCCATCGGTCGGCAAAGGTAAAACTATCGGTCATAGAAAACAAATTGAAACAGAAAAAACCCCAGTAGAATATCTGAAAATGCTTCATACCAATAAAGCTTACCAAGGGGAAGAAGGATTAAATCCAGAAGCAGAGTTAATTTATGCTATCACTTATTTAGAAGAAACAAACCAGATTATTAATGATTGGCAGGGAAAAGGAAATATTTCATACGAGCTCGGTGCTTTCTTACCATCTTCCAATAGTATCCCCTGGCTCAGCTGGGATAGAGATTTTAAGAGAGCAGACTTATGGAAATTAGCTACTTGGAGTAGCGACCCACACACTGGTGCCCGAGTTGGTATAAGAATTTAAATTATGGATAATAAAACAAATGAGCCATATCCAATGCGGATTAATAAGTATTTAGCTTTAAAAAAAATCTCTACCAGACGTGGATCTGACGAATTGATAAAAAATAAAAAAGTATTTATTAATGATAAATTGGCTGTCCTTGGTGATAAAGTAAAAGAAACTGATAAGGTGGAAGTAAAAGGAGCAAAGCAAAAAGAATATAAATATTTTGCCTACTATAAGCCAATTGGAAGTGAAACAGATTCTCCGCGGGAAAACCTCTTTCCTTTAGGGAGGTTGGATAAGGCTTCACATGGACTTTTAATTCTCACTAATGATGGACGTATTACCGACCAACTTCTAAATCCAAAATATTCTCACGAAAAAGAGTACCTAGTAAAAACAAAAGAAAAACTTCGTTCCAATTTTAAACAAAAAATGGAAGCAGGGGTAAACATCGAGGGCTACCTGACAAAACCGTGTAAAGTTAAAATCATAAATGAAAATGCTTTCAGAGTAATTTTGACCGAAGGAAAAAAACATCAAATTCGCCGAATGTGTTCTGCCCTTTTTCAAGAAGTTGCCGATTTGAAACGGGAAAGAATTATGAATATCAAATTAGGTAATTTAAAATCTGGCGACACGCGAGAAATAAAAGGCGATGAATTAACTCTGTTTTTAAAATCTGTGCACTTGACAAATTAGGTGCTTTTATGCTATACTTAAAAGACAAAGTAGGTGCGAGAAGAGTTTTATAGCGTCGATTTCTTAAGTATATCTATTTGTATTTAACAATTTAACTAAAATATCAATGACTGGTACAATAAAAAGACTCACTGATAAGGGTTTCGGCTTCATCACAGCTGAAGGGTTGGCGAAAGATTTATTCTTTCACAGCAATTCTCTGGTTGGCGTAACCTTTGATGAGCTCAAAGAAGGTGATACTGTTTCTTTTGAAACTGAGGAATCACCAAAAGGATTGAATGCTACAAACGTACAACGTGCGTAATGTTCAATAAACTAAAAAAGCCCCATTTGGGGCTTTTTTAGTTTACATAAATTATTCGTCTTGATTAAATTCCTCTCCCTTGGCCCATTTTTTTAAATTTTCATAACTGGTATCCCCACAAATCCATTTATTAGTTTTTAAATTATAGAAAAAAGGTACCCCGCCACAAAAACCCTTGTCTAGTTCCAGTAAACGCTTTTCATTTTCCTTATTATGCCAAACTTCCAAACTTTCAATTTTTATCCCTTCTTCTTTTTCCAGTTTTTTTACTAGTTCATGCACACTCACACAATGAGGACATTCGGTTCCAAAAAATTCTAATAAATGATTCATAAATATAAAGTGAAGAATTTGTGATTTAGAAAGCCTTGCGCAGGCTGACGAGCCGAGCAGTTCGCTGGCGAAGCTTCGCCAGATAGATTGCTTTATAAATTACAAATCTTCACGGCTACTTCACTAATCTTGTTAAACAAGATTTTTTGCGGGCAGCGTTGTTTTTCTTTATCACGCCTTTTTGCGCAGTTTTATCTATCGCCTGATAAGCGGTATTAAGCATCTTTTTTGCCTCAGCCTTGTCTGTCTTGGCGATTTTCTCAATTTTCTTGATTATTTCCTTCATCGCTCGCATTCGACGATCATTAAAGGCCTTCTTGCGAAGTGAACCGCGGATTGCTTTTTTAGCTGATTGGGTTATTGGCATATAAACAACATAGCAAAAAATGTAAAAAAATGCAATATTTCTAATATAAATGAGAAAAACCGCCCCTCCACGACGGATTTTCCTCGTAGAAAGACGGCATGATCACTGCTTGTCCTTTTCCATTCGTCTCGTCCTCCTTTTTTTCAAAAAACATTTTCCGGATTCTGCCGGAAACAGTATCTTTTACTGTTCATTGTCTGCTTTCTTTGCATAGAAAGTCCAGAGAGTCATAGGGAAATAATTTTTGCATTCCCTGTTTTTCTCATCTGGAGTACAAATTTTGCAGTTTCTATCGTCTCTTCCAAACACTTGAAAAAAGCAGACTTTTCGTCCCATGTTTCCCCCTCCTTTCAAAAAACATATTCTCTGGATTTGCCAGAGACAGATTTGATTCAAAAAACAACCCTTTTTTAAATTATGTATCTTTCAAAATAAAAGTCAATTGGTGAAAAAGATCTTAAATTGGTAAGATAAGGGTATGATTGGAAGCATCAAAGGAATAATAATTCTAAAGACGGAGAAATTTATTATTTTGGAAGCGAGTGGAGTTGGCTATAAAGTTAATGTCTCGCCAGATGTCTTGTCTAAACTAAAAAAAGCAGATACAGAAATGTTGTTCTGGACACATTTACATGTCCGTGAAGATGCGCTCGATTTGTACGGATTTTTAGAACGTCCAGAATTGGAATTTTTTGAAATGCTGATAAATATCTCCGGCATCGGACCAAGGTCAGCTTTGGCAATTTTAGGAATTGCTTCAATTGAAACATTAAAGAAAGCTATTGGCACCGGTGAAACAAGTTATTTGACGAAAATTTCCGGCATCGGTAAAAAAACAGCTGAGAGAATTGTAATTGAGTTAAGAGATAAAATGGGGACGGAATTATCTGGCATTTCACTTCGAGATGAACTCGATGCACTGGAAGCTTTAAAATCTCTCGGCTATTCTCAAAACGAAGCTCGTGAAGCATTGAAAAAAGTTTCCTCTGATTCAAACACTAACACTAAAATCCGAGAAGCGTTGAAAATTTTAGGGAGGAAATAAAGATGCCAGAGTTACCGGAAGTCGAAACCACAGTGCGAGGATTACAAAAAACCATTAGAGGCTTGGTAATTAAAAATGTTTGGACTGACCTGAATACGAAAGACAAACGGCAAAAAGAGTCTGTCGCCAATCCTAAATTTTTTAAAACTTTTAAAAAAGAAATTTTAGGTAAAAAAATATTATTCATAGAAAGACGCGCGAAAAATATTTTAATAAATATCACCAGCAATAAAACCATCCTCATCCATATGAAGATGACAGGGCATTTGTTATATGAAGATTATAAAAAAGACCCTATTAATCGTTTTATTCACTTTACAATTACTTTTAACAATAAAAAAAAATTATATTTTTCGGACGCGCGTAAATTCGGAAAAATTACATTATTGGACACTAAAACAATAGAAGAAAGCAAACACTTAAACAATATTGGACCAGAGCCCTTAGATAAAAAATTTACTTTGAAAGTATTAAGGGAAAGATTGAACAAAAAACCAAACGGAAAAATAAAAAGTGTACTAATAGATCAAAGCATTATTGCCGGCATTGGCAATATTTATTCTGATGAAATTCTTTGGCAGGCTAGCACCCACCCAGAATGTAAAGTTTCCAAGCTCAAAGATGGCGAAATTAAATTAATATTTAAAGCCATCAAAAAAATACTAACTAAGGGCATAAAATTCGGCGGAGATTCAATGTCCGACTATCGCAACATTTATGGACTCCCGGGTAAATTCCAGCTTCACCATATGGCTTATCGACGCACCAGAGAAAAATGTCGAAGGAAGAATTGTCGTGGTACAATAATTAGAAAAATCATCAACGGCCGTAGCGCACATTTCTGCTCTGTGCATCAAAAATAAATTAAACTTAAAATTCCTTAACCTATCATATATGATATATTAAGAAAATTATATTCTAAGTATTCTAAATAATGCCACGCCTAGCGCTACGGAAACATTTAAGGACTCTTTTTTACCTTTCATTGGGATTTCAGCAATTATGTCGCATTTTTTTAAGATACTTTTTGGTATACCGGAAACTTCTGCGCCGACAATAAAAGCATTTCCTCGTCCTGAACGAAGTCGAAGGTTTTTGTAATCAACAGATTTTTTATCTTGTTCTATGGCAATAATAAAATACTTTTCTTGCCTTAAGCTACGCAAAAGAGCGAACAAGTTTTTTTTAGCTTCCCATTTTACAAATTCCTCTGCCCCTAGGGCTGATTTAGCTAAGTCTTTTCTTTTTCTACCGAAGCGATCCAGTGGCGCGGGCGTATAGCCAGTCAAATAAATTTTATTTATCCCTACCGCATCAGCGGTGCGAAACATCGCTCCGACATTCTCCACGCTTCGAATATTATGCAGAATTAAGATATTTTCCCTGCCTCGCCGGCAGGCGGGTTGATTTTTAGGCATATTTCTTATACTATCATAAAACGCGCCCGTAGCTCAGCTGGTAGAGCAGATCCCTTTTAAGGATAAGGTCCTCGGTTCGATCCCGAGCGGGCGCACAAAGTATAGATTAGAAAACTTCAAGTAAAAACTGTTCAAGAGCAGACTCGGCGTCACGGCCGGCTTTGCGGGCTTCCGGTAAAAGATAAGAAAGACGGGAAGAAAAGGTTTTGAGTTGCTCTTCGGAAAATTTATTAAAATTCTTTTTTAAAAGTAAGTCTTTAATTTTCCAAAAAAGAACGCCAATGATTTCCTCCATCCCTACCCCTACGTCCATCGCCTGTCTGAAATAAATCCAAGTATTTAATTTATCTTTATTAGCAAAAGCATTAGCTACTAAAAAATTGTCAAATTTTTCTTTTTTTTGTTTAGGTAATTCAAAAACATTAAGTTCAGCTCTGGCTTTTTTAAAAGCATCTAAAATTGGCTTATTTAATTTCCCTTCTAAAAATATAAAAGAGTTTTTTGACTCTCCCATTAATTTTAGCTTTTCAAAAACAAAATTGCGCGTTTCCTCATACTCAAGAATATTCTTAAAAACTACAGCCGATAGGACTGAAAAGAGACTGGACCCAGAATAAAAACTTTCAATCTGGACAGGGTCAAAATCATTCCTATTGATAAAAAAAATTTCTTTGGGATCTACCCCCATTTGGCCAGACAAGGATTCTATAAATTTTTCATAATTCAAAATTTTTCTTTTAGAATCGTCTCCCCCAAAAAGGTACAACATAAGTATTTAAAAATTAACAATTAAAATTTTACCGTTTTTTTGTATTCCAGATAAGGAGTTCCGTATTTTTCGGCTAGTATTTTTTCTTGCTCGGCTAAAAATATAAATTTAGAAATAAGAAAAGAAATAAAAGCAGATAAAATTACAAAAAAAGCATTAATTACCAACCCAAACCCCAGCACTAAAAAGAAAAGCCCAAAATTAGTGGGAACACGGGTATAACGATAAGGTCCTTGACGAAAAGTTTCTTTATTAACGTTACACTTATCAAGTTTACGGGAGGTTTGTTGCGCCCAAAGAATCAAGAATGTGCCAAGGGTTAAAAAGAAAATACCAGTGGGCACTTCCCAAAAATTATTAAAAAATTTAAAATTAAAAATAAGGTCCAAAATTACTCCAATTAAAAATAAGAATAAGTGCGTTGCATAAGAATGCGCTAAAACCTGATGAATATTATGTTTCTGATTTTTGTCGTCTTCTTCCATAACTCTATTGTATCACAAATATCTTATTTAACTTCTTCAAAATTATCCCCAAAACCAAAGTGCACTTCCAAGGGAATGTCCGTTTTGTAATGTAAATATGACCTTTGAAGCACGTTCTCCATTGCTTGTTTTATTATTTTTTCAGCTTTTTGTAATACACCTTCCTCTATTTCATAAACTAATTCATCATGAATTTGCAATACTAAATGAACTTTATTTAAAAGCCCCGCTTTTTCCAAACCCTCTTCTGTATTTCTAATGGCCAGTTTGATAATATCAGCGGCAGTCCCTTGAATAGGTGCATTGGTTGCGGTCCGCTCCGCCATGTTCTTTAAAAAAGGAATTCTGGAATTTATATTCGAGAAATTTCTACGCCTGCCAAACAAAGTTTCAGTATAAGAATTTTCTAATGCAAACTTTTTTATTTCTTCCAAATAATCCCGCAATCCAGAAAACTGATTAAAATAATTATCATAAAATTTTTGCGCCTCTTCGCGTGTCCCTCCAATATTTTTTCTTAAAGCAGAAACTCCCATACCATAAATAATTCCAAAATTTATTATTTTTGCCTTACGGCGCATTTCACTATCTACTTCATCAATGGGAATATTAAAAACAAAAGAGGCTACCCCGGTATGAATATCTTTTTTCTCACAAAAAATTTTGGTCATTTTTTTATCTCCTGAGAGCATCGCTGCCACCCGTAATTCAATCTGACTATAATCAAAAGCAGCCAATTTAGAACCCTTGGGAACAATAAAACCACCCCGAATTCTTCTGCCAAGTTCTGTTTTTATTGGTAAATTTTGTAAATTCGGATTTTGCGAAGAAAATCTTCCTGTGGTGGTGCCGTTTTGTAAAAATTTAGCATGCAAACGATTATTCTCGTCCACCATTTTAGGGATAACATCAATATAAGTGGAAAGTAATTTTTGTAATTCTCGATAAAACAATATCTCTTTAATAATTGGATTATTTTCTTCTAGCTCTTCTAAAATTGAAACTTTAGTAGAAAACCCTCCACTGGCATTTTTCTTTATTTTATTTTTTCCTCCTAACCCTATCCCCATTTTCTCAAAAATAACTTCCCCTAATTGTTTAGGTGAATTAATGTTAAATTCTGTACCAGCTAAGATATATATTTTTTTGGTTAAAATATCCAACTCAGTATGATATTCAATTGATAGTTTTTCAAAATATTTTTTATCTATTAAAATTCCATAATTCTCCATCACTTGCACGATAGGAATAATTGGTTTCTCTATTTCTTCATAAACCAAAACCTGATTTTTTTCTTTTAATTTTTTAAAAATATATTCATAAGCATTTTCAAAAGAATCTGTATGAGCAAACATTAAAATATCTTCCAAACTTGGATTTGGTATATCAGAATTAATCAACCAAAGGGCAATACTCGCTTCTTGAAGTTTTATGAAAGAAACCTGAGAAGAAGAATTCTGCAACCCGTCGTAGGGCAAAGAATTCTTCTTCTCAGGTTTCTTTACTTTCTCCCCAAAAAAGTTTTTCAGGCGCCCAAATAAACTACGAAATTCAAATTGAGCAAAAACCTGTTCAATTTTTTTTAAATCCGCATTTTCCCAAAAAGTTCTTAACGGTATTTTAAAATCTATCGGCGCATCGGTCCTAATTGTCGCCAAAGTTTTAGAAAATAAGGCCTCTTCCTCATTATTTTTAATTAGTTCAATCATTCTGGGACTTATCCCAGCTTTAATAAAAACTTCTTCCCCTTGTTTATCTTTTTGTTTTATTTTTTTATAAATTTCTTCTATCGTCCCAATTTTTACAATTAAATTTTCAGCAGTCTTTTCCCCAATCCCTTTAATCCCAATAATATTATCCGAAGGATCACCACGTAACCCCTTGTAATCAGGTAAAAATTTCGGCTTGAAATGAAACCGCGCTATCACTGCATCTTCATCATATAAAATAGTGTCATTAATACCCTTTTTTAAAGTATAAATTTGCACCTTTTTATCATCCACCAATTGCATTGTATCTAAATCTCCCGAGGCGATGATGATTCTTAAATTTTTATCTTTTTTATATTTTTCAACAATTGTTCCTAAAACATCATCCGCCTCAAAGCCTGGACTGTCATACATAGGAACATTAAAGGCCTCAAAAATTTGACGAGAATTTTTTAATTGTGCAATGAGAGCATCTTTCGCTTTTACTCGACCAGCTTTGTAGGCATCATAAGCAATATGCCGAAAAGTTTTTTGGGGTAAATCATAACAAGCAACGATATAATCGGGTTTTAAATCAGTAATTATTTTCATTAACATACTGGCTAGACCATAAAGTGCTCCTGTTGGTTCCCCTTTAGAAGACAAAAATTCCGGCAAGGCGTGATAGGCACGGTGAATTATAGCGTGCGCATCGAGTAAGACTAAGGTTTTAATATTTTCCTTCATTTTGTTAATTATATCAGATAAGTTATACTTTATATGTAATGGCGGATTTTGACGATGAAAAACAAAATAAAGAATTAGACGAATTGCACAAAAAAGAAGAAGAGCAATTAGTGGCTACTTTGGCTGAATCAAAATATAGCCTCCCTTATATTGATCTCTCCCGCCTAGGAATAGACAATGAAGCATTACGTATAATTTCTGAAAAAGATTCAAGGGCGTTAAATGTTGCGCCTTTTAAACTTTTTGGGAAAAATATTTTTATTGCCTTACGTTCCCCTTCCGATGATTTAATAAAAAAATTAAGGGAAGACATTGAAAGAAAAAATTTAATTCCAACTTTTTATATGGCCTCCACGGCCAGCTTAAATAAAGTCTGGAATAGATATCAAGAAATTTCTATGGCTGAAAGTTCCGTGGTCGGGGGTTTGGAAATTTCCGGAGAAATGCTCAGAGAAACAGCCAAAAAAATACAAAAGATGCAGGACATTGAAAAAATGACGACAGAAATTTTAAAAGAAAAAAAAATTCATAAAATTTCTCATATACTAGAAGCAGTCCTAGCTGGGGCAATTGCTATTAAGGCATCTGATATTCACATCGAACCCGAAGAAAACCGAGGCCGACTTAGGCTTCGGCTTGATGGAGTACTTATTGACGTAACCTTTTTTGGCTTAGATGTTTATCGTTTACTTAATTCACGAATAAAACTTCTTTCTGGAATGAAACTAACTTCAAAAATAGCCCAGGATGGACGTTTCAGTATTTCTGAAGGAAAAGAAGAAATAAGTATCCGTACTTCTCTCATACCGGGATCTTACGGAGAATCAATTGTCATGAGAATCTTAGACCCAAAATCAATTCAGGTGCCTCTTGAAGAAATAGGCATTGAGCCTTTCCTTTTTTCTATTATTGAAAAAGAAATATTAAAACCAAATGGATTAATCTTGGTCACTGGACCTACTGGGTCCGGTAAAACTACCACTCTTTACGCTTTCTTAAAAAAAATATATTCTCCAGAAATAAAAATAATAACAATCGAGGATCCGGTTGAATATCACTTAGTTGGCATTACTCAAACTCAAACTAATATTAAAAAAGGTTATACTTTCGTAGAAGGATTACGTTCAGCCTTACGTCAGGACCCAGACGTAGTAATGGTTGGAGAAATTCGTGATAAAGAAACCGCCGAAATTGCCGTACAATCGGCCTTGACTGGCCACATCGTTTTCTCTACCCTACATACTAACAATGCCGCTGGAGTTATTCCCCGTCTGATTGACCTGGGGGTTAATCCTAAAATATTAGTTTCCGCTTTATCTCTTTCTATTGCTCAACGTTTAGTTCGTAAACTATGCCAGTTTTGCAAAAAAGAAAAACCTCCAAGCAAAGAAGAAGAAGAAATAATTAAAACTGTTTTAAGCAGCATAAAAGAAGAGGGTAAAAATCTTGCAAATTATAATATCAATCCAGATGCGCCTCTGAAACTTTTTGCCCCAGTCGGTTGCGAAAAATGTAATATGACTGGCTTTAAAGGTCGCATCGGTATCTTTGAAGCAATTAAAACTGACGAAACAATTGAAAAAATAATACCTGAAAATCCAAGCGAACATGAAATTAAAAAAATAGCCGGCAAACAAGGCATCCTCTCAATGCGTCAAGATGGTCTGGTAAAAATGTTAAATGGAATTACCTCTTTTGAAGAAGTACAAAGCGTGGTAGATTTGAGTGAGGAATAAAAAAAGCATTAATCTCTAAACAATCCTTTCGGAGCTGTGCTCTAAAAGTAATAAAATATTATAGGATAGCCCCAGAAACTAATAAAAGCTCCAAAACGTCCTACGCAAATTCATATAACCGGTGGCTGATTGCTTAGAGATTAATGCCTTCTTAAAATTTAAAATAACTTACTAAAAAAACTCCAAAACAAATTATACTATATACAAAACTAAGCAAATGCTATAATGTGCATAGTTATGTGTATACTATGTTGATAACGCTAACCTTTTTAGAGTATAGCATAATATAAAATAAATGTCAAGAAAGAAGATAAAAGAAATAGATAATACAAACACTAAAAAAACAGAAATAACTGATGACTCTTTTTTAGACCAAACCCTCCGTCCTACCCGTTTCGAGGAATACATTGGCCAAAAACACATAAAAGACAATGTTAAAATTCTATTAAAGGCAGCTGAAGAACGCGGGCACATTCCAGAGCATCTTCTTTTTTATGGACCTCCAGGATTAGGTAAAACTACTCTAGCGCATTTAATTGCCCACGAAACAGGCAGACAAATGAAAATTACTTCCGGACCAGCGATAGAAAAAGTTGGTGACCTAGCCTCTATTTTGACTAACTTGGCGGCTGGCGACATTCTTTTCATAGATGAAATTCATAGATTAAATAAAATGGTAGAAGAAATCCTCTATCCGGCCATGGAATCTGGCGTCCTCGACATTATCATCGGCAAAGGCCCGTCCGCGCGCACTATTCAGCTGGACCTGCCACCTTTTACTTTAATTGCTGCTACCACTCGCGTGGCAATGGTTTCCTCCCCGCTTCGTTCTCGTTTTTCGGGAGGAGTTTTCCGCTTGGAATTTTACTCCAATGAAGAAATTGCCAAAATTATCGAGCGATCCAGTAAGCTTTTAAAAATAAAATTAGAAGAAGAAGCTTTAAAAGAAATTGCCAAACGAAGCCGCTTCACTCCTCGCACCGCCAACTACTTCTTGAAACGCTGTCGAGACTTTGCTCAAATATATGAAAAAGGTAAAGAAAAAATATTAAGTCAAAAAATATGCAAAGATGCCTTGAATATGCTCGCGATTGACGACATTGGACTTAATTCTTCGGATAGAAAATTTTTAGAAATATTAATTGAGAAATTCAATGGCGGGCCGGTAGGATTAAAAACTATGTCTGCCGCTCTTTCGGAAGAAGAAGCTACCTTGGAAGAAGTCGTTGAACCATATTTAATCCAGCTCGGACTCTTGGAACGCACGGCTCGCGGACGAGTGGCTACTGGTAAAGCTTGTGAACATTTGGGATTCAATACTAAGGAAGAAAAGCAAAATAAATTAATTTAATATGTATTATCATCTCGATAAGAAATCTCCTTAATTTTATTTTCACCTTCTGCTTGCTCAAAAATAATACGGATTCTGCCTACTCTGACTCTGTACCTATTTTGATTGCCCCTTAATTTTTTTATATCAAGGATAGAAAAATTTCCCAAAATAATTAAGGTAACAACTTTTTCAATAATGATACGAGTTTTCTTATCTAGTTTACAAAGAAACTTATCAAGTTTATTCATATGCTTTTAGGCGCTTCAAGCTTGCCAAAACTTCTTCAGCTTTGACGCCGCCTTTTCTAAACTTAGTGAAATCAATTATAGTTTTCCAAGCTCCTTCATCCCCCCATTCATCAACAGGAATAATGTTAAAAATGGGTTTGGAACGACGGACAACAGTAAAAGACTTGCCCTGGGCAATGGCCTTTATGTATTTATCTGCATTTAGGCGAAGATCTTTAAAACCAATAATACTTGTTTTTGTAGACATATATAAAGTTTAACTTAAG
>JAHIVA010000083.1 GCA_018816985.1 Patescibacteria group bacterium | reverse complement strand
TAGCGCATAGTCATATCAACGCTTCAACAACAGCTCCAATAACATACACTTCTACAAGCGCGCAAACTACTCAAGCAGACTTTGAGGCAAGTGGCGCAGGTGGGTTTGGATATTCAGCAACTACAACTCCTGATAGTGTTGTTGGCAATGATGACTTAGGTGTCTTCAGATCCGCGCCTTTTGACTTAGGCGCAAAAACTAAACTTTCTACTGCCACATTTACAAAAGGCGGTTCTGCAAGGGTTTTTGCCAGAAATGGGAGTGTGGCAAGCATAAGCCCTGTGGGGGTGAAGAGGACGAGTCAGGTTGAACTTGAAGCAGGAAGTGGAACTGGATGGATAGCACTTGCAAATGGAAGCATTGCATCGCAAGACCCTGAATTGCTTGTTAATGGTAATATGGAACTAAATTCAAATTGGTTTGCCTATGGGGCAGGAATATCGGTTGCACAAGTTGCTGCTCCTCATAGCGGGTCTTATTCGTTTAGGGGAGTAGATAGCTCCCCTCCAGATGTAAATAAAGGAATTAAAAGTAGTCCCTTTACTACAATTACAGGAAGAACTTACTTTATAACTGGATGGATATGGTATGATGGTGGTGACAGTCTTGGACACGACCTTTATTTTGGCTCTGGTGATGGAACTATATTAACATATTTACAACGAAGAAACCCAGCATCAAATTGGCTACAATATTCGGCCTTCTATACTGAGACTAATGGAGGTAATAATGCCTATGTAGTAGTAAGGCACAATTCAAGCTTCTATAGAACCTTCTATATCGATGATTTTTCGGTAAAAGAAATTCATACCTCGTCAAATTATGAATCCGACACTTTTGAACTTTCATCTTCTGCTCAAGGCGACCGATTATTAGTTCAGGCAAATGTTCCCGCAAGCACAACCTTGAGTTACAAAATCAGGTCAGGAGAAACTGCAGTCCCTGATGGAAGTTGGTCTGGATGGACTCTTCCTACGAGCGTAGTAACGGGGTTAAATGTCTTTGATGTTTCAGCACTGACAGGGAAATATTGGAGGATTGGGTTTGACGGAACTTCAGACGGTTCAGCTACTTGGACAATGGGCGGCTTTTCAATTGTTCCGAAAGCCCCAAATTATAGCAGTTTAATTGAGATTGTTAATCCTGCCGACATTCAAAATTTACTTGCTGAAAAATATGTCCAGTGGTTAGCTTTTGGAGATACCACTTGGAATGTAGATGGTATCCAAATAGATTATCTGCGGTCTTATGTTGACTTAGGTGTGCTTTCTAAACTTGCAGGTGTAAAGGCTAAAATGTCTGCTGGTGGGTCAGTTGATGGAATAGTAGCATCACCTGAAGATATGGTAGCATATACTAATCTTAATTATAATTTATTTGAAAATCTTACTCCAATTATTCAAACTGGGAATGATTTTGAGGTTACACTTCCTATACCTTTAGCGGGGAGGTGGGTTGTGGTTTCTTTTACTGGAGAAATAACTGAATTAGAGGTTTATCACAGGTTAGCGAAAAGTGATGGGCTATCTTATCTTGCAGATGCTATCGGTGTTGAGTTGCCATCTTCTGGCAGCGGAGATGAATTATCTTATATAATGACTCTTCCGTCTGCTATGTTGGGAGGAGCGCCAAGCAGTGCTCAAGAATACCGCTTTTACGCTCCAATAAAAGATATTGGAGTATCGGGAAGTTGGGTTATTCAGGTTGCAGGAGATGGGGCTAATTATATTGAAATCTCGGCTGATGGAAGTAATTGGTTTTCCGCAGCTCAATTCTTTTTGGGTATTAGTTTGGGGGGGGCTCTACAGGGAGGTTACAAAAGTTTCTTTTTGCGCGCTAATGCTCCAAGTGGAGTTTTAGGAAATAAACAGGCTTCCTTGAAATTCTTTATTGTGGTGGGGGAATAGTGGATGTTAGATATGGCCTTCAGACAGATATAAGTTTTGAAGTTGATGCTTCTGTCAGATATGGTCTTCAGACAGATGTAAGTTTTGATGTCATTGATGGCTATCCAGCTATAGTTGATAGTATTTATTGTCTCGATCAATATGGCAACCCATTAAATTCTTTAGATGATACCCTCAAAATTGGTTCTAATAATATTTATGATGACCCCAGAGGTTGGACAGGATTAGCAAGTGTCGAGTATCGATATGGTGTCAATAACTCTCTTTGTCCTAACAGTTATATCGATGTCGCACCAGCTGAAGGCTTGAATTTCCATCTCTTTAGTCCAGTTGTTTTAGCGGCTGGAGATATAGTTTACTTTAAAATTATAGTAATTGATGGTTTTGGAAACATTACCGATTTAGGTTTGTTTTCTGTGGTAGTTGAGGGCGTTCCTGTTCGATATGGATTGCAGGGGAATATTGCCTTTAGCGTTATAGAGGAAATAATCTTGGGGAGAAGCAATGAAGTTATAATGATGTCTCCCGCAGAATTTCCTAAGAGACATCTAAAGATTTTCTAAAGGAGATTGACTATTATGAGTGTGTGGATGACATCGGGTGGAACTCAAGGAGGTTTTGCAAGCCAAGAATGGGCAGTCAATATTGTTCCTACTGGAAATATTGATGGTGTGAACACTACTTTTACAGTTTTAAATAGTTATTATGCTGGAACTATGATGGTATATTTAAGGGGACTACGGAAGACATCTGGAGTAGATTTTACAGAAACTTCAATAGGTTTTGTGATGGTAGCTCCACCACAAGTAGATGATGCTTTACTCTGTGATTATAGGAAAATTTAATGGATGCAAAATACAATAAGTATTTACAAAGAAGTTCAAAAGAGAATATTGCTTTATGGTCAAACAGCTCTTGGTGAAAAACAATTCAAGTCTTTTCGCAAACTTGTCCTTGATGAGTTTGCAGCAGCGAATAAAAAAATCTGGGCAGATGTGGAAACAAAACTATTGCAAGAGGAGGTTGAATAGTTGATTTTTTTATTTGTGTCGAATAACATTATTTAGGAGGAAAAAATGCCACAGCAAATTAGAGGAAATTTAGACATTAGAGCAAATACAGTTACTGCTACCGAAGTAGATGCTACCCTTATAGTGGCAGCAGGAACTAACGCTTATACTGCTAATCAGTCTATGGGCGGGTTCAAGCTTACAAATCTTGGCACACCTACTGCTGATAGTGATTGTGCCCGTATGCAAGATGTCCGAGAGCCGAGTAGGAAAAAGGCGGTAAGATTAACTACGAACGCAGCTCTTCCTGCTTGCACTGCTCTTGGAAGTGGTGTAGGAAAGACTTTAACAGCTTCTGTAGCTGGGATATTAACCGTTGACGGTGTAGCTCCCGCTTTGGGAGACCGCATTCTGGTTAAAAACGAAGTAGCAGGAGCTAATAACGGTATCTATGATGTAACTACTGTAGGGACAGCTTTAATCCTTTTTGTCTTAACCCGTTCAACTGATGCTGATACCAGTGCTAAAATGGTATCAGGCACATCTGTTTTCACATCAGAAGGAACGGCGTATGACAATAAGGGATTTAGCCTTATTACAAATGCTCCGATTGTGCTTGACACTACAGTATTAGAATTTTCCCAGACTTCTGGTGCAGGTCAAATTAGCGCTGGAGCAGGTTTAACAAAGACTGCCGATACAATTGATGTAATCAGTGCAAATGGTGCTATCGTTGTTAATGCAAACGATATTACCTTTGCTGCTGATGCGATAGGTGGTGCTAATTTGGCTAAGGCCATTAACATTAGTGCAAATGGTGCAGCTGTTAAGGTTGATAACACAACTGTCGAAGGTGATGCCACTACCGGTCAGTTGAAGGTCAAGGCTGCTGGAATTACACCGACTCAGATTGCGACTTCCGTAGCTGGTGATGGTATCGCAGGTGGTGCAGGAACGCCACTCTCGGTTAATACCGGAAGGGATGAATTTACAGCTACCTCAGATAACCAGACTCTTACCCTGGTAAATACCGGAAGCTCGGTTTCAGGGACAGAAGATGTGTGGTTGAGGGGCTTACATAAGCCAAGTAATAGCTATACCTTAACTGCAACAACCCTTAACTTTACAGCGGGTGAGCAATTAACTGGAGACCTGATTGAAATTAGAGCCTTAGTCTAATAGGGGGAGAGAGTCTCTTTTGAAGGTTGAGCAGAGTTCCTTTCTGCTCTTCCTTGGGGAGAGAAAAATATGATAATATCGTTAGGCGAGATAATTGCACTTGTAAGTATTGTCCTTGTGATCGTTGGGCTGGGAATAAAAATATCGGCCAATAATGCTGCTCAACGGAAGGCGGTTTATAAAAAACTTGATGATGACAGGGTTTCGATTGAAAACTCTTTTGTAAAGAAAAGTTTGTGTGAAATGCAGCACAACCATATTAAGGAAACCCTCGATGAAATCAAAGTCTTTATGGCTGATATGAGAAAATTCTTGCTTGAGATAAAACAAAATGGAAAAAATAGATGAAATACTTAATAGATTGGACAAACAAGAGAAAAAGATTGACCAGATACAAAAGAGAGTGTTTGTAATTGAAACGAAAAAAAGTGTTGAGACATTAGACGATGGAATGGGAGAATGGTTGCTTGCTCTGTTTTATATCGTATTGTTCATAATGGTCTTACTTGGGCTTGGATACTTATTTAGAGGTTAAATGATGCAAAAGTTTTTAGATGATTTAAGGCTTATTGAGACTGTTTCACAGGAATTGCAGGAATTGCTTCTGGAGAAAAAGAAAATCAGGAAATGTGCCCTGATTGTCGGGCACAAAGAAAGCTCCCAGGGAGCGGTCTCACCATCGGGTATCACTGAGTTTGCCTACAACCAAGAATTAGCCGAGCTTATAAAGAAGTATGTTGAGCGGGCTG